>NZ_JAMAUS010000069.1:0-417 GCF_023714195.1 Brevibacillus sp. MER 51 | reverse complement strand
CCTCTATATATTGAAGTAGTTCTTTCGATAATGTTTCTGGTAACCTAATTTTAATCAACGAATGAAAATGTGCTTTACACATTTCTGATAACGTACACTTTTCAATTAGTCTCTTAACTTGAGAGACTGTAATTGTTAATAATTCTGATACTTTCAATCCACTATGTATAGCTAACTTAAAGAATAAATAGTCACGTTCAGATTTTATCTTGAGCGCTTCATACATTTTAACAATATCATCATTAAATTTAATCGCTTCTACTTTATTCATTACTCAACCTCCCCTTGCTTTAAGTGTCTTAATCATAGCTATATTATATTTTAGTTACATATATCTATTGCCTTTTTTATAGATTTTAAACATAGAAAATAAAATTAGCCATTTTATTATTTTGTTTCGATATATAGTGTGAAAGG
>NZ_JAMAUS010000068.1:0-418 GCF_023714195.1 Brevibacillus sp. MER 51 | reverse complement strand
ACTATATTTTATGTGTATGATGAAGGAACATATGATCAGGTGAGAGGCCTGAATCAATTTTACAAAGCAATACCGGATAGCTACAAAGTGTATACTGAAGAAGATTTAATAATGACGATACAAGAAAAAGAACATCTATTAAGTCCGTTATTTAAAGATTGGCATAAGTATAATACTGATAAAAGTTTACATCAGCTCACAGAATATATAGATAAGATGGTGACAAAATGAGGTTTACGATAATCATACCTACATGTAATAATGAGGCAACAATTCGACAATTGTTAATATCTATTGAGAGTAAAGAACACTATAGAATCCTTTGTATTGATGGTGGTTCTACTGATCAAACAATTCCTATGATTGAACGGTTACAAAGAGAACTCAAGCATATTTCATTAATACAATTACAAAATGC
>NZ_JAMAUS010000067.1:0-419 GCF_023714195.1 Brevibacillus sp. MER 51 | reverse complement strand
GATGAAACGCGAGTGGAAACCAGCCGGCAGATGCTCCTGCACGCTTTTGACCTCGGTATAACCCATTTCGATTTGGCCAACAACTATGGGCCGCCGCCGGGCTCGGCGGAAAGCAACTTTGGCCGCATCCTGAAAGAGTCGCTCCTGCCTTATCGCGATGAGTTAATCATCTCCACTAAAGCAGGCTACACGATGTGGGACGGCCCTTACGGCGACTGGGGATCGCGAAAATATCTGGTAGCCAGCCTTAACCAGAGCCTTAAACGCATGGGGCTGGAATACGTCGATATTTTTTACCATCACCGGCCTGATCCACAGACGCCGCTGATGGAAACGATGCGTGCGCTCGATCATCTGGTTCGTCAGGGTAAAGCGCTATATGTCGGGATCTCCAACTATCCTCTGGCCCAGGCGCGGGA
>NZ_JAMAUS010000066.1:0-421 GCF_023714195.1 Brevibacillus sp. MER 51 | reverse complement strand
ATCTGAAGGGATTTGAGTTTGGTGTCTTCCAGTGGCACGCCGACGGCTCTTCGAGCGCGGCGAAATAAGCGCTGAAGACGAGTTATCCCTCCGCCCGCGATCCGCGGGCGGTTTGAAAAAGGTTACCTTATGTCCGAGCAGTTTCTCTATTTTCTGCAGCAGATGTTTAACGGCGTCACGCTGGGCAGTACCTATGCGCTGATCGCCATCGGCTATACGATGGTGTACGGCATTATCGGCATGATCAACTTCGCCCACGGCGAGGTCTATATGATTGGCAGCTATGTCTCCTTCATGATCATCGCCGCGCTGATGATGATGGGCATTGACACTAGCTGGCTGCTGGTCGCCGCCGGATTCGTGGGCGCCATTGTGATTGCCAGCGCCTACGGCTGGAGCATTGAGCGCGTGGCCTATCGGC
>NZ_JAMAUS010000065.1:0-432 GCF_023714195.1 Brevibacillus sp. MER 51 | reverse complement strand
TGTTAATACAATATCAAGATGATATAGCGGGTTTTAATAAGTCTGAAGCGTATATTCTTTTATTTTCTAAATTGTTTAGAAATCAAGAGAAGACGATGAAATGGTATCAAAAACAAAGAATATATAGCATTAAGTCTGAGGATGATAGTGCGGTGGCAATTCGTTCATTAATTTTGCATAAAGATGAACCTATGTATTTAAAAAAACGTACATGTGTACCTACTTTGTTAATTAATGGGGAACATGATCCTTTGATTAAAGATAAGAATCATTTTAAATTGGAAGCGCATTTTTTAAATGTTACGAAAAAAATCTTCGAACATTCAGGACATGCACCGCATATTGAAGAACCAGAAGCATTTATGAATTATTATTTAAAATTTTTAAAAAGCGTATCATAATATGTGATATATAAACCTAGGGCATAAAGTC
>NZ_JAMAUS010000064.1:0-433 GCF_023714195.1 Brevibacillus sp. MER 51 | reverse complement strand
ACGGCTCACCGCACTTTCACCTTTGTGCCCTCATGAGCAAATCTGTAGAGAGCCTCAGAATCTTTGGGGGCCAGCCGAGCACAGCCGTGACTTGAATATCCGGGCAATCCCAAGGTGTAGACAGGCTGGGCAGGTTTCTTGGTCTTTTCGTCCCAGGGAATCTGGTGGAAACCGATAGTTCCCGTCGCGCCGGGGCGTTGATAAAAAGACAGGAAATTAGGTATATACCAGCGGATGCCATCCTCAGTAAAAGCCGCGTGCCGCGTCTTGTATTGAATCTTGTAGTTCCCAACAGGGGTCTTCCACGGCTCAGCAGTAGTGAGCATGACCCGTTTCACTAGACCGTGAGCTACGAGGTAGACGCGATTCTCCGCTTTGATCCACAGGACGTAGCTGCCAGGTCCAGCTGAGGATTTCGCACCGACGGTAAGAG
>NZ_JAMAUS010000063.1:0-441 GCF_023714195.1 Brevibacillus sp. MER 51 | reverse complement strand
ATATATAAACAACGCGCCCGCAGAATGCTAAGGTTCTTCTCTGATTTTTGCGAAACATTCATGCATCAAATTGTCATACAAAGCGCTATGCTTATCCTCGATATTTCGCGCACCACCACAAGGAGTGGAACATGTCATCTGCACCCACTGACACCCATAAAACGTTTCTGGCTGACCTGGCGCGCCTGGTTGGCCCTTCGCATCTGCTGACCGACCCGGCAAAAACCCAGCGCTACCGCAAAGGCTTCCGCTCCGGTCAGGGCGAGGCCCTGGCGGTTGTCTTTCCCGGTACCCTGCTGGAGCTCTGGCGCGTGCTCAACGCCTGCGTAGACGCCGATAAAATTATTCTGATGCAGGCGGCCAACACCGGCCTGACCGAAGGTTCGACCCCCAACGGCAATGATTACGATCGCGAGATCGTGATTATCAGCACCCTGCGCC
>NZ_JAMAUS010000062.1:0-442 GCF_023714195.1 Brevibacillus sp. MER 51 | reverse complement strand
CATACAACCAAGGTAGGTTGCTGTTTTTCAGGATATACTCTAACTCTTCACCCAGTCTAGCTCTTTCCTCAATCTCAATGTTAGTTGAACCACCAGCACTAGTCATGTTAGCGGCCTGATCTGCGGTGTCTTTATTTTTACGCCCAATCTCTTTCTTAACTTTCTGTGGAGGCTCTAAGGTGAAATGTAAAGCAAAATCTAAAGGAAAATCTAATAGTCCCGCATAGTAAATCCACGGATATCCTGACGGGAAATCCATTTTTTCAGGAAATTTAGAGAAACATAATGTCGCACGGTAACCAACATGTTCTTTCCCTTTAATGACTTGTTTAATTTCTAAATATTTAGGGTTGTTCACTATTTCCGCATCAACAAGTGTCCCTATTTCACCTTCCCCCCACCTTTCAACGTTTCCAATAATCAAGTCATCATAGGATGGTGA
>NZ_JAMAUS010000061.1:0-445 GCF_023714195.1 Brevibacillus sp. MER 51 | reverse complement strand
ATATCATATAAAATTGAATTCGTCGTTACTACTTTTAATTTGCCATTTGACTTATCACTGCTTTGTTTACCACCAGTACCACATGCAGCAACTAGAAGTAATAAGGCTAATAATAAAGGTACTAATTTTTTCATGTTAAACTTCCTCGTTTCTTTCTATTCGTAAATTTTGTGAAAAATAATGTGATGATATAAATTACAAACGTACAAAGTACGATTGTCGCACCACTAGGAATGTTGTAAATATAGCTGTAATAAAGTCCGACAATTGAACTTATGACACTTATTAAACTTGCTATAATCATCATTGAGTATAGTTTTTTACTAATTAAAAATGCTGTAGATGCAGGTGTAATTAATAATGCAACTACAAGAATAATACCTACCGTTTGAATACTTGCTACTGTTACTAATGAGAGTAACAACATCACAAAGTAATGTAATAA
>NZ_JAMAUS010000060.1:0-451 GCF_023714195.1 Brevibacillus sp. MER 51 | reverse complement strand
ATACCGGCGTCGCTGGCGAACTTCGCCCCTAAAGGCAGGACGAGGAATGCGCCAGAGCACAGTACCATACCGATAGCAAATTTGTGCGGCATCGGCAGGCGGTCACCCATCTTGTTGTAAATGGCGGCCAGAATCGGGCTACCAATCATGATCCAGAACGGGTTCAGCGCCTGATACTGTTCCGGCTCAAAGGCGAGACCGAGGATCGAGTGCTCCACGTTACGGATGGCGAAGAAGTTCAGCGAGGTCGGCATCTGGCTGTACAACACGAAGAAGACAATCGCTTCTACCATCAGCAGGAAAGCGACGATCATTTTACGACGCGGAGCGCCTTTCAGGCCTATGGTTTCTTTGGCGAAAATCACGACGATACCCAGTGCGACGACGCCCAGCACCATACGTGCGATACCCTGGTTGTGCAGCAGCCAGGTGGCGATAGCGACCAGCACCA
>NZ_JAMAUS010000005.1:0-399534 GCF_023714195.1 Brevibacillus sp. MER 51 | reverse complement strand
GAAAATTACATCTGTTTTTATAACCAAGATCGAATTCAGGAAAAATTGAACTACCTGTCTCCATACGAGTATGGGAAACAGGTAGCCTAGGTGCTTTTTCAACGTCTCATTAATTAGGGTCAGTCCAATAGTCACGCTGAAGGGATTTTTTGTGCTTATCTTCACTTTGCGGTGCTTTCTGTCGCTTGTATTTTTACAAAAAACAGAAAGAAAAGGGAATAATTTCTTGACTGTTCGCATTTTGTTCATATATATTTGAATAAGAACACATGTTCTTGTTTTTGTTTAGACGATTCCACTTCAATACACAAGTTTGGCGTGGAGATGGGGAATTCAGGCTTGGTAAGAGACAGCTGGAAGGGGATGAAAAGGGTCATCACTCTGAGGGGAAATTAGGGGCATAGATCCAGAAACAAAGTTTGCACAAGTAGAAGCTGATGAAAAAATATTTAGTGTTTTTTGCGAAAATTGTAACGTATTGTCATTTTTTGCGTATTAACTGACAGGAACAACCAAAAATCAGAAAATGTGGAGGGGAGCAGAATGAGAGAACTTCATGCTGATGTGGTGATTATTGGGGGAGGCACTGGTGGCTGCGCAGCAGCACTGGCAGCAGCGAAATCAGGAAAATCAGTCATTATGACGGAGGAAACCGATTGGATTGGCGGTCAATTTACGAGTCAGGCGGTACCTCCAGATGAGCATCCATGGATCGAACAGTTTGGTTGCACGCGCAGCTATCGGACATTCCGTGACAGCGTGCGTGACTATTATCGCAACCATTACCCAATGACGGCAGAAGCACGCGTCATTCCGAATCTTGACCCTGGTAACGGTTCTGTAAGTCGCCTTTGCCACGAACCAAAAGTAGCACTGGCTGTTTTTTATCAGATGCTTGCTCCGTACATTAACAGTGGTAGACTTACTATTCTGACTAATCATAAGCTGCATGCCGTTCGCATGGATGGCGATAATGTCTTGTCGATCACGGTCGAAGATAAGAAGCATCATGATTTTCATGAATTGGTAGCACCTTATTTCTTGGATGCGACAGAATGTGGAGATGTTCTCCCGCAAGCCGGCGTCGAATATGTGCTTGGCGCTGAATCAGTTGATCAAACTGGAGAGCCAAATGCTGTTGTCGGACCGCCGCAGCCAAATGATATTCAGGCGTTTACGTATGTCTTTGCCATGGACTATTTGGAGGGAGAAGATCATACAATTGCCAAACCGGAAACGTATGACTTCTGGAGAAACTACAAAGCAGATTTTTGGCCGGACAAGCTGCTCAGCTGGACAGGTTCCAACCCGCGAAATACTGCTGAATCTGTACGATATGAGCTGTTCCCGGGTACTAAATATTTTCCGCTCTTCACGTATCGTCAGGTTGCTGATCCGAAAAACTTCCAAACCGGTTTGTACAAGAGTGGTGTATCGCTCGTTAACTGGCCGCAAAATGATTACTGGCTGGGCTCGATCATCGATGTGCCAGAGGAAGAGCGTCAGCGTCACCTTTACGGTGGTAAACAGCTGAGTCTCTCCCTTCTGTATTGGATGCAAACAGAGGCTCCTCGCCCAGATGGTGGACAAGGGTATCCTGGCCTGCGACTGCGCAAGGATGTAGTAGGAACAGAGGATGGACTGGCGATGTATCCGTATATTCGTGAATCCCGCCGGATCAAAGCCGAATTCACCGTTTTGGAGCAACATGTGAGTGCATTTGTCCGCAAAACAGGCAAAGCAGAGGCTTTCGAAGATTCCGTTGGAGTCGGTAGTTACCGAATCGATCTACATCCGAGTACAGCGAACCGCAATTACGTCGATGTGTCTACCTATCCGTTCCAAATTCCGTTGGGCAGCTTAATCCCTGTGCGTGTAAATAACCTGCTGCCAGCGGGCAAAAATCTTGGGGTTACGCATATTACAAATGGATGCTTCCGTCTCCACCCAGTAGAGTGGAACGTTGGTGAAGTAGCTGGTTATTTGACAGCTTATTGCTTGCAATATGGCTTGACTCCTCGCGCTGTTCGAAACACTCCTGATGAGCTGAAAAAGTTCCAAGCGTTCTTGTACGCGGAAGGCGTAGAGTACTTCTGGCCAACGATGTACGCAGTGTAAGAAGTTAGACGATTTGGTTGCCTGAGTTCGGCATGTCACTGAACTCAGGCTTTTTCATAGAGAGTAAGATTTCCTCCACCGTTTCCTGAGGTGCCTGCTCGGAAGAATCGATCCACATGCCGAGCTTTGGTGTCTCGGTTTGCAAGATTTTATTGAGATGGGAAATCGTCCAAGCACCATACCCTGTTTTGGAACGGGAAGCTTCTCTCTCTTCAATTGCTTTTTCGCTTGGCGAGAGTACTACAACATACAACGGACGGTTCCGAATCATTTCTACAAATTCGCCCAAAAAGGGGCCGATCACAACATCCTGTACAACCACATTAAATCCTGCTTCAAAAAAAGTGTCTGCTGTAGAGGCTGCTATTTTGTAGCGCAACCGCAACTGTCGAATGGCTTCTTCTGACGGTTCAGGCATATACTCCTCTCTGCCATTTACAATCATTCGTCGGAACGAATCACCACGCAGATGGACGCCTCGATTCAGCTTTTCAGCAAGTAACTGAGCTACCGTTGATTTTCCAGAAGCCATAACCCCGGTAACGAGAAAGATACATCTGTCTGGAACATGAAGATTGGCATTCTCTTGCAACATCTTTATCCCACCTTACTTTATCAGGATAGATCCTATTTTTTTGCACGGAAAGTAATGATAAGCAGCGTTGACAACGAAATGATGATATCTGCATGGTGTTCTTTTTTTACCAAAACATAACATATTTGTCTTAGAAGAACAATGACACATGGAGGTGCCAAGGTATGGTGAACCTGATCAAAATCAGGGCGAGTGTATTTATCCCCCTGTCATGGACGGAACCAAGAACTGATTCGCAAACAGGAAAAATCATTCAATTCGAAGGCGATTCGCGTGAATTTACCCCGCATGCAGTTAACGCCATGCGTTCCAGAGTGGAGCAAGAGGTTGTCGTAGACTTTATGAAAAAAGAAATTTTCACCTATCAGAACACGGGAATCACAACAGAGAAGATCACGAATCCTGATGGCTCGATTCAGCTGAGAAAGGGAAAAGCGAGTACAGACGGCATTTTGTGCAGGAATATGATATGGAAATCGGATGATGAAGTGAGCTTTGAAATGAGCGCAAGTGCGAGCAATCCCCTGAATGAGCATGCGCCTCCGGTTGACTACTTATTATCAGTTACGGCGAAAAGGGATGGTCTTGTACAGATCGAAGGAGCGCATGATGGCTTCCCTTGTTTTGAGTTTTATAAGCAAGCGGATTTTGGACCGTTTGAAACGATTCATACCCATGATTTCCGCGAAACAGGTGATACTCCGGCAGCCATGGCTGGAGAGATGGAATATCACTTTCGCAAGATGCTGTAGTACGAACGCATTATCACTCTGCTATCCTCCACCAGTAGAACAGAGTTGTCACGACAACTATATGGATCAAGGCATCGTCAAAAAGAGCAACGCACAAGCAGATTCAGCAATTCGAGACATTGCTTCTTTCTATCATAAACTATATCATGAACTAGATTATGGAAGGGAATGAGGCAACCAAAATGTCCCGTCCTACGTTTGTGAGGAGGTTCTTATCGTGAGTAGCCCGACGATGTTCGATCAATTCCCTGTCATCGAAACAGACAGATTGATCCTGCGACAACCTGATCAACAAGACATAGAAGATATTTTTGAAGTGTTGTCTCATGAAGATGTGGCGAGATATGTAGGAATAGCGAGATTTCAATCGATTGCAGATGCTGAAAATGAACTTCGATGGTACCGAGACTTATTTGAACAAAAACAGGGACTCAGGTGGGCGGTCACGGATCGTTTCACTGGAAAATTTCTGGGTAGCTGCGGCTATAAACATTATCATGCTGGACATAACAAAGCGGAGATTGGGTATGATCTGAATTTTTCGTGGTGGAATAAGGGGATCATGTCGGAAGCACTGCGGCCCATTATCGCGTACGGGTTTACGCATATGCATCTAAACAGAATAGAAGCAGATGCAGATACACGAAATACGGCATCTATCCATTTGCTCCAAAAATTTGGCTTTCAGGTGGAAGGAATCCATCGAGAAACGGAATTTGAAAATGGGATGTACATTGATCTTGTGAAGCTGGCGCTGCTTCGAAAAGAATATGAGTTGAATTCGTAAAAGAATCATAATCGACAAACGGCGGGGAATGTACGGAATCTTTTATCGTACAGAACCCCGCTTATTTTCTGCCCACCTCTACAGCCACGCGCACAGCAGACTCAATCGCCCCCTGAATCCAGCCGTGATATTCATTCGAGATATGCTCCCCCGCAAAATAAATTTTTCCTTCAGGCGCACCAATGTGGGAAGCAAATTCCGTCTCCTGCAACGGTTTGAACAAGGCAAAGGCACCAGCAGCATGGGGCTGCAATGCCCAATTATGTGCGACCCCCGTAACGAATGTATTGTACACCTGCTCTCCATGAATATCAGCCAGATGCTTTACTGCTCGCATCACTTGAACTTCTTGCGACATGCTGAGCCAAGGAAGGTCGTCATCTTCCCATGTGTAACTGACCAATACGACACCCCCGGGCCGATCAAATCCGTGATTGGGGAAGTAGGAGAGGCGAATAGGCGAATCCGTTACTGTTTGTCCGCTCCTTATTCCTTGTGCTTCCCAGAAGCGCTGAGAAAACTGAACGCCTATTTTGGATGAAGAAACATAGTGGAGTTGACGAATGGCTTTCCATTTTTGATAGGAAAACAGGTCGTACGGTTCGACCTGAACAAACTGCAAGACAGTAAAAGGGATGGTAATAATCGCGATATCGCCGGTCATCTGAAACATTTCGTCTGTGTCGGTACGAACGCCAGAAATGGTCATTTGATTCCCCGTCTTGACGATTCGCGTCATTTTATGCCGGAGATATATATTGTCTTGTAATTGTGGGAGAAATGCCTGTGGTAGCTGATCAAATCCCCCTGCTATTTCGTAAAAGCGTGTAGAAGGATCGAACAGGATGAAGTCTCGTAAAATTTCGGGAAAGGCGAGCTCAGGGAAACCCTCGAAGCCAGTCATGACCTTGATCATATCGATAGCGGGGGAGGATAAGGAAGGACCAACAGGATTGAAGCGTAAGAACTGGTCCATGGAAAATCGATCGTATTTTTTGACGATGATGGGCCAGTTCGTTGCTGGATTGAGATTGATGAAGTCGATGACAGGCTTAATGGCTTGCCCGGCTAATTCATTGAAAGTACGGCCTTTTTCATGTGGGGCTACAGGGAACCGGAGGATGTCAGGATTACGTTCATAGATCCAGCGTCTTGTTTTGATGCCATTTACGGAGAGGATATCGTTGGGAGAGTTGTTGATAAACGGATGAAGGGGCAGAGCGAATTTCGTCACGTATGCCAGGGTAAGTTCGTGCGTGTGAGGAATACGCATGGCCCCGGCATCCAGATAATGGCCATGGGTAAACGGAGAGCGCAATGTGTACACTCTGCCCCCTATCCGGTTTGCTGCTTCCAAAATCGTTACGTTGTGTCCCGCTGCTTTTAGCAACGAGGCAGAAACAAGACCAGCCATCCCAGCCCCGACGATGATGATATGGAGGGGGGAGTGGGTTTTGGGGAGACCATTGCGAATAATGGACAGCATGTCAGGTTGTGTTAAGGAGAGGGAGGGATTATCCATCGATTGTCTCCTTTCCATTATTTTCCGGTACTATGATCCTATTCCATATATGACTCAGGTATGCGTTGTGCAAGCCGGTTATACAGGACTCTACCATTTTGATCCAAGAAATGATAGGATGAGAAAAGGGGAACAAATGATCGGAGGGGTTCGCATGTTACCAACGAATGTTATCTGGAAACCAACCACAGGTGTAGGATATGAGCATTTGAGCATACGGGAGGGCTCGAACAGAATCCACGTAAATAGCATGGTGATCGGAAGGCTGGATGACGCTAGTATAACCAGAATCCAATATGAAATGGTCCTGGATTCAAATTGGGTCACACATGAGGTTTCACTGGCAATCATGGGCGAAGAAGGAGCTTTGCATCTCTCATCGGATGGCAAGGGAAACTGGACGAATGAGGTGGGTGAGCCCATTCCTGAGCTCTTTGGCTGTATCGATATCGATATTTCTTGTACACCTTTCACAAATACACTGCCAATCCGCCGTTTATCGTATTCTCCATGGGAACCACAGTCTATTCAAGTAGTCTATTTCTTGGCCCATGAGCTGACGTATAGACAAGTGCAGCAGCAATATACGCTGTTAGAAAGCAATGGGGACTCTTCTGTCTATCGATACCAGGCTGGAACATTCGTGGAGAACATCACTGTTGATACAAATGGGTTGGTCCTGAACTATCCAGACCTGTTTATTCGTGAGCAGGTGTAGGAAGAAGGAGTGATTGTTCTGCATGGCTGAAAGGTTTATGGCGGGTATAGTGGCGAGTTTTTTATTTACATTTGCAACTGCCCTTCTGTATTTTCAGGATCGATTCTCGGTTCTTCCCGTCGCGATGCTTACGTTCCCGACGGTGTTTATGTTAGGGATTCCGCAATCTATCATCATTGATTGGGTCATGAAGCGAATGCCATTGAACAAGAGAAGGCACCTTCTCATACTGGAAGCAATGCTGTACGTCGTGGCTGGAATCATCGCAACGATGATGCTTTTCTTCATCGTTATGCATACCTTAACGCTGCTTCTCAAGTTTTATGTCCTGGGCGTAGCGGCATCTGTGCTTTATTTTGTTTGTCTGCGCTTCTTTAGGCGTAAAAAGAAAGTCCTGCATGAAGCGTAAGGAAAAGGAGTGAGTGCCATGAATGAATGGGTACAAGTCGTGTCAGGGAATATTTTGGAAGCTACAGAAAATATCATCGTGCAGCAGGTCAACTGCATGGGTGTGATGGGGGCAGGTCTTGCCAAGCAAATTAGGGCCAACTATCCAAGTGTTTATACGGAGTACAAGCGTCATTGCGAGCAGTATGCAGATGCACGAGGCGACCTCCTTGGACAAGTGCTACTTTGCCAGGTCGGGGAAGGGAAGTACATTGCCAACCTTTTTGCACAGCTCGGTTATGGAAAAAAAGGAATCTACACGAAATATGACATGCTGCAAAAAGGGTTGGAAGAAGTTCTCTCCCTCGCGAAAAAAGAAAATCTGACCATCGCCATTCCATACGGGATCGGCTGCGGATTAGCAGGCGGGGATTGGGATGTGGTGAGGAAACAGCTTGACGATATTTTTACTGGTTATGGTGTGAAGCTGTACAAATTCGAAGCGGATTGACGGCAGAGGATCACATGCGCTATAGTGAAAGGAACCATATCTAGGGAGAGATGTTGATGTCGGCGGTCGTTCTTAACTAAAGCAATTCCATACAAAAGGTCTTGATTCACCATTCGAAATTTTGCCCTGTAGCAAAGTTTCTTTGTGCTGGGTGATAATCGGCCTTGGAATTAGTTAAGAACAACGGATATCATACAATGCCTTAGGTGAAAACCCTATCATTGCGCCCAAAATCCGTGCTGTGTTCAGCGCGGTTTTTTATTTGGTTGCGTTTTGTTTAGGTATACCAAAAAAAAGGGCGGAGAATGACATTTGTTCATTCTTCGCCCTTTTTTATTTTTCATAAAAAGGAGAAATCAGTCATGAATGAAAAAGCATTACAGCGTCTCGAATACGACAAGATCAAAGAAAAGGTAATGGAATACGCCTTATCGTACGCAGGGAAAAAGCATGTAGAACAAATGATGCCAATGGAGTCTGTCAAGGTAGTGCGTAGTAAGCTGGACGAAACAGCTGAAGCCAAGAACATCCTGCAAAATGGAGCTAGTGTACCAATTCCCGCGCTGGAAGGGATGGAGAAGATCCTTTCTCTTCTAGGGACGGGATATGTATTTGGCGTAAACGATTTTACGAATCTGTACTTGTTCCTAACGAGTTGCTCACAACTCATGAAGTACATGGCAACAAAAGCACAATTGGCGCCACGGGTAAGCACTTATGCAGCATCGATGTACGACGCTACAAAATTGAGGAACGAAATCGAACAGTGCATCCGTCATGGGCAAGTTGTCGATTCCGCCAGCAAAGACTTGTTGAAGGTGCGCAAACGCATTGTCGTATTTGAAGAGCGCCTGAAAAGGCAATTGGATTCGATCATGAACAAATATCGTTCGATCATGCAAGAAAATGTGATTAGTACACGCAATGGACGCTATGTCATCCCTATCAAAAAAGAACATCGCAAGCAAGTGGCAGGCAGTGTCTTAGATGAGTCGGCGAGCGGTCAAACCGTCTATATGGAACCGACGGAGATCAGCGCCGTACAGTTTGAGCTGACAGCACTCAAGGCAGAGGAAGAACGCGAGGTAACAAAAGTACTGATGCAATTGTCCGCGTACGCAGAAGAATATACCCATGAACTCACCGCGAACGTCGAGATCGTTGGAATGTATGACTTCCTTTTCGCAAAAGCGAAGTACGCATTGGCAATCGGAGGCGCGAACGTCGAGCTAAACGAAAAAGGAATCCTTGATGTCAAGGAAGCACGGCATCCGCTACTCGGTCCGAAAATGGTGCCACTGCATTTGAAAATTGGTCGAGAGTACAAATCGCTTATTATTACAGGTCCCAATACAGGCGGGAAAACATTGACCTTAAAAACCATTGGGCTGTTAACCATGATGGTTCAGTCAGGTTTGCTAGTACCAGTACAGGAAGGCAGTCGTTTCTCCATTTTCCGAAACATCGCTGTAGATATTGGGGATGGGCAGAGTATCGAGCAAGCGTTAAGCACGTTTTCGGCGCATATTCATAATGTCTTGGAAATCTTGAAGATTACCGACGCCTCGACCCTTGTTCTAATTGATGAGATGGCTACGGGTACAGATCCAGGAGAAGGGGTCGCTTTATCGATTGCGATTTTGGAGGAGCTGCACCGAAGAGGCGCGACAGTAATCGTGAATACACATTTTAACGAAATCAAAAATTTTGCCTCCGCAACTGCTGGGTTCCAAAATGCACGAATGGAATTTGACGAGGAGACCTTGCAGCCACTGTATCGCTTGCGAATCGGAGAAGCTGGCCAGAGCTACGCATTCCTGATCGCACTGAAGCTGGGTATCCCGTCTGAGATGATTCAGCGTTCTCGGGAAATTACTCGGAATGGATTCATGACTACGACTGCCGCTAATGAAAGGCTGGAACAATACCAAGACGTCGAGCAGGAAGAGTATGAGGCTCCAGGCTATGTGGAGTCACGGATAATAGAAAAGCCGGAAGAAGTGGTAGTGGCAGTAGAAGAGGAAACGCGTGAGCAACTTTCCCAGGAGATTTCCGAAAAAGCAGCAGATACCCCAGCCACGCCAAAGCGTGACAAACCATTTGCTGTTGGCGATAGTGTATTCATCTCCTATTTGGGGAGAACCGGCATCGTGTTTGCTGCGGAGGACTCCAAAGGTATCGTTGGCGTCATGATTCAAAATCAGAAATATAAAATCAACAAAAAGCGCCTCGTCTTGCATATAGAGGGCAAAGAGCTGTATCCGGCCGATTATGACATGGACATCGTTTTTGAGACAAAAGAGAACCGAAAGAAACGTAAAATGATGAGTCGCAAGCATGTCGAAGGATTATCGATCGAGACGAAGCGGGAGGAGTGACGAGTACAGGCAAAAAGCCGATTTCTCTATGAGAGAATCGGCTTTTTGATGTTGAAGTTGCTGAAAAGAGCGAATCGGCTATTTGGTTGTATGGCTGGCCGTCATTTGTTTACTAACAAGCACCATCATGATTGCCAATAGCAAGAAGTAGATGGGCATGGTGACCAGCGAGCCGTTATGAAAATAGCTCATGCCACTCGTAATGAGACTGACGATGAGGTAGTAAATCAAACCAAAAATGGCGCCAGCAGTTCCGAGCACATCGCTGTAGTGGACAAGAGCTAAACTCAGGCAGTTTGGAATCATGATCCCAATCCCTAGCAAAAGGGTAAAGATAGAGATTACCATGATCGCCATCGAAACAACGGACGGGCTCACTCCATACAAAGTGAAACTTGTGAGGCATACTGCTCCTAACGTTGTCACCAGTGAGCCGATCAGGATAATGCTCTCAGCGGGGTATTTGGTTAGCAGTTTTTTCGAGAGCATGGCCCCGATCACAGAAGCCAAAGCTACGAAAATCCCCAAGAACCCAAACACACCAGGCGTCATGCCGAAAAACGCAATGAAAATAAATGGCGTTTCGGCATAGTAACTGAACAACATGCCATTTGTCGCCCCAATTAAGAAGCCAAAAGCCCAAATCCTTTTGTCCGTAAAAAGGCGTTTGGCTACAGCCAGCGTGTTTATCTTTGAAGCGGTAAATGTTTTGGTCTCAGGTAACGATACAAACGCGTAAGCAAAAATCGCTACGCTCATCGCAATTAGCGTGAAGAAAACAGCCTGGTATCCAAACGATTGATCCACCCAACCACCGATTAAGGGGCCAATTGCAGGCGTAAAAGCGAGAGCAGCTGAAATCTGAGCAAAAACAGCATGACGCTTGGTGGTATCGGTACTCTCTCGTAAGATGGTTTGGGTTACCACCGATCCTGCACTCGCACCGAAAGCTTGAATGAACCGGCTCCATAACAACCAGTCAGCTGAAACGGAGAGGTAGCAACCCAAGCTGCCCAGACCGTAAACGAAAATTCCCCAGAGCATGGCAGGGCGTCGGCCGATAGCGTCAGAGAGTCTTCCCCAACAAAATACGCCAAAGGCAAAACCGAGGAAGTAAATACTGAGTGTCAGTTGGATCGTATTGTTACTGGCATGAAGACTATTGGCGATATCAGGTAACGAAGGTGTGTAGATCGTTTCACTAATTTGCGGAAAACCCACCAGAATGATCAACAGTAGCAAAGATGGTGTTGAGATTTTTGTATTCACTTGTACATTCCCCCTACATTCCGAAAATCTCAAACAGCGCAGGAGGGAGATTACGGGATTGGGGGTTTACATTTGATTAGTCTGGAAAATGAAAGCATATTGTCACCTTACATAAGTAATAGGGGGAAATTTTTCACTAGAATAGCATTCGTTTGCAATCGGTGACAAGTCATTTTCGTCTGGTGATTTATTCACACTTTTCTCTTTGTCCTCGATGTAGGGCTGTACGGAAGCTGCTTCCACAGCCGCAGGTTGCAATCGCATTCGGGTTTTGGATCGTAAACCCACCCATCATTCCTGTCTCTTTGTAATCGATTTCGACGCCATCGACATACGGATAACTTTCCGGATTGACGACTAACTTCACGCCATCCATTTCGATTGTGGAGTCGCCCTCTCGATAAGTATCATCAAAACCGAGCCCGTAGGTCATTCCGGAACACCCGCCGTCCTTCACGCCAAAACGAATGAAGAGAGAAGAGCTTTCTTGTTCAAGCATATTTTGAATGCGAGTGACAGCAGCTGGGCTGATTTGAATCATCGTGAGACCTCCCTATTTTATGTTTACAGTTCACCTACGATTACAACTTCAGGAACAAGCTGAATGCCAGATTGGCTGTGAACTTTTTCCTGAATCTGTCTCATGAGTGTCCATACATCAAGTGCAGTGGCATTGCCGGTATTCATAATAAAATTGGCGTGTTTGCTCGATACTTCCGCGCCTCCGTACCGCATACCTTTTAGGCCAGCATCTTCGATGAGCTTTGCCGCAAAATGGCCCGGTGGATTTCTGAATACACTGCCCGCACAGTCGAACGGCAGAGGCTGTGTTTTTAAACGTTTTTCTTTATATTGGTTCCATTGGAGCTTGATGCTTTCGCTATCGCGCAAAGTCAGTTCAAAAATCGCTTCTGTGATAATGACATCAGCATCTTGCAAGGAAGAGTGGCGATAAGAAAAATCCAAATCTACAGCACGCAAGGAGCGAATGGCTCCGGTTTTCGTGATCACTTCAGCTGAATGGAAAATGTCTGATATATCCGATCCGTTGGCGCCTGCATTCATATACACAGCTCCACCGACAGACCCGGGTATTCCACCTGCGAACTCCAAGCCACTGAGTCTGTGCTTGTTTGCCAATGCTGCAAGCTTGATTAAGGAGTAGCCGGCCCCTGCATAAATCTGATTGCCCACGATTCGGGCATAGTCCAAAGCCTTGTTTAATTTAATGACCGCGCCACGATACCCCTTGTCTGTGATCAAAAGGTTGGAACCCTTTCCCATCACCATCCATGGGACATGATGTTCATTCAGTATTTGTAGGACCATGATCAGTTGAGATTTACTGCTCGGTATAATCAGTAAATCCGCAGGTCCGCCAATTTTCCAGGTAGTATGTGCCGCCAAAGGCTCCTGATAAGTCACTTCGACCCGTCGTTCACGGAGAAGGGAGAATACAGCTTTCATTCGTTTCACCTATCCTTCTTGGAAAAAACACCGTGCACTACAATCACAGTATAGGTACTAATTTATATATATTCAACTAAAATGTTTAATAAATTGCAGTTGCGTAACCTTTGTGATGAACAAAGAGGGTCACTTTATAAACATGTTTGTTGAATTAGTTATACAAAGGACATATACTGTGAGCGTATCGTTCTTTTCCAATAAAGGGGCGAAGAGAAAATGGAGAGATATAAACACCTGTCAACACGTGAATACATTCTATTGTTGCTGAAAAGGGAAGGGGAACTCAGCACAAAGGATTTACAAAACAGGCTGGAACTCACAAAGGTAGCTGTCAGCAGGCAAATGATCTACTTGGAAAAAGACGGTTTTGTTGTGTGCAGAGTAGGTCGTCAAAAAGCAGGCAGACCGATGCATTACTACTCGTTGACACAGCAAGGCAGCGGACAATTTCCGAATGATTACGGGCAATTGGCCGTGGATTTGATGGAGCATATCATGCTGGCAGACGGGGAAGACCGAGTGGATCAATTTTTCGCAAGACAGCAAGAAAAGATGATCCAGAAATACGAGGGACAAATGGAAGGAAAAGCGCTATCTGAAAAGGTGGCAGAGATGGCGCGCATCCAAGATGACAACGGATTTATGGCGAGATGGGAGCAGGTCAGTGATGAGGAATATGTGATCACGCAGCACAATTGTCCTTATTTTAAAGTAGCAGATCGGTATCAGATGATTTGTGCAAGAGAGCTTAATTGTTACCGAGCGTTACTGCAGACGAGCGTAGAACGGACGGAATGCGTGGCAATCGGCGGAAAGAGATGTGTCTATCAGATCCGATCTACGCAATCGTAGCTGTAAGCACCCATCACGGCAGATGAAAGGACAAATGGGAGGGGACGAAAACCATGACTAACTCGAATCCATGGGATGCTGACTGGGACGTATCCGAACCATTGGCACGTGCACTTATTTTCCGTCAGTTTCCGCGGCTATCTTCCATGCCCATCAAGCTGATCGGCTGTGGGTGGGATAACGTGGTCTTTCGAGTGGGGGACGAATATGTCTTCCGTTTTCCCAGGCGGAATGTCGCTGTTGCGTTGATCAAGAAGGAAGGGGTGCTGCTGCCAATGCTTGCGGCATTCCTGACGATCCCGTATCCAGAGCCTGTTTTTTATGGGGAACCAACCAACGACTATCCATTCCCTTTCTTGGGGTACACGTATGTGCCTGGAACGTTTCCAAAAGGCTTGACCGACGAGCAGCGTGCTTCATCAGCAGTGGCACTTGCAACGTTTTTAAAACGCTTGCACGCGTTTCCGTCCCAGCGTGCCCGGGAGAACGGCATCGAGCATGATCACAGGAACCTCCTGGACATTGCACAGAGAAAAGAAAAGATGCAGACGTTTTTGTCTACCTTAGCTGTACATATTCCTGCAGAGGATCGGGATGCGATCGCAAATTATTTAGGACAAGTCGTGATCGACCGATTAAGTCCACGTGAAGTGCTGCTGCACGGAGACCTCCATGTTAAAAATATGCTGGTAGATGAAGCCGGGCAGATATCAGGCATCATTGACTGGGGTGATCTCAATGTAGGTCACCCAGGAGCGGATGTAAATGTGGCGTACAGTTTTTTACCGCCACAAGCCCGTCAATCGTTTTTCCATACGTATGGAGAAGTGGATGAAGAGACAAAAATATTGGCGAGAATGATGGCGGTGTACATTCCGATGCTGCTCTGGATGCAAGCCATTGATCACAATGATGAGATAGTAGCAGAGGAAGCAAGAATGACGATACGGCGAGCACTCGCTGGCGAATAGGGTATCTGTAAAATGATTCGGGGGACAAGCTGCTAAGGCTCATCCCCCGAATTTCTTATCCGATTCCTAACTCTTCCATTTTTCGATAAAGGGTGCTTCGCGCAATACCTAGCTTTTTGGCAGCGGCGCTGATGGACGGAGCTTGTGTGATGGCTTGCTGGATCGTCTGTCGCTCTAATTCGCGCAATAATGGCAAAGGTTCCCCGGATGCTTCTTGCAGCCCATACTGCTGCTGCCATTCGCTCGGGAGATGGTGAGAGGTGACCCACGAATCACCGAACGCATGTAAAAATGCCCGTTCCACGATATTGCGCAGCTCACGAATATTTCCGGGCCATGAATGCTGCTTTAAGATCGCCAGGGCAGATTCACAGATATCGGTCGGACCGCCAGCATATTGGGTATGTAGCTGCTGGAGGAACTCGTTAGCCAAGGTTGCAATGTCTTCCTTGCGTTCGCGCAGAGGAGGGATGCGTATTTGCAGGACATTGAGCCTGTAGTAGAGGTCTGCCCGAAACTGCCCATTTTGTACCTGTTCTTCTATAGAACGATTGGTGGCTGCGATAATCCGAATATCCAATGGCTTTTCTTCGTGAGAGCCCAATCTCGTCACTTTGCGCTCTTCGAGGACGCGTAGCAAAAGCACTTGAAGCTCCAAACTCATTTCCCCGATTTCATCGAGAAATAGCGTTCCTCCATTTGCTGCTTCGAATTTTCCTGGTTGTCCTCCTTTTTTTGCTCCCGTAAAAGCTCCTTCTGTATATCCAAATAGCTCACTGGCGATCAGTTCGCGTGGAAGTGCTGCGATATTGACCGCAAGAAAAGGGCCGTCTTTTCTCGAACTGGAGGAGTGGATGGCACGTGCCAGGACTTCTTTGCCACAGCCTGTTTCTCCGAGCAATAACGTATTCGATAGCGATTTTGCAGCAATACGTGCTGTATGTAGTTGAGCTTGATAGAGGGGGCTATTCGTATGAATCTCTGAAAAAGAATCGCTGCTAGTAGTCTTTGAAAAGGTTGACATACTTGGGCGAATAAGAAAGAGGCGATACCACGTCTTCTCACCCAGATCGAGTTCTTCTAAATACCAATTGGTTAAGCGTTCTTGTTCCCATTCCGCCTCGAGCACAAGGCCTTCAACTAACGAAAATCGTTCTTGTGCCCGCTTGTTAGCAAAAAGTACGATGCGCTCGTCACTGAGTGCGATGAGGTATTCTTGGCTGTTTTCCGCCCATGCGAAAAGAAGACTCTTCCAATTGGGAACAGAATGAGAGGGATGCCTGAGTGCTGGAATCACATGATTCGTTTGAAGGGCAGAAGAATGTCGCGTAGTGGAATGAGATAGCGGAAAAAGCGGCAAAGAGCCATTTTGTAGCAAATGGATTAGCGCATCCCTAATCAGAGAAAATTCATAGGATGAAAGATTCGCGGTGGCCTGTAATTGCTGATAGAGAGAGTGAAAGACAGCATGAGAGATCGCGCGATGATGGGAACGCTCGGTTACGGAGGAAGAATCGAAAGACGAGAGTAGCATGCCGGCTTCAAAAATCGTTCTCGCACCCTTTCTTGTTATAGTTTGTTTGTTCGATCGTGGGACAGGTGTCCGACAAGGAAGCAGGGAAACAAACGACACACAATGACGAAAGCGATACAAGAGAGGTGGGACATTTCCGGGTCAAGGGCAGATCAACTGCATGACCTGTTTTGCGACAAGCACTTTCTATTAAGTATACAGGAGAAAATAGCCAAAAGAATCGGTATTATCAAATTTTTATTAGGTCCAGCAAGCATTGGCATGTCATTTGCTTCTTTTTGTGAATGTAGGGCATACGCATTTTGAACAAGTGAGGGGGAAGCAGCATGCCAGAAGTTTTATTTCGAGTTGATTTGAACAAACCGATGGAGGAGCAGGATACACCTGGTCACAACAGATGGCATCCAGACATTCCAGCAACCGTTTCCGTGAATCCAGGAGCTGTTTTCCGCATGGAATGTAAGGACTGGACGGACGGGCAGATCGCGAATAACGATGACCCTTCCGACATTCGGGATGTCAATCTCAATCGCGTCCATGTGCTCAGTGGACCTGTCTGGGTGAATGGAACAGAGCCAGGCGACCTCTTGGTTGTCGATATTCTCGATATCGGGGCACTCCCTCAATCGGAATGGGGTTTTAACGGGATTTTCGCCAAAGAAAACGGCGGGAGCTTCCTCGTCGATCATTATTCGCAAGCAGCCAAGTCGATCTGGGACTTCCACGGCATTTACACCACTTCTCGTCATTTGCCAGGAGTCAAATTTGCTGGGATTCTTCATCCAGGCTTGATTGGTACCGCACCTTCCCACCAACTGTTGGATCGCTGGAACCGAAGAGAGAGCGACCTCGTAGCGACAAATCCTGAAAGAATGCCGCCACTCGCGAATTTGCCGACCCCGCACAGTGCCGTGTTGGGAAGTCTAAAGGGAGCCGAGTTTGATCGGATTGCCAGAGAAGCGGCCCGGACTGTCCCCCCTCGCGAGCACGGCGGAAACTGCGATATTAAAAACTTGTCCAAAGGCACTCGCATTTACTTTCCGGTTTATGTAAATGGAGCAAAGCTGTCCATGGGCGATTTGCATTTTTCACAAGGAGACGGAGAAGTGACCTTCTGCGGCGGTATTGAAATGGCTGGTTGGCTGGATCTTCATGTGGACGTCATCAAGGGCGGGATGGCCAAGTATAACATCGTGAACAACCCTGTATTCAAACCGGGTCCAGTAGAGCCTCGCTATACCGAGTACCTCGTTTTCGAAGGAATTTCAGTCCACGAGACGACAGGGCAGCAGCTGTACATGGATGCGCATGTTGCCTACCGCAATGCATGCCTGAATGCCATCGAATATTTGAAAACAGCGATGGGTTTCACAGGGGAGCAGGCGTACATGCTGCTGGGAACGGCACCGGTGGAAGGAAGAATTGCAGGAATCGTCGATATTCCCAACGCATGCTGCACCTTGTCTATCCCGACGAGCATTTTTGATCGAGATATCTTGCCGAAGTAGCCAAGAAAAAGAACGCGAAAGAGGGAGCCAAATACGATGCCGAGATATGATTACATGTGCGAGGAATGTGGTCCATTTGTACAATGGCTGAAGATGAGCGAGCTTACAGATAGCATTGCGTGCCCCGATTGCCGGCTACCGTCAAAGCGTTTGTATGCCGCACCAGGATTGATCATGACACCGCAAGCGCTGCGACAACGTGTTGAGCGTGGCGTGGAACCAAAAGTGGTACGGAAGCATTCGCATTCCCATGAAGGAGGAGGGGGCAGCCATAACCACGGTAGCCAGACACAGCGGGGACATTCTCACAGTCGTGGGGGCAAACGCCCTTGGATGGTAGGGCACTAAACGCCCCTTTGCCATGCTATTACCGCAGATATCCGCCGTTGTTGATGTCAAAAGTCGCTCCGGTGTAGTGTTTGGACTTCTCCGATAACAGGAAAACGACGGTATCTGCCACGTCCGCTGGCATTACAGGGATATCGATGAGGCCGTGAGCGAGATATTCTGCCCGACGCCATTCTGGAATGGTGTCCATCATCGGTGTAGCAACCATAGTGGGTGCTACCGCATTGACCCGGATGTAGGGAGCGAAGTTCATTGCGCAGCTTTTCGTCAAGCCGAGAATTGCCGCCTTCGAGGTTCCATAGACTGCATCCGAGCTGCCCTCGATTCCAGATACAGAGGACAGGTTGACGATCGTTCCTCGTATTTGGGCAGGAAAAAGGAGCTTTCCGAACATCTGTGAGAAATAAATGCAACCTTTTACGTTAATCGCGAGCACTTTTTCAATTGTGTCGAGGTCGTAGTCCAGAATGTTTTTCGCCAGGTAAATGCCTGCGTTATTGACGAGACTGGTACAATCCGCATGCTCTGCCTCGATATGCGCAAAAAAAGCCGCGACCTCTTCATATTTGCTAACATCCACACAATACGTATGTAGTCTTTCTGCTCGATCCATCTCTTCTTCCAGTGCCAGCAAAGCTTCCTGATTGAGGTCACACGCGATGACAGCGGCCCCTTCTTGCAAGCAGTGCATCACTACGGCTTTCCCGATCCCAGAAGCTGCTCCTGTTACGATTACTTTTTGATTGCTCAGCATACCTGTACCTCTTTCTGTTTGTGTTTTAGTAGAAACAAAGGTAGAAAATATGAGATGCTTTGTTAAAATATACGATTATTTAGAAATATTTGTCTACAAAGAGTGTCATGAGAATAGCTTAAGTGGAAAGAGAAAACGTCGAGTGGTCATCTTGATGATCGTTTGGCGTTTTTTTGCTTTTTCTCACTCGAGTGCAATTGCGGTTTTGCCAAGTCTCTCGTACAATTGGTGAGAATCGTTATCAATTGATGCATCATGATTCAAGAGGAGTTATTTATGGGAAAAACAGACATATTTAGTGATCCGAATGTCATCACTGTAAATGATGTGCAAGTTTTGTCCATTTCAAAAGAATGGAAGCTTGTAGAAGCGAGAGAGAGAAGCGAACAAATCATCATTTTGCTAATAGAGGGCAGGGCGTCGTTTCGGTTGGATAAGACAGGAGGGATGCTTAACCAGGGAGATTGCATGGTCATATCTCCAGAGGATATGCAGGAAGGGCTCGCCCTCTTGCCCATTACGGAGAACCTCTATGTTTGTTACGTGGCGCTTTTTGCTGCTCATGCCAGAAAAGAAAGGGATGGGTGGCTCATAAACGAAGTGATGCTACCGATTCAGGGGAAGCACCATATCGAAACGATATCCTTAATTCACCATCACATCGAACAATTGCATCTGGCATGGCGAAAAGATCGCTTCGATCAGGCAACCATGCAGATTCTTTTTCTGAAGCTATGGCAAGCTATTATGGCTGGAATCACGCTGCAAGATAAAAAAACAGATCGTCAACAACTTCTTCAAGGGATCGCTGAGCATATGGAGCAGCATTGTGAGGAGACTTTTCAGATCGAGGAGATGGCTCGCTACTCAGGAATGACGCCGACCCTTTTCTACCAGCAGTTTAAGGAGTACACCTCGCTCACTCCCTTGCAATTCATCAATCGGAAACGAATGGAGAAGGCTTGTCAGCTTCTGGTGACGCAGGACGTGCTGATTCCTGAGGTAGCTAGTGAAGTAGGCTATCGGGATGTGTACTATTTCAGTCGGATGTTTAAAAAGATCGTTGGCGTTCCCCCTTATCGCTTCAAGAAATCGTTACAAAAGAAAATTGCCGTACTCCATCCAGCAATCATCGGTGATCTTCTTGCATTGGGGATTTCGATCCAACATCTGATCCCTGTTTGGGAAAAGCAACGGCAAAAGAGACCGTATTCCCAGATGGAAGCAGCCACACTGGAATTTGACTTGTACCGTCTGCATCAGATGGAGCCAGATTTGATTGTCGGAACAGATCAGGTTGCCCCTTGGCTTGAACAATTGGAAACCATTGCACCGACCTGGCTCATTCCTTTTAAAACAACGACTTGGCGAGATCATTTGCAACAGGTAGCTGCCATGCTGGGAATTACAGAGGTGGCGACCAGTTGGCTCTATTATTATGATCTGAAAGCAGCTGCGGCTCGCGAGCGTATCCGCAAAAAAATTGGAAATGAAACCGTTATGGCAGTGAGGGCGTGGGATGGTGGAGCCCGTATATTTGGTGCGAAAAGGCGGAAAATTTCCGATATTTTATACGGTGACCTACAGGTAAGACCTCCAGTGGGAACAGAGCATTTTGCCTTTCTGGATATCGCGAGCCTGGATGAGCTTCAAGATTTTCAGGCTGATCATATTCTGCTTTTCGACGAAAGGAAAATTCGAACGGATGTACGCAAGCATCGATTAAAAGGAAATGTACATCGAGCTGGGGTATATCCTTGGCTGCATTATTCCGCCCTCGGCCATGAGCAATCCATATCAGAGGCGCTCACGCATCTTGCAGAGTCACAGGAATGTACAAAAAAGGAATCAGGTTCTTCAATTTTCTTGCGCCCACAAGTTTGTGATAATGATTGAGAATGAGTATCACTATTGTTGGAGGGAACGAGATGGAGTCATCATTGTATCCGATTGCACAAGCGATCCGAGACCGCAGAACCATAAAGAAATTCAAGCCAGACCCGATTCCACTGGAATTGATTCGTGAGTTGCTGGATGTAGCTGTCTGGGCGCCTAACCACGGACTACGTGAGCCTTGGCGATTCGTCCTTTATATGGAGGAAGGGAAGCGGGTAGTTGTCGATGCCATTCTTCATAACGCCATGAAAAAAAGAGATCCGGAATTGCTTTTACGCGTCCCGGCCTATCTTTTGGTTATCGTAAATGAAGACTCTCGGCAAAGAGAACGGGAAGAGGACTATGCGGCAGCCTGCACGTTGATTCAAAATTTTCAGCTCGCGGCGTGGGAGCGGGGCTTGGGCGTCGTTTGGAAAACGGAACCGTTTACGTATCAAGCAGGATTTTTGCAAGCGGTAGGGGTACATGCGGAGGAAAAACTCGTAGGAATGCTTCAGCTTGGCTTTCCGGAGGTCATCCCGGAAGCACGAGCGAGAACGGCTGCAAATGACAAGCTGACCGTGATTCATTCGAACGTTGCTCTGGAGGATAAGAAGGGAAATGTCACTGTCACAGCCGATCACTAAAAATGCTTCGCTTCGAACCAGGCCGTGGATGGCGACGGTGTTGATTGTTGCAGGGATTTGCGCCATTCTTTTCGGGCTAAGTTCATCCATTGTCACTGGAGTGGCGAATATCTCGTTTGCCACCGTTTGGAATTCGATTTTTCATTATGATTCTAGCAACGAGCACCATGTCATTATTCAAACACTGCGAATGCCGCGTGCCTTGGCAGGAGCGCTGGTGGGAGCTGCTTTTGCCGTAGCGGGAGCCATCATGCAAGGGGTTACGAAAAATCCGATTGCGGATACGGGCTTGATGGGCATTAATGCAGGGGCTGGATTCGTACTTGTACTCGTTTTTGCTTTTGTCCCAGGACTCCCTTTTGAGTCTATTATTCTCTTTTCTTTTATCGGAGCGGGTCTGGGGGTAGGGCTTGTTTATGGTCTGGCCTATTTTTCCAAAAACGGTTTGACCCCCTTGCGGCTCGCGTTGGCAGGGGCAGTCGTCAGCTCAATCATATCGGGGATTAGTCAGGCGATTTCCCTCCTCTTTCAGATCAACTACGATCTGGCATTCTGGTCAGCAGGGGGGATCTCTACAGCGGAGTGGTTTCAAGTATCCGTCATGATGCCGTGGATTGTCGGAGGAATCGTTGTGGCCATAATCCTATCTCGCTCCATTACTATTTTAAGTTTGGGAGAAGAGATCGCAGCGGGACTCGGACAAAAGACAAGGCTGGTGAAGGGGGTGTCGGCGGCTGTCGTCATGGTGCTGGCGGGTGCTTCTGTCTCGACAGTTGGCGGTGTTGGGTTTGTCGGTCTTGTTGTCCCACATATCGTCCGTTTTCTGGTCGGGGTTGATTACCGCTGGATTATTCCATGCTCGGCAGTCATGGGAGCTGTTTTGGTTGTTTTTGCAGACATCGGAGCCAAAATGATAGCGATGCCCTATGAGACACCGCTTGGCGCCATTATCGCTGTTATCGGGGTCCCCTTCTTCCTGTATCTGGCAAGTAAGGAAAGGAGGGAGTGGTAGTGGACATCGATCAATTTTCCCAAAAAAGAAAAAGCCGTAGTGTCCGACTGATCCTTCTTTTCGCAGTGCTTTTGCTTGTCGGTTTTGTCCTGAGCTTGAACACGGGACCGTACAGTATTGGGCCCTTCGAGGTGTTGCAGACGTTGCTGGGGGAGGGTTCGAAAAAGCAGAGTCTCGTGTTGTTTGAGCTGAGGCTTCCTCGGATGGTGATTGCGGTCATGATTGGAGCGGGGCTTGCTGTATCGGGAGCGATCCTGCAAGGAATCTCTCGCAATGGCCTGTCTGACCCTGGCATTCTTGGAATCAGTTCTGGTGCTGGACTGGCTGTATTGTTGTTCGTCTCTTTATATCCCGCAACGAACATGGCCCCGCCTTTTTTGATGCCGTTTTTCGCACTCCTCGGTGCCACCGCCACAGCAGCCATAATCTATACGCTGGCATACAAGAAAGGGCACGGCATATCTCCTACCCGTCTCTTGCTTACAGGGATTGCAGTAGGGGCGGGACTTAGCGCCATCAGCATTATTTTGACACTTCAGTTGAATCCGCGAAACCTCGAGTTTGTCGTCACTTGGCAGATGGGATCGTTGTGGGGTTCCAATTGGAAGTTCGTGCTGGCGCTTATGCCGTGGATGGTGATCCTGCTGCCGTACGTGTATCGGAAGGCAAATGTACTGAACCTGCTCAGTATGAATGAACAAATTGCAGCAAGTCTGGGCGTATCTCTTCAACGGGAGCGACTGGCCTTGATGGCGGGTGCGGTTGGATTGGCTGCGTCGAGTGTAGCGACAGGTGGAGGCATAGGCTTTATCGGTTTGCTTGGCCCGCATATCGCGCGCAGATTGGTCGGACCCCAGCATCAATACATGCTGCCCATTACCGCGCTCGTCGGTTCCTTGCTCGTGTTGACCGGAGATACGATAGGGCGAAGCATTATGCCGGCTACAGAAGTACCGGCGGGTATTGTCATTTCCCTCATTGGGGGGCCTTATTTTCTGTATTTGTTGATCCGAACAAAAGGGTAAATCATGTTTGAAATCAGGAGATGAATAAAAGGAGTTCAATTGATATGAAAAAGAAATTATCAGGCATTTTGTCCGTAATCTTAGCCACAGCCGTCGTGGCCGGGTGCGGAGCAGGACAGGCGACTACAGACACAAACACTGCCAATAAAGCGCAAACGGTTGAGGCAGGAGCATCACAACCCGATACAAAAGGGGCTGGGGAGCCTGTATATCCTCGAACCATCAAGCATACGATGGGGGAAGTCACATTGGAGAAAAAGCCGGAGCGTGTCGCTTCTGTCGATATCATGGGAACAGATTACTTCCTCGTGCTAGATTTTGCTCCGATTGTATCGGAAGGCTTTGAGTCGACGAAAAGCAAGTCACCCATTTTTGCGAAGTATGCGGAAGGTAAAACGGTAAAGGATCTGGGTGGAAAAACGAATTTGGAGACTTTGCTGGAGATGGACCCAGAGGTTATTGTCATGACTAGCACCGGAAAAGGCTCCAGATTTGAGGAATTCAACAAAATGGCTAATTCCATTGTCATTGATTTCTCAGTGGATGTCCCCACTCGCCTCATGAAAATCGCTGAAGTAATTGGTAAAGAAGAAAAGGCGAAGCAAGTTTTGTCCGATTTTAATAAGCTGAAAAGCGAAGCAAAAGCAGCAGCAGACAAGCATAAAGGAGAAACGGCGCTATTCCTCGTTTCTAATGGTAAGGATTTTACGGTAATGCATCCCAAAAACTTCCCGATTTATTATAAGGAAGTGGGATTAACACCGATAACCGGATTGCCTGAGGATGGCAAGATTGGAGGGCGTATCGGAATCGAAGCGTTGAGTGAGCTTGCTCCCGATCATATCTTTATTGCGGAGAACCGCCGTTCAGCAAAAGCAGAGGAGCCAGAAGGGTTGATTCATATCTGGAAGGATCATCCTGTCTGGAAAAACCTCCAAGCAGTGAAAAACAACCAGGTCTACACGATGGATACACTCGCAGGCGATACGTTCTTCTTGGGAGAAATCGCTGGATTGGAAGCCATTAAGAACAATCTCGGAAAATAGAAATTTACTGCTGCTCATTCTGAGAATATTTCCATACAAGCGCTTTTTGTTCCAGAGCTTTTGCAAGTGAATCTTTCCCTTTTACATAACCGCCAGAATCATAGGGGAATCACCGAAAATCCTTTGCAACAACAGCGCCTCGTCTCTAAACATTTTGGCCCAATTTGCTTCGTAAGGACGTACTTCCATTTTTCGCATCCTGCTGTCACTCCTTTTTTACATGAATGTTGGTTTAGCGTAAACATACAAGAAGCACTCTGCAAGATTAGTAGAGTGCCTTTTTTCATTTCCGATTGCCTGATTCCGTATTGGCAGAGGAGATAGCTTGTGTTGCTTGTGCTGCCAATTGAATACGTGCTGGGTTTTTCACTTCCAAAGTCATAACGGACATGACAACCGTATGCATAGTGACGAAGAAATAGATTCAAAAAAAGATGTTTTTCAAAAGTGGTGATTCCACGGAAAAATCGTTTCTCCTTCTCATGTAAGAAAAAATAGAAAGTAATTAGAAACGATATGTATTACACTGCCATTCACGCTCTCTTTCGTATGTCATCGAGTCGACTGTTGTCCTCTCGATTGCTTTCATTATACGGAAAAAAGCGGAAAGCACGCAAAAGCGCGAATGGTTCATTTGCGTCGATTTAAAGCCAGTATGGTTCGTTTTTGCCAGTAGAAAACACGCGCTCTTTTTGTTAATCGCTGTGGCTCCCTGGCAATTATGAATGCTGTGAGAGGTCTCTTCTATTTTCTCATCAATTTCTAATCTCTCTCTTTTTTTTCCTTCATCTGTCCTTTTTATGATAAAGGAGATCAAACAAACCCAGTCGAAAAAAGGAGCGAGATCATATGAAAAAAGTAGTCATGACCATGGTAGGAGCACTGATTGTAGGGAGCCTTGGCGTAACAGCCTTTGCACATAGCAACCAATCCTACAGTGTACCGCAAAAGAACACTTCTGCCGTGTACCTGCAAATCGACGATGATGTGAAACACAACTGGGCGAAGCTCGTGCGCATCACGCCTGAAAAAGCACTGAAAAAAGTTCGGGATGTACAGCCTGGTACCATTATCGAATGGAAGCTGGACGAAGAGGACGGTTTCCTCGTATACAAAGCAGAGATCAGAAATAAGCAGCAAGAGATTGATGTGTACGTCGACGCGATGACTGGCGATGTGTGGCAAATAGTTGACCACGATGACGACAATGATCATGACGACGACAACGACGATCAGTGGGAAAAACAACCGGTGAAAATCAGTGTAGAACAAGCGAAAAAAATCGCGCTGGCTAAAGTGAACGGCACCATCAAATCCATGAAGCTGGATGATGATGATAACCACTATGTGTATGAAGTGGAAGTGAAAACGGCTAAAGGACAGGAAGTCGATTTGGAGATTTCCGCTACAACAGGCGCTGTATTGGATGTAGACTGGGACGATTAATCTAGGCAGCTATCCTTCTCAACCGACCCTCAATAAACAGAGGGTCGGTTTTTTTGTGCAAGTGCCTCTAAAAATTCCATTGCTTCTTGAGCCGTAGGTATCTTTCGGACATTCTCTTCGGCAAACTTCTGAGCTTGCGGATAGTTCGTGGAAGCGATTTGTTTTGCAGCAGCCTCTACGTCATAGGGTGTAAAGCGATGCTCGTAGCTGTCACCATCAAGAAGTAACCAATATGCCCCTGGTTTGTTGGCAAACGGCATGCCCACACTTCCTGCATTGAGGATACGCAGATCGCCAAGACGACGTTCAAATTGGACATGCGTATGACCGCAGATGACTATTCGTTGCAGCGTCCGCTCAAAGTAAGTGGCCACAACTGTATCAGGAGTGAGTGGGGTGAAAATATATTCATCATTGGTGGGAATGGCATGGCAGAAAAGTACGTCCTCATAATTCTCGCGTGTTAACGTGTAGGTAAGAGGGAGCCGCGAAAGAAAGTCACGATGAGAGCGGCTCAATTGCTCCGCAACCCAAGACGTGATTTCCCGCACAGAATCGGACATTTCCAAGGCCTGAGCCTCACCGTCAAAAGTGAGGAGTACTTCACGATCGCCATTACCACGAATGAATTGCACAGGTGTATCCAATTGGAAGAGTATTTCAAGTGTTTGGACGGGCATTGGGCCTGAGATGGTGTCCCCCCCGATGACAATAAGATCAGGCTTCACAACTTCGAGTTCTGTCAATGTTGCATGTAGGGCAGGTACATTCCCGTGAATGTCATATAAAGCTGCCACTCTCATTTTATTTCGCCTCCCATTCATTACGGAGTGTTCTTCAAAACCTTATTTCCAACGACCGAGTTTGAACCTATAATGTATCTTGGGCATATCCGCTAAGCTGTGGTATAATTTGGAAGCCAAATTAAGATTAAGGAGTATGGATGATGGAAAAAAAACTAATCTTCGGTCATAAAAATCCAGACACAGATTCCATTTGTTCAGCACTTGTGTATGCTGACTTGAAAACAAAACTGGGCGCAAATGTAGAGCCTGTACGTCTGGGTGTAATCAGCAGCGAAACGGCATTTGTGTTGAACTACTTCCAAGTAAAAGAGCCGCGCCTCGTAGAGACAGTGGCGAATGAAGTTAATGAAGTGATCCTTGTAGACCACAACGAGCGCCAACAAAGCGCGAATGACATTGAGCAAGTGCAAGTGGTAGAAGTGATCGACCATCACCGTATTGCGAACTTTGAGACGAGCAATCCTCTCTACTTCCGTGCCGAGCCGGTTGGATGCACGACTACCATTTTGAAGAAAATGTACAAAGAAAACGGCGTAGACATTCCAAAAGAGATGGCGGGCTTGATGCTTTCTGCTATCATTTCGGATACGTTGCTGTTGAAATCCCCAACGTGCACGGAGCAAGATGTAGCGGCTGCTCATGAGCTGGCTGAAATCGCGGGTGTCAATCTGGAAGCATACGGCCTGGAAATGCTCAAAGCGGGGGCAGACCTGAGCGACAAAACAATCGCACAATTGCTCACATTGGATGCAAAAGAGTTCCAAATGGGCAATGCGAAAGTAGAAATCGCACAAGTTAATGCAGTGGATGTCAATGATGTACTTGCACGCCAAAGCGAACTGGAAGCAGCTATGAACGCAAACATCGCTGAAAAAGGTTTGGACCTGTTCGTGTTTGTAGTAACGGATATCTTGAATAACGATTCTGTTGCAATTGCACTCGGCAGTGCAACACAAGCAGTAGAAAAAGCATACCAAGTAACATTGGTGGACAACAAAGCTGTTCTGAAGGGCGTTGTCTCCCGCAAGAAGCAAATCGTACCGGTATTGACTGATACATTCCAAGCTCTGTAAAAAAGAAAAGTGGCTGCCATGCACACGATGCGGGCAGCCATTTTTTATCTTTACATGCCTTGGGTAGGGTTGTTATGCATCTGGAACAAGGTTTGCTGGGCATAAGCATCATCAGTGTAATGGGTGATGGCATGTTTATCTCTGGCTTTGAGACTGAGCAGCCCTGTTAATCCCCATCCGGCACCGACTATAGCTACAATGAAGCCGATGATATAGAGCATCGAAGTCCCCCCTTGTATGACTTTACCTATATTTTAGCAAATAATGAAAATGAAGTAACGCCAATTTTTTGTGAAAATGTATTTGACATTGACGGTCCGTAAATGTGTACGATCAATTTGTCAGGAGGAATGAACATGGAATATACGGTGCAAAAGCTAGGACTCCTGGCGGGTGTCAGCACCCGGACGCTCCGATACTACGATGAAATTGACCTTCTCAAGCCGGCGAGAATCAATTCGTCAGGGTATCGCATTTACGGACAGCAAGAGGTTGATCGATTGCAGCAAATCCTTTTTTACCGCGAGCTGGGGGTGAGCTTGGAGGAAATCAAGGAGATCCTGGATTCACCAACCTTTGATGCTGACCGGGCACTGCTGGAGCACCGCGAGAAGCTCCTGGAAAGGCGAGCGCAATTGGATGCGTTAATCGCCAATGTCGATTTGACATTAGCACAAAGAGAGGGGACCAAAACGATGAGTGACAAACAAAAATTTGAAGGCTTCAAGCAAAAGTTGATTGACGACAACGAGGCGCAATACGGAGAAGAAATTCGTGCAAAATATGGAAGTGACCGAATCGAAAAATCGAATCAGAAGGTCAAAGGCATGACAGAAGAACAATATGCCGCGCTGGAGAAATTGAACGCAGAGCTGCACGAGACGTTGTCGCAGGCTTTTTCGACAGGCGACCCTGCTCATGAATTAGCGCAAAAAGCAGCAGATCTTCACCGTCAATGGCTGAGTTTTTATTGGGACAGCTACAGTAAGGAAGCCCACGCAGGTGTGGCCCAGATGTATGTAGATGACACGCGTTTTACCGCTTACTATGACAAGGAGCAGCCAGGTGTAGCCGAGTTTCTCCGCGATGCAGTGGCGATTTATACGAGCAAGTAAAGAGGTTTCCAAAAAAGAAGCTGCGAGAAAGGCAGCTTCTTTGCGTTTTACGCTTCGTTATCCCCGCCTACTGCGGGAAAAAGCTTTTGTCCCAAGGGTGTTGGCAAGCCATCCATGCTGACTACGTTGTTTTCCTTTTGATAAGCAAGCAGTTCCTCTTCGTCTTTCGCCAAGGTCCATTTCTGCAGGGTATCGCGTTCTTTTGAAAAGGAATAGAAGGGGATGGCCCAGCCGCAAGAAGTCTTTACTTCCTGTACGTTTACGGAAATGATTTGACGAGCGCCGGGCAGAAGAGGGAAGTCCTTTACGAGCTCATCCCACCGAGGCGTATCCGGGAGAATAACCGTTCCTTTGCCGAATAGGCGCATGATGAGAGGAGGGCCTTCAAAGGCACAAAACATAAGAGTAATCCTGCCATTTTCCTGCAGATGTGCACTGGTTTCATTTCCGCTTCCAGTCAGGTCTAAATAGGCGACCTCCGTAGGCGATATGATGCGAAAAGAATCGTACCCTTTCGGTGAAAGATTCACGTGACCATCTGTGTCCATTGGAGCAGAGGCAACAAAGAACATCCGTTGCTTCTTGATAAACTTCTCATGCTCAGGTCGTAACTCGGAAAAAAGCTGACCCATTTTTGCACCCCTCCAAGTAATGGGATTTTTTTACTGCCCTTATATTACGAAAAAAATATGAAGATTTTGTGTTGTTTTTCACCAGCGCCTCCCAAATAGGTGATAAAGTGTAAATATTCTCGCAACAAAATAGTTTTCGAAAAGGAGGAGCATTTACATGCAATCATCAAAGCCTATTTACTTAGGGGAGCGCATTCATTTGATAGACGGTTTCGATATGGGCTGGCCAGAGCGTACGGGGACTTATGTCATCGCTGAAGAAGAACTGACTTTGGTCGAAACAGGACCAAGCCCCTCTGTCCCATACATCAAGGCCGGTCTCGCCAAGCTCGGTTATACGCCGGAACAAGTAAAATACATCATTGTGACACATATTCATTTGGATCATGCAGGAGGAGTAGGACTGTTTTTGAAGGATTGTCCAAACGCAAAGGTCGTCGTCCACCCGAAAGGTGCACGTCATCTCGTAGATCCGAGCCGACTGATCGCAGGGGCGAGAGCGGTTTATCACGATGATTTTGATCGATTGTTCGATCCGATCGTGGCAGTTTCTGAGGAGAGGCTTTTGATTCGCGGCGACGGGGATACACTGAAGATCGGAGAAAATTGCGTGTTAGAGTTTCTGGATTCGCCGGGACATGCCAATCATCATTTCAGCATCTACGATCCCGTAAGCCGCGGCATGTTCACAGGGGATACGGCAGGTGTACTTTATCCACAGCTTCAAAAGGATGGCATACACCTCGTGCTGCCATCTACTTCCCCGAATCAGTTTGACCCCGATGCCATGCTAGCGTCTCTAAGCCGTTTTGAAGCACGCAAGCTAAATCGCATTTACTTTGGTCATTATGGGATGTCTGAGCAGGTAGATGATGTGTACCGCCAAATACGTGAGTGGCTCCCTGTGTTTGTTGAGGAAGGAGAGTCAGCGATTGCTGCTGGACAAACCTATGAAGAATTGTCTCGTACGCTGTTTGAACGAATCTCGGATCATCTACAGTCACAAGGCATCAGTGGTGACCACGACGTTTTCGAAGTACTCAAGCTCGATTTGCAAGTATGCTCCATGGGCATTCTGGTTTATTTGCACAAACGAGAGTAGCCTGCGAAAAGCTTTACATTTGCCTGAACCTTTTGTTCAGGCGTTTTTCATTTTTAGCAGGCAAGAAAGTATTGGCTTACGTGTTTGTCATTCTTTTTTCATCCAAGGAATGCTATGATGTAGGATGAATCATGGACTGTGACAATTTCAAACGTAACAGCAAATAGGTGCCTCGTCTTTTCTTAAAAAGATCGGGTGAAAAGGGAAGTCGGTGAAAATCCGACGCGGTCCCGCCACTGTAAATCGGCTCGTTCCTCAGCCGTAAGCCAGGAGACCTGCCTGTTTGTTTTCGTGCCTGTTGCCTTCGCGGAAAGGATCGGCCTATTTCAGGAAGCAGACCATCCTGTCTGTTTGCCCTGAGGTGCCGACCCTTTGATTTCCGAATGGAAGCAAGGGTCGCTTTTTTTATTGGAAGGTACAGTCAATCAGACATGAAGAAAGGAAGTTCTACATATGAAACGTTCATTGCGATTCATGATCCCACTACTGGTAGCGGTGAGCCTCGCGGGTTGTGCGGGTAATGATAATAGCCAGCCAGCACCAGGTGGACAAACAGGTGCACCGCAGACAACACCGCAAGAGAGCGCGGCCGAGCAGCCTGCAAAACAAACAACGTATCCATTGACAGTCACGGATGCGACTGGAAAAGAAGTAACTTTTGCAAAAGCTCCTGAGCGAATCGTCTCAACATCACCTGCCGAGACAGAGATATTGTTCGCATTAGGCTTGGAAGATCGGATCGTAGCTGTCTCAGACTATGACGATTATCCAGAAGCGGCGAAGGCAAAGCCGAAAATTGGCGGCGTCGTCAAACCGAATGAAGAAGCCATTCTCGCTCAAACGCCGGATATGGTCGTCGGTGGGATTTCGATGGAGAAGCCAGTGGCTGACAAGCTAAAATCTCTCGGAATGCCCGTCTACATTACCCATCCGACAAAGATGGATGACATCCTTAACAATGTTTTAACAATGGGAGTTATCACGAATACACAGGAACAAGCCGAAAAAGTCGTCGCGCAAATGAAGAAAGACATCGCGTACGTTCAAGATGCAGTGAAAAATGTAAAACAGGAACAGAAGAAAAAGGTATACCTGGAATTCTCCCCAGGCTGGACAGTCGGAAAAGGCGAGTTCATGGACGAACTCATCACACTGGCTGGAGCGACAAATATTGCTTCTGACACCCAAGGCTGGAATCCGATCAGTGAAGAAAAGATTTTGCAAAACGACCCAGACGTCATTTTGTATGCGAGCGGAATTACCGATGAAAAGACCGGCGTCAAGCTGGAGGATATGATCGCGAATCGCAATGGTTGGGATAAAATGAAGGCGATTCGTGAAAAACAAATCTTTGGCATGGACCAAAATATTTTGTCCCGTCCTGGTCCGCGCATTACACAAGGCTTGATCGAAGTAGCCAAGGCGATTTACCCTGACTTGGTGAAATAAAATGAAGAAACGATTGTTCATATGGGGAGGAGTCAGTTGTCTTGTCCTTCTGGCATCAATAGTCATCAGCATCTCGATGGGGGCGGCACAACTCCCGATCTCACAAGTATGGCTCATCCTGCTCCAGCAGATCCCGGGCTTCTCTGACTGGATTGCCGAAGCGTGGCCAGAGTCATCTGAGCAAATTGTCATGAAGGTTCGTTTTCCACGCGTTGTATTGGCTGTCTTGATTGGGGCTTGCTTGTCGCTTGCGGGAGCGGGCTTTCAGGGAGTTTTGCGCAATCCGCTCGCCGATCCGTTTACGATGGGCGTGGCATCAGGTTCTGCTGTCGGAGCGGCCTTTTTGATCCTGTTTGGCTTGCAAATCAGCTTTTTGGGTGCATGGAGCACGCCTGTCGTCGCATTTCTTACAGGTCTGCTCAGTCTATGGATCGTACTCGGACTCGCGAACACGCAAGGAAAGCTCCAAACAGAGACCCTGATTTTGTCTGGAGTTGTGGTGCAGGCTTTTCTCGGCTCGCTCGTTTCCTTTATGGTTTCGCTATCCGATCAGACGGTGAATGAGATCGTGTTCTGGCTGATGGGCAGCCTGTCATTTCGGGGCTGGGCCTTTACGTACGTCTTGATTCCGTACTTGGTCATCGGTGGAATGGTGCTGGTGAGCTATGCGCGTTCCTTGAACCTTTTTGCATTGGGCGAGCGGCAGGCTGCGCATCTCGGCGTCCATGTGGATCGAACAAAGATGGTGGTTCTGGTCGTCTCGACTCTTCTGACGGCAGCAGCGGTTTCTATCGCGGGAATTATCGGGTTCGTTGGCCTGGTGGTACCGCACCTCGTCCGTATGCTGGTTGGTCCTGACCACCGTATTTTGCTGCCGATGGCTGCGATCTGCGGTGGCATCTATGTGCTGTGGGCCGACACTCTCTCCAGAATGCTGCTAAGTCCCACAGAAATCCCGCTCGGTGTCGTGACAGCATTTCTGGGAGCACCGTTTTTCGCTTATTTATTGAAGCAAAATAAACGCTTTAGGAAGAGGTAACGTAAGCTTATGATCAATGTGCGCAGCTTGCAGAAATCGTATCAGGATACGCCAGTTTTGCACGGAATCGATTTTTGCGTGGAAAAGGGAGAATTTTTTGGCATCATCGGGCCCAATGGAAGCGGTAAATCCACCTTGCTGAAAATGATTTCAGGAGTCATCAAGGCAGATGCCGGAGACATTTTGCTTCAGGAGAAAAAGCTTCTTTCCTATCCACGCAAAGAGCTTGCCAAAATACTGGCTGTTTTGGAGCAAGAGGGTCTGCCGCCAGTCGGCTTTCGTGTCCGAGAGGTGTTGGAGATGGGACGCTTTCCTTACCAAAATTGGCTGGGCGAAGAAAAGCAGGATGTCGCATCGCTCATTGATGAAATCGTCCAGATGCTCGGTCTTGAACATTTGGAAGAGCGCACACTGGATCAGTTGAGCGGTGGGGAAAAGCAGCGCGTGGCTTTGGGGAAGGCATTGATCCAGCGACCACAGGTGCTATTGCTGGATGAACCCACGACTTACCTCGATATCGGGTATCAGATTCAACTGATGGACATTGTGCGAAAATGGCAAAAGACGACGCAGGTGACGGTCATTGCTGTGCTGCACGATCTGAATCTGGCCTCCTTATACTGCGATCGTATCCTGATGCTGCATAAAGGAAAGCAGATAAGCGTCGGCACACCAAAAGACATCTTGCAAAGTGACAGAATAGAGGCTGTATACGGAACCAGACCGATTGTCATGGAGCATCCTGTTCATCATTTGCCGCAAATTATTTTGCAATCGCAAGTGTAAGGAGACAGAAGCATGATTGTACTGATTACAGGTGGAGCACGCAGCGGAAAAAGCACATTTGCCGAAAAATACGCAGCTCATTTGGGCTCCTCGGGTGTTTACATCGCGACTGCACAAATCACTGATGAGGAAATGGAAGAGCGGATCTTGCACCATCGCGACCGCCGCTTGCAGTCCAACTTTCCTTGGCAAACGATTGAGGAGCCGTACGCATTGACAGAATGGCTTGCGAAGCTGGGAGCACAAAAGGACATACAAGAACAGCAGACGGTGATTTTGGTTGATTGCTTGATCCTTTGGCTGTCCAATTGGCTGTTGTATGAGGGAGAGGAGCAGCCATTTGAGAAAGTGCTCCAGCAGGTTGATGTGCTGGTAAAGAAGCTAAAAGACTACCCCGGTACCGTTTTGCTGGTGACAAATGAAGTAGGCGACGGGCTCGTCCCGCAACATCCGTTGGGCCGTATGTTTCGTGACTTGGCAGGGTTGATGAATCAACGTGTGGCAACTGTTGCCGATCAAGTTTTTCTTGTCACAGCAGGGATTCCGGTGGAGCTAAAAGGACAAGCTTTCCGATTTTAGCTCGGTGAAAAGACGGTTTCGAGTCGTCTTTTCACCTTTTTTATGATATAATACAAGAAAAGCCATGGAAGGGATCAGGATACCATGCGTCCCCATAGGACGATCTGGAAACGTTTTGACCTCTCCTACATCTAGCTTCGTAGTAGTCGCTCGTCACTGAAGACGACCAATCTACTACGAAAGCGGGGCCCTTTGTATGAGTAGCGACTTATACTTGCGATGTTCCTCGGTAGTCGGTTGGTCGTCTGTGCCTAAACCGACAAAAATGCGAGGAAACCATGATGAGGAGAGCGCTGCAGTTATCTAAGCGTTACAGTATGATTTTGTTTGGAGCTTGTTTACTTGCTTTTGCGTATTATCACATTAACTTTCAGAACCATTTGTCTGAAGGTGGGTTTGTTGGCTTGGGGTTACTGGCGAAATACGCCTTTGACTTGTCGCCAGCGATGGTGATGCTTTTACTGGATATTCCACTGTTTTTGGTTGCCTGGTTAGTTAGAGGCCGCCAGTTCATTTGGGACACCATTTTTGCATCACTTGCTTTTACCATGTTTTACGATTTGTTTGAACGATTTTCACCGATTGTCATGGATATGAGCAGAATGATGCCGCTGGCGTCTGTCTTGTCCGGTGTATTGACCGGGCTGGGTACCGGATTGGTTCTGCGCTATGGAGCTGCGACAGGTGGAGACGATATTTTCTCCCTGTTGATCAGTAAGTACACGGGATTGTCCATTGGTACGGTCTTTCTTTTACTGGACGTTATTGTGCTTTGCATGTCGTTCTGGTTCGTACCGATGAAAGAGATGATGTATACCATTTTGGCCGTTGTCATTTCCAGCCAAGTCATCACCTGGACCGTCAATCATGGTGCAGGAATGGAGGTCATGGAAGAGGAGCACGGGCATGGAAGCGTCTCGATGACCCACCGGTAATGAGTAGATATTCAGTTGAAAAACATGCCTATACAAAAGCAAGCAAAAGGCCAAGTCGGTTTTCATGTCGACTTGGCCTTTTGAACGTTAATGACCGTTTTTGTACATAATATCCTGCTTTCCTAGTGGATACTAACCAACACAGATACTCTCGAAGGAAAGGACCTGCCATGAGCGATCCGTTTTTTAGCAACTACAAAGCATTCGTCGTCATACCAGCGGATGAGAAGCAAATGGGACCGGAGCCTTTTAACCCGAAGGATTACGCCAGCCATTTCATCCTGACCTTTTCATTGTACGATGCGGTTATTTCCTCTTGGAGGGAAGCGACAAAGTATAAAGTGCAAGCAAAAAAGGGTCTGTTACATGTGATCGATGGTTTCAATGCCAAACGCCGTGGTACAGCCCGTCTGCATTTGCTGGAAATGGAAGAAGACCAGGCGTATTTCGTCCTGGCCTTGTCGTTGAAAATTCAAAAAGACAATGAGAAAGCGGTCATGGAGACGATCACCAATCTGCTGGACAAGGATTTTGCAACCGACTTGTTGATCGGAGAGACCTGGTATCAGATCATTGGCCCCAAAGGGAAATTCGAGCGGAAGCTGTTCTCCTACAGCGTCCAGCCTTACGATTATCGACCGAAGTAATCCGCTAGAGCTTCCGTAATCGCCTGCGCAGCTTTGTCTTGATAGGACGACGTACGGACGATTCCTTCATCCTTTGGATTCGATAAGAACCCAAGCTCAATTAAGACGGATGGATCATCGTTTTCGCGCAGAACGTGATAGTTGCCGAATGAAATGCCATTGCTTCTTAAACCGATGCCACCTGCCAAGCGAGACTCAATCGCTCGAGCTAATGGCTCGTCTTTGCCTTGCGAATAATAAAACGTGAGGGTACCGCTATTTGGCTTCACAGAAGAATTGTAGTGAATGCTAATGAAGGCATCCGCTCCCTTTGATTCACTAAAAGCGACACGCTGCGCTAGCGAAGGCTTTTCTGTGTCACTTGTCCTCGTCATGAACACTTGCGCTCCCCGTTGTCGCAGTTTACTGGCGAGCAGCATGGACGTTTTGTAATTCAACGTTTTTTCCATGCTATTCCACTGTGTTCCCTGTGTCCCGACATCGGAACCACCATGTCCCGGGTCGATGACGATGACTTTTCCTTTTAAGCCTGGCGATTTGGTGCTTTTGGACACCGGGGCGTTGGCTTTGGCATCGCCAATATATGTCGCAGACACCCAGCCTGTCTGTCCATTGGAAGTTCTCGCCTGGATCCAGTCTCCTTGCTTTTTCAAAATATCTACACGGGTTCCTCTGGGCAGCGAAAGGACAATCTCATGGCTCGTGCTTGGCCCTTTGCGCATTCGAAGCGAATCGGCCAAAACCGTGCCTTGCTGGCTTTTGGTACTCGCCGTATTGGCTGGTGAAGAAGCTGACCTCGCACTCGTTACCGCTCCTTTTTGCAAGTAATACCCTGCGACCCAGCCTACCTTTTGATTGTATTTAATTTTTGCCCAACCGTATGCTTCATCCGTAATGGTCACGACGGCTCCTTGCGGCACGGTAGCGACAACGGAAGCATTGAGGGCTGGTTCACTGCGAACGTTCAGAGAGGTTGCGACCACCTTTGCCTGGATGACACTTGCTGCTTGCGCCGGCTCCGTAAGAAACGGCCACGACAGACTAAGCCATAGCCCACATATGAGAGACGCTTTTTTACATGTTGTTTTCATCATTTCTACCTCTGACTTGGATTAGCTACTATCTCACCTGAATTATCATAAGGGAAATGCAGGAAATCGAATAGGGTATGATTTCCTGATTTTTTGGGACAATCAATGTGGAGTTTCGGTATATCTTGCCAAGGCGTTCGTTGCCGACTCTGCCATTCGCTTTTTGAGTTGATCGTTTTCTACTACTTTTACACGCAGGCCGAGAAAACGAATGCGCGATAAAATAAACTCCTGCTCGTCGGATAGAAAGTGCAGGGTGATTGTATACACCTGTGATTCTGGGTCAAAAGCGACCGCTTTGTCAAAGCAGGAAAAGGCGTACAATATGCGCTGGAGCTCAGCGTTGTAACGAGGGATGATCACGATTTTTGCCATCTGCTTGCGCTGCTGGATCTGTTCCGAGATAGTCGGCAAAAAACTGTCATACCATCCATCTTCTATGTAAAGCTCATCGACGGAGCGAATGAGATGCAGCGGAGTCGTGATCAGTCGATTGGAAGACATGTTCAACCAGATCAGGTACCAGGCCTTCTTGGCAAGTGAATATTCCAGCTTGTAGGGAACCCCACGTTGATTGCGAAAAACCGGGCCTTTGTTCGTGGCTGCGGTTATTTTTATGTGATTCTTGCCGAGAATGATTCGCCGCAGGGTACGCACGAGTGGGCTCCAGAGCTGCTTGGCCTGAGTTTGCGCTTTTTCCACGAACCGTTCTTGTTCGGTCCATTTATTATCAGGCAGATGTGTCAAACGGTGAAGCTTTTCGAGTGTAGCGGGCTCGAAAATTTCTGCCGCAGATGGATTCTCCAGCATCAGGGCGAGCCACGCTTTTTCGTGTGAGGTTATCGGATAAACACCCGCTTCATCCAGCCGTGTCACCAGTTGGTAATTATGTATCTTATCAAACAGATTCATAGTAGGCGAGCAGCTCCTCCCATTCTTTTTGGAATTGCTTGCGAAGAAACAGCGGTTCAAGAACTTCGACGCTTGAACCGAAGCTGCGAATCCACGGTGTAATTTCCATCGTGCTGTTTACGTTTATCTCGTACACAAAGCTCTCCCGTGATTCTTCTGTCACAATCCCCCATTGCCCCTGTGCCTCCACTCGCTCTTGGATAAAGGAATGAGGCGTGTCGCGAGGCTGAAAAAAGCGCAGGCGTACGGTTACGAGTTTTCCTGTATCAATTAGCCAACTGTTGGCAATACGCTCATCCGCACTAGCTTGCAAGGAAGAGAAGATTTCCGGCGTAACGGATTTGCCTGTTACGAGCTTGGTCATACCTTCCACGCGGTATTTGCGCAGCGGACCATTGCCGCATCCTTGGGCCAGCAAGTACCATCTGCCGTATTGATGATCAAAAATAACCCGGAGTGGAATGACTTTTTGATGTCGCCCGGATGTGTCTCGTTGGAAAGCCGGATTCGTATTCTGGGAATCGTAAAACTTCCGGCGTTTGGGTGTGTAGTAGTGAAATTCAACGATTTTTCGCTGACGAATGGCTTCGGTGAGAAGCAAAGCTTGATATTCATCGAGAATGCGTGAGACGAAATGATATTTGTACAAAAACGCAGATGCATCGGTTAGCTTCAAGCGATGTTTGAGATAACGCTTCACTTTTTCTTGCAGAAGATAACCAGGGACAGCCGGAAGTTGTGTATTGGCCATGAAGTCGATGAAATCATACAGATCCAACAACTCGTCGTCCGTCAGCGAGTCCAGTAGCTCACCGTCGAATTGATAGATGTACGGCCTGACCTCACTCACATTTTTTATCACGCCAATTTCTTCGAGGTATTTCATGTCCTGACGAATCGTTTTTTCATCGGGCTCTGTATCCACAAACGTATCCAGCAAATCTTTAATGGAAAGAGGCTGTTGCTTGAGCTTTTCCAAGATGTGCGACAGTCGTTCTACTTCCGAATCCTTCAATGATTTCGCATGGTACAAAAACATCAAGAAATTGTCCGTCACCTCAAAATAGTTGTAACGAAGCTGTGCATAATACTCTTTTTTCTCCTCATCCCCGACATGCTGATAAAAGGTCGATTGGATGTCCTTCAGCTTTTTTAGCGTTTTATCAAGCGTATGTACGGAAATCCCGAGCCGCTCGGCTAACTGTTGCCGATTGTAGGCACCAGCGGTCAAAAACAGGAGACGGAGCAATTGCAGCTCTTTGTCAAAGCTTTCGCGTGCCATTACATTCATCCTTATTCATTCGTCATTTATTTCCAAATTAGTCCTCATATTACGAAGAGGCGGAAGAGAAGTCAATGAGAAAAAGAGATTCGTAATACTTTTACCATGTTCAAACCAGATGCGCGGATGGAAAATAAGGGTATGAAAAACAGCGCAGGCTGTGAGAGACAGGAGAATTGGATAATGAAAACAATTTTGCATGGAAACAACCATCGTGAAGTGAAGCTGGAGCATGGAGAAGTGCACGTTTTTGCGAATGACGAAGTCTTTGCGAGCTTCGGTGAACGCGTATATCAAATGGCAGACAATAATTTGCGGATTCCGCGAAATGTTTATTTTTCGTATACCCCCGATGCGCATGTAGGCGTTGGGACCTGCATTGGGACGACAGCCGTTTGGAATCTTGCCGATGGATTTGTCTCGCCTTCCATCGTCGGATCAGACATTGGATGTGGAATGCGTGTACATCTGACTCCGTTGCATCGAGATGACCTCAAAGACAAGAGCCTAAAACGTGCATTGATCGAAGCGATCGAAGCGTACGTCCCGACAAACGAGCGGGGTCATACGCATTTTACGGATATTCGCTTGGAGGAAGTGGTGAAGCATGGTTTAAAAGGGCTGCCGAGCAACTATATTCCGGATACAGAAGCAGCACCCGACACTTTAAGCCGTTCTTTCTCGCATGTGGAAAAGTACACATTTGAATTCGACCATTCCTTCCTGGAGCAAATACCGCAAAAATCTTGGAGTCGTGCGTGGGGCCAGTTGGGGACATTGGGGGGCGGTAACCACTTTATTGAAATCCAGCATATCGAGATCGCGGAGGAGAACAGGGAGATTGCCAAAGCGTGGGGACTGTTCGACGGCCAGGTCGTCATCATGATTCATTCCGGTTCGCGTGCGTGGGGGGCTATGCTCGGGCGGGATTATACCAAAAGCTTCAAGGAAGCCATGTACAAATGGGGGATTCATAATCCTGAGCCGAGCCTGGTATATGCTCCGATCCAAAGCGAGGAAGGGCAACAGTATTTGAATTTGATGTACTCCGCGCTGAACTTTGCAGTAACGAATCGGCATATGATCGGATTTTCAGTAGAGCAGGCATTTCGGGATGTTTTTGGTAGTGAGATGCGTACACCTGTCCTGTATGATCTGATGCATAATTACGCCTTGAAAGAATTCCATCGCAACACACCGATGCTCGTCCACCGCAAAGGAGCGACGAAGGCGTTGCCAGCAGGCCATTTCCAAAATCCGAAGGCTTATCGCGAAACCGGACATCCAGCTTTGATCCCCGGTTCTATGGGAACATCGTCCTATATCATGGTTGGATCGGAGGCCGGTGCGAAAAACTTTTATTCGATCTGTCATGGTGCTGGGCGTGTTCGTTCTCGCAAAGCAACCAAGGAGCTCGTGACCATCGATCAATTTGAGCAGGCAATGCGCGTGGGACAGGAAGACGAGATCATGGTGAATCACCGTTCGCTTGCTTCCATCCTTGATGAATGCCCGCAAGCCTATAAAGATGTGGATCAAATCATCGATTCGGTAGTGGGAGCAAATCTTGCATCTGTCGTAGCAAAATGTAACCCTCTTATTGCCATAAAAGGAGTATAATGAAGAGTGGCTTCCTGAAAATTTTGAGGGAGCCACCTTTTGCAATTTAACTTACACTAAATTACAGAAGTTAAATTGTGAACAAATTGCTGAGAAGTTTCAAAAAATAGGTTCGAATGTAACATAAATTGCATCGCTTCCTCAACCGATACCAAAAGAGAGACAAAATAGGGGAGATAGGGGAACAGATATGCCTACATACTATTACTTCACCTGCCTAAAATGCCGAACCCGGGGGGGAGTTTTCGGCGAACAGGCCTGGGGCTGGGGAAACTTTGACATGATCGAGTCCTTCAAATACCTGGCTCACCACATCCGTACATGCGGAGAAGATTCAATTCGCGTGATTTCTGAGGATGTAGATGATTATGTAGATCAGCTACACGGAGAGTACAACACCTTCCTTGAGCAAACGAAGCATATATTTCCGCATTCCAAAGATTGGGAGTTCCTTGATCGATGGAAAACACTAAAGGTAGAAGAAATGAAGCTAAAATGGGTCGAGGAAAACCGAATCATGCATCCAGATGATCGGATGAAAATATGCGGAGTCCTTGATGCCGTGGATATCTTGAAAGAAGGGGCGGGAAGAGTCTCCTTCAGTGCCAGCGTGACGGATGAGGATGGGAAAGTGTGGAAAATTGTAGCTAACATGCACGAATTACCCATCTTAAAGCAAGCGTATATCATCATTGGCGTCATGCAAGAGCATTCTATATTAGGAGAAGTCATCGAGGTATACAAGATGATTCCACGATTCGCTGTTCAAGAGGAAAGGGGTAACGATCATGATTCTGGAGACAATCGGGCAATTACTAACTAAAGTGCGCGAGGAAAATCCACTCGTTCATAACATAACGAACGTAGTTGTCACGAACTTTACAGCGAACGGTTTGTTAGCTCTTGGTGCGTCACCTGTCATGGCGTACGCCAAACAAGAGGTGGCAGACATGGCAAGGATTGCCGGAGCTCTTGTATTGAATATAGGGACGTTGAATGAGCATGAGATCGAAGCGATGTTGATCGCAGGAAAATCCGCGAACCAGCATGGCGTGCCTGTTTTGTTTGATCCGGTGGGAGCGGGAGCAACATCGTATCGAACCGAGACAAGTCAACGTCTTGCGCAGGAACTCAACCTAGCCTTGATTAGAGGAAATGCTGCCGAGATTGCCAATGTCGTAGGGGAACGCTGGGAGATTAAAGGTGTAGATGCGAAGGAAGCAGGCGGAGATGTCGAGAACCTAGCGAGAGCAGCAGCGAAAAAGCTGGGGACAATCGTAGCGATTACGGGCAAGGTCGACGTGATTTCGGACGGAGAAACGACTTATTCGATCCATAATGGTCATCCCATCTTAACGAAGGTGACCGGAACAGGTTGTTTGTTAACGGCTGTTATGGGAGCGTTTGCAGCCATTTCAAATGACAAGCTGATCGGAGGAGCTGCGGCATTGGTATGCTACGGTGTTGCTGCTCAGTTGGCAGCCGAGAAAGCAGCAGGAGTAGGGCCAGGAAGTTTCCAAATCGAATTTTTGAATGCCTTGTATAACTTGACCACAGACGATGTTCGCCGTTTTGGATATATCGAAAAAGGGAATAAAAATTCCCCTTTAAAAAAGGGGAGGAAAATGACCGTAGAACGATTAAGCTAGATATGTTAGGCAGTAGCTGTAATTTCGTAGTGAATAAGACAGCAGCTTCTTCTGGTGCTCTGAAAGTGCTAGGAATATAAATTCAACGTGATCATCATCGTATGGACGGACATAAAAACGGGAAATACCATGACAAATAATTTCTCTCTTTAACGTCAGCGCCACACTGGCGTCTGTTCGTATGTGCAATTCCACGCTGTGTACCCTCCTTGGACATTCAATAGAGTACCAAAAAAATACAAGGAAAAACAAGGGAATTATGACTGATTTATGTCCAAGTTGTTACCGTTTTTTGGATGAAAACTGGCAAGGAGAACGATTCAGAAAAAACTAGCGTGGATTGCTGGGAAAGCACCCTGTTCGAGAGAAAAAGTTCGAGATGAGTCCGGCCATTCTCCCTTTTTCCGTTGAGCTATTTACTTTATTTCGAAGGCACCGTACGAGCTCCTGATCACAGTGACAAGAAAAATAACCGTGCTTTTGATAGCAATAATCATGCCTCTTGCAGCATCTGTCGACATCATCAATCGGCGCAGCCGGCCCGGAGCATCCAGGCCCGCACCAGTTTCCGTACAAACAGGGGAAGCCTACTGAACGGCGCTTTCTTTTTGACAACTGACATCACTCCGTCTTGTAAAGGAATACTACTTGTATCATATTGAACCGGAAGTGAAGTTGCTTTAGGCAATCTCCCTTTTTTCGTAAACTTTCAAAATATCACTTGAAATCATGTTGTGAATATGATAGATTAATTCTTGCCGAAGCGAACGTTTGCAGGCTCGATGGATGGATGTCCGAGCGGCCGAAGGAGCACGATTGGAAATCGTGTAGGCGGTGTCGAACCGTCTCGTGGGTTCAAATCCCACTCCATCCGCCATGATACTTGGCCCGTTGGTGAAGCGGTTTAACACAGCAGCCTTTCACGCTGTCATACAGGGGTTCGAATCCCCTACGGGTCACCTAGCAAAACGCCCCCAATGAAATAGCGGGGGATTGTGGAGGCTTAGCTCAGCTGGGAGAGCATCTGCCTTACAAGCAGAGGGTCGGCGGTTCGATCCCGTCAGCCTCCACCATTTTTATATGCGGTCGTGGCGGAATTGGCAGACGCGCTAGATTCAGGTTCTAGTGGTGGCAACACCGTGGAGGTTCAAGTCCTCTCGACCGCACCAAGCAAACCCTATATATGGCGGTCGTGGCGAAGGGGTTAACGCACCGGATTGTGGCTCCGGCATTCGTGGGTTCAAGTCCCATCGATCGCCCCATCTATTTATGTTCAAAATGTTAAATGAAATTAGCCCAGCGGTGGCTCCTGTAAAGGAACTGTCGCTGGGCTTTCTTTGTATTTGTTTACGAGTGATCGACAGGCTGATAAAAGTGAAGGCGATTGCCAAAAGGATCGGTCACGCTCACTTCACGCGTTTCCCACGGCGTCTCCTCTAAATCAGGACAAGCGTACTTGTATCCTTGACGCAACAGGGACTGATGGAAAAGCTCAATGTTTTCCACCTGTACGCGAATCGCTGAGCCAGGACAAGCATCTCCGTGATGCTCGGATAGATGAATCGTGCACGATGGAGAGGAAATTTGCATGTATAAAGGAAAATGATCCTCGTAACGATGCTCCCAATCAATCTGAAAACCTAGAAAATCCACATAAAACTCTCTTGCCTTCTCAATGTCAAACATGCGAAAAATCGGCGTTATAGTCTGAGTCATTTGCCTAGAAACCTCCGGATTGTATTGAGGGAGGCGAGGTGCATCCCTTCGTGAAAAATCGTTCGTACTAGCACTTGCGCAATCGTATGCATGCCGGATTCTGTTGCGGGAAACTCTTCGTCTAATCGGTCCTTGTAAGCAGCCTGTATCTTCTGAGGTTGTTCTTGTAATAAGGAAACGAGCGTTTCGAGATTCGGCGGCGGTGTTTTCCAGTCAGCAGGCTTGGTCCCGAAGTTAAACCATTCCTTGAAGCCAGGGGGGAGCGGGATCGTTTCTTTTGTAAGGTGCGCGATCCATAAATACTGATCGAGATAAATGTGCCCCAGATTCCACAAGATATTGTTGGAGAAACCATCAGGAATGATGTTCGCATCTTCATTTGTCAAACCATCGATTGCTTTTAACGTCTCCTGTCGATAATCCTCTAGTTGCTGGAATAACACCGAATGCCGCTTTTCCATACCTTTCCCCCTTTGAGTGGCAGTCTTCGCAAATAAATTCGAGGCAGAGAATCTACCTTCCTTCTATATGAAGGGGGTGTACCAAAAAAAAGCGTGCAGAACAGCTTGTCTGCACGCTTTTTGTATGTGGTTTATAGAAATCGGCGCTACATTCTTTCCTGCTCGAGGGCGTGAGAAGGGGAGAATAGTTTCCGCCACTTTACTTGCGGTACACAAATGGCAGCCAGGATCATGAATACGCCACCCCATTGAGGGAGAGAGACAGTCTCTTGAAGCACGAAGCTCGACAAGAGCACGACTGTGGGCAGCTCGACTGCACTTAAAATGGTAGCCAGTCCATTGCCGATCCGCGGCACACCGACAGCCAAACAGAAGATCGGGATGACCGAACCGAAGATCGCAACCAAAAGACCGAGCGGCAGCAAACCTTGCAGAAGCTGACCATTTACCAAGAAAGTCGGCGGATAAACGATCGAGAGCATCAGGGCTGCCATACTAATCGAAATCGCGCTTCGCAAGTATGGATCCATTCCAGGGAGAATTCGCCCGCTGAAGAAAATAACCAGGGCAAAGGTCGCGCCAGACATCAGACCGAAGATCAAACCAACCATGTCTACGCTCTGAATACCGCTTTCGCCTAGTCCACTTGCAAGAACAGTCCCTGCTCCAAGCATAACCAGAGACACCCATTTTTCAGCGGTCGGCCATTTTCGATCTACAATCGCCTCTAGCAAAACACCGATCCAGGTAAACTGAAAGAGGAGAACAATTGCGAGTGAAGCAGAAACCCGGCTAACAGCCTGATGGTAAAAAAGACTGGTTGAGGCCATCATCAGGCTGGCTGGTGCCAAAAGCAACAAATACGTAAACGAAAAGCGCTGCTTGGAGAAAAGGATGGCCATGACCGTCATAATCAAGCCGCCAAAAATCAATTGACTCCCACTCATTTCAAATGGCGTAAAGCCGAGTTGAAAGGCATGCTTCATGAAGATCGAGAGGACACCGTAGCTGCACGCACCGAGTAAAACTAAAAAGATAGATCGCCAGTATGTCATAAGTAAAAGTTCCTTTCGTATGACTAAACTCGGAAGAATAATGACTATTGTACTACAGGTATAAAAGTGGTACAATAAAATTTTTGTGCATACTTTACTATGCTACTGAGGTAACTAGCTAGCTACGTGCATTGGTAATATGGTAACGGATGAAAGTGTAAAGAACGCGCTATTCTACGTGAGAATACATAGCTGTTTTTTCTTATTTCCGTTACACTATTTCATAGATAATAAGTTCAAAAGTTGTCTATAGAGAAAGAGAAGGCGAAACACATGGAGGAGCTAGGATGAGACAGGGGATTATTTATGCAATTGTGGCGTATTTGGCTTGGGGTTTACTCCCGCTCTATTGGAAGCTGTTTCAGGCAATGGGGGCATGGGAGATACTCGCTCATCGAATCGTCTGGTCGATTATTTTTGTTGCAATCATTATCCAGGTAACGAAACGCTGGCGCAGTATGTGGAGAGCGGTTACTGGTTTTAAAATGCTCGGAGCATTAGCGATATGTTCACTGCTAATCAGCGCAAACTGGCTCATTTTTATCTGGGCAGTGAATAACGATCAAGTCATGCAAACGAGTCTTGGTTACTACATGAATCCTCTCATCACCGTACTGCTTGGAGTCCTTTTCTTAAAAGAAAAAATGCATGCTGGGCAATGGCTCGGGCTTATGCTCGCGGCTTTCGGAGTCATGTTCATCACCTTCGAGTACGGTGAGATTCCATGGGTCTCTCTATCACTTGCTCTGACCTTTGCTTTTTACAGCTTGGCGAAGAAGCTCGTCCGAATGGAGGCGATGATCGGACTGGCATGGGAGACGCTGTTTGTGGCCCCTATTGCTTTCGGTTATCTGTTGATGCTACAGGTCAATGGGACGGAGACGATGACTTCCTTAGCGTGGTGGCAACTTTTATTGCTGACGCTTGCGGGGGTAGCTACTGCCATGCCGCTCTACTGGTTCGCCCAAGCAACGACTAGGCTCCCACTTTCCGTTGTGGGCTTCATCCAATACTTGGCACCTACGATATCGCTCTTATCAGCTGTATTTTTATTCGGTGAGCCTTTCACCCAAACACATCTCATTAGCTTTGGACTCATCTGGTCTGCGCTTATTGTATTTACGGTGTCTTCCGTACGCATGAAACGAAGAGCTGCCCCAATCAATCCCGAGGTCGCTATCAAAAAACAAGCGTAATTATAAGAAAACTCCTGACCCGCCGAGAAAGACTCGGATTTGGTCAGGAGTTTTTGTTTACTAAGAAGTAATTAGCAAATCGCTTCGCCGTGCTTTTTCATGCGGTATGCACCGTGATTAGTAGGTCCCACATATTTATTGAGTGCAAACGAGTGGCGAATCGCTTCGGTAATAAATTCTTTGGCAACAGCTACTGCGTTGTGTACAGAGCTTCCTTTTGCCAATTCCGCACAGATCGCAGCGGAGAACGTGCAGCCGGCACCATGAGTAAAGCTCGTCTCAAAGCGCTCTGATTCCATTACCTCAATCGTTTTCCCGTCATAGAAAACATCTACGGCATTTCCGCTTTGAAGCTTGCTGCCGCCTTTTACAACGACATAAGAGGTGCCGAAGTCGTGGATGCGCTTCGCCGCTTCCTTCATGTCATCGACACTTTTCAATGCGCCCATTTGGCTGAGAATACCTGCTTCGAACAGGTTAGGAGTAGCAACTGTCGCGTGCGGGAGCAAGACTTCACGCAGGCTGACTGCAATTTCTGGATGGAGTGCTTCATCTGCACCCTTACAGATCATCACAGGGTCCACGACAACATTTTTCAAATCGTATTCTTTTATTTTACGGGTAGCGAGGTCAACCAGTTCAGTGGTTCCGAGCATCCCTGTTTTTACAGCATCTACGCCAATTCCTGCGAGTACGGTTTCGATTTGTTTTTCCAGAATCGCAACATCGATCGGAAACACTTCGTGGAACCATTCGTTATGTGGATCTTGGGCTACGATAACGGTGAGGGCGGTCATCCCGAAAACACCAAGCTCCTGAAACGTTTTGAGGTCTGCTTGCTGACCAGCTCCGCCGCTGGTGTCGGAACCTGCAATGGTGAGTGCTTTCTTCATGGTCATTTGTGATTATCTCCCTTTGTATACCGCTGCACAATCGAAGCGGATCTGTACTGTCATGCACTGTAATGCCTCTCTCTATATTAAAGAGGAAGAAATCGGTGCTGTCAATAATATCCCCAAAATATAAAAACCGCCTCCCGTAGCGGGCAAGCGGTTTATGTATGTGTGCATTTATGCTTGAGAAGCAGCGTGGTGAAAAGAGAAGCTGATGGTAGTGGACATGGACTTGGAACGCTTGGTTGCAAGCTGTTTGGCTTGCTTTGCTGCCTCAAACATACTGGGTGCCTTGATGATTTCAACCCATCTGCGTGTTGCTGTTTCAAATAAAAAGCGATAGATAGTCATCTTCTTCGACCCTCCATGGTTTGTTGACATCTACATTGTAATACGTAGCCGGCTGCAAAAGGTTACATAGCTGTTACATATTTTTGAAGAAAATATGGTTGTTTACGTAAATCGTAAAATGTTTCCGAAAGAAGCGTTACGTTTTGCGAAATGTTACGTCTTTAGTATGTGATGTTTACGAAAGTTTCCATTTTGAAAGAACGAATGAGGTGCGACAAACGATGGTCAATTCAACAGGAGAGCTGACGGTGACAGGGGTCAATCACAGCTACGGAACGGGAAAAATCAAAGTGCCCGTGCTGTATGATATCAACCTTCATATCAACAAGGGAGAATTCGTGGCCCTGTGCGGCTCATCGGGTTCTGGCAAATCTACGCTCTTGAATTTGCTTGCAGGTTTGACCAAGCCGGAGGAAGGGAGTGTCATGGTTAGCGGAGCAGAGATTTCCAGCTACAGCGAAAACGAACTATGCCTGTTTCGCCGTAAAAATATGGGATTTATCTTCCAGTCATACAATCTGCTTCCGAATCTGACAGCGTTGGAAAACGTAGAGCTTCCACTGATTTTTGCAGGCGAAAGCAAGAAAAAACGTCGGGAGAAAGCAACAGAAATCTTACACCGCGTGGGGCTGGAAGGTCGTATCGACCACAGACCCAATGAGCTTAGTGGTGGACAGCAGCAGCGTGTCAGTATTGCCAGAGCACTCGTCAATCAGCCTGGCATTATCTTGGCGGATGAGCCGACGGGGAACCTGGATTCGAAGACAGAACAGGAGATTCTCCTATTAATGAGAGAAATGAACAAGGAAAATGGGACTACGTTCATCATCGTTACCCATGAGCAGGAAGTAGCGGAACAGTCCGACCGCGTCATTTATCTCCAGGACGGACGGGTTGTACAAAAAAGGACAAGACCAGCGTAGGCGAGGGTATGAGGTGAACAAACAGTGAAGGTAATGGATTCTTTTCGCATTGTCTGGAGGAATCTGTGGCGAATGAAGCTGCGGACAGCCCTCACATCGGTTGGTGTCATGATCGGGACGGCTGCAATCGTCGCAATGATGGCGCTTAGTTTAGGGCTTAAGGAAAGTGCGGTAAAAAGCTTGGAGAACTTCGGGAACTTGACAGAGATGGACGTCGAGCCATTGCGTTGGTACGAGGAAAATGGTGAATGGATCGATGTTCCAGAGGATAAGGTCAAGAAGCTGAATATGCAAGCGGTGCAGGAATTAAAAAAGATTCCTGGCATTCAGGCGGTTATGCCGATAAAAGAATTACGAGAGCAAGCGAAGCTTAAGGTAGGTAGACGAGAAGGCTACGTTCAGCTTATTGGGGTGGATGTGAATGAGTCGGCTGCCTATCGCAAAAATGACATTGAAAAAGGAACCTATCTGACAGGGGCGCCACAAGAGATAGTGGTCGCTTTCGATGTATCCAGAGAATTGCGCGACGTAGAAAAGGAAAAGCGCGAGGAACGGCGAAGAAAGGCCGGAGCTGGACGGCATGAAATGTCTCAGATGCCACCTCCTGATATAGGGGGCGGAGAAGCACTGACCTTCAATCTCGTAGACAGAGCAGGGACTCTCATCTTGTCACGCGAATATCGCATCGACGATGAACCAAAATACGAGAAAAAAGAATTGCGTGTAAAGGTTGTCGGTCAATTAAAGAAATCGGAAGAACGTAACTCGTCAGCCGCGGTTTATGTACCGATTAATGTAGTGAAAGAGCTAAATGAGTGGGTCACGCGCAGTCGAGGTGACGAAGTCGAAGAGGGAGCATCTCGCCGTTCACGCGATAAAGCCAAAAAGGAAACCTTTGAATTTGACAGAATTACTGTCAAGGTAGAGTCTCGTGAAAAGGTCGAGGGTGTAGTCAAAGCGTTGAAGGAAAAGGGCTTTGAAGTATGGTCGCCAGCACGTGAGCTGGAAACCATCAATAACTTCTTCTTCGTGATTCAGATGGTCCTCGGAGGAATTGCTGCAATCTCCTTGCTCGTCGCAACCATTGGAATCGTCAATACGATGATCATGTCAATTTTAGAGCGAACCAAAGAGATTGGTATCATGAAAGTAATCGGGGCCACTGTGTTGAATATTCGTTGGCTGTTCTTAATGGAGTCAGGTTTTATTGGCTTAATTGGTGGACTGGCTGGTCTCGGAATGGCATGGGGAGCGGTTGAGCTGGTGAATTACTTTGGAGCGTCTGGCGGTCTCTTGGATAGTCTCAACATGGGCTACGGCGGCGGTGGTGATCCAGAGGCTGAGCCAACAAAATTGGCAGTAATTCCGGGGTGGCTGGCACTCTTTGCGATTGGCTTCTCCTTTATTATTGGGGTGTTGGCGGGAATCTTCCCGGCGATCCGCGCGTCTCGTTTAAGTGCGCTGCAAGCGATTCGATCTGAATAAGTGATGAAATGTGAGGAACGTAAGATGAACAAGAAAAAATGGATCATTATCGCCACGGTCGTGGCCGTTCTTGGAGGAGGCAGCTATTACGGCTACTCATACTTCAAGGGCGAAGAGGTTACAGAAGAAAAGCCGGAAGAAAAACCGAACTTCCCGACAGCGGTCGTGGAACGAGGTGACGTCAAGAAGACAATCAACTCAGCAGGTACAGTGGAAGCGAAGGCCCGTGAGGAAGTCAAGCCAGAGCTCAGCGGCAAGGTGCAACGTGTGCTAGTGAAAGAAGGGCAGTCCGTAAAAAAAGGCGATGTTTTGTTCACGATAGACAGCTCGGATGCACAACTGGAAATTCAAAAGCTGGAGCTGGACATTTTAAAGGCGAAAAAAGAGTTAAATGAAATTAAGCAAAAGAAAGACAAGATCACGGCTACAAAAGAAGGAAAAGTGGTTGAGGTTCTTGTGGAAGAAGGACAAGATGTAAGACCGGAACAGGTGGTAGTCAAGCTGGCTAATACCGACTATTTGAAAATTATTGGACAATTTACCTCCTATGAGTCTGAACGATTCAGTGTAGGACAAAAAGTGAAGGTATTCATTCCGACTTCCATGTATTTTGTGGATGGTGTTGTCACAGAAGTGGATAGAATAGGTGAAAAAGTAGAAGGTGCTGGCGGAATTCACAATGTCGAGGTATTGGTCAAGAAGCCTGGGGCCATTTATGTCGGAGACAAGGGTGAGGTACAGTACACGGATGATAAGGGCCTCTTATATGTAAGCCGAAATCAGAAGGAATTCCAGCTGCCGGATGAAATAGAAATCTTGGCTGGTACGTACGGAAAAATCGGCAAGATCGACGTCAAAAAGGACGATGTAGTCAAAGTAGGGCAACAACTGTTCAAGATGGATATGGAAGCGTCCGGTATGGAGCTGATGGAAAAAGAACTGGCGCTAAAAAGTTCCTTATTGAACATGGAGCAGAAAAAGCGTGAAATTGCGAAGAACCAAGTAACGGCGCCAATTAGCGGTGTAATCACCAAGCTAGGCGTAAAAGAAGGCGAAGCGCCAGGATCAGAGCCTGCAGCCATTATTATGGACACGTCTTCTGTTTACTTTATGGCAGCCGTTGGAGAGCTTGATATCCCCGCGATTAAAATCGGACAAAATGTCGATGTTTACGTGTATGCATTCGGTACCGAGCCGTTTAAAGGCAAAGTCGTAGAGCTCCCGAAAGAAGGAAAAAAAGAAGACAAGGAAGTTCGTTTCGCGGTAAAAGTGGAATTGCTAGACAAGGCTGATTTTAAGCATGGAATGACGGGAGACAACGATATTATCGTCGCCCAAGCACAGAATGTCCTGCGCTTGCCAAGCAATGCAGTTGAAATTCTGGGACCAGGTCAGGGAACGGTAATGGTGAAAGATCCGAGCACCGGAGATCCAATGCCGAAAGACGTAGAAATCGGGATTGAAGGATATGATTTTATTGAAATCAAAGGCGGCTTGAATGAGGGAGAAGAGGTTCTGGTGACCAATTCCGAAGGCATGTAAAAGCCAATTGAATTCGTGTTTATGCGACAGCCCCGTTGCCACTGGCCAAAGACCTAAGCAAACGGGGCTGTTTTTTACACGCATTCCCTTTTCAACGGCTTGAACGCAATTGTAACGCTACGGACATTAGCGACGTCAAACTATGTAAAGGATGGGAAATTGTACAGTCATTTTCCTTTGCAAATTGATCAGCAACAGGGGCCATGGAGAGCTGTGCCAATGCAATAGGTTGGTCTGGAAACGTTTGGCGGAGCTGATACAGGGCGTCTTTTATCGCTTCTCTGTAAGCTTCTTGCTTGTTTTCCATGAGCAGGGCAAAAGCATTTTCGACGAGAGATACTTGTATCTCTGGATGAAGGTTGTGAGAATGGGCGTGTTTCACGAGACGCTCCATCGTAGGTTGAACAGTAGCGGGATTGGAGAACAGCAGAACTTGTGGCTCAGTATGCCGTGCAAGCTCATGAAAAAAAGGTCCATCGATTGTGAAGAGTGGAACAGTGGCAGTTGCTTCATCTTCTGGTGTTACCAGTGCAGCATACTGCGTGCATGTGATCACGATTGCATCGACCCCGCAGTTTCGCATCCAGTTTAGTTGCTCACGTAATTTGGCATTTGATTGTTCCTTGGTATGGACAGAGGTTCCTTCGTTCTGCAGGAGTAAACCTGGATCAACAAAATGAATGAGCTCTACGTCAAAGGCTGCGAACGCATCTGATAAGAGGGGAATATTCGAATAATGTCCATGGAGACAGCCAATACGGGTCATTGTGCAGCTCCCCCATGTAGAGTTTCCTTCTCTGATTTCTTGTGGGCAATGACGCGAATACGCTTGTAATCGAGCACCCAGTGTCCCTCTTGAAACAGAGCAGGACGCAGTAAGTCAGTGACTTCGCTACATACTTGCTGAATTTCATTTGAGGACAGTCCCGCGAAAAAAGGACTGCAAAAAGAATTCAGCCAATGTGACAGCCCCAGGTCTCCATCAGCCATGACTGTCGGGCGATCAAAATGGGAGGCAAGTACGACATGGAAGCCTTGCTTTTCCAAAAGAGTCGTGTACTCTCCTATGCTGGGAAAATACCAAGGCGAGCGCTCGTCGGCAGATATTCCTCTTCGTGCTAAAACAGTCCGTAATGCCTTGGTGATTTGTCCGCAATTTCCCTGCCCTCCAAATTCAGCGACAAAGCGTCCACCGGGAGCTAGAGCCAACCAAATGGTTTCAATGACTTCAGCAGGACGTTTCATCCAGTGGAGTGCGGCATTGGAAAAGACAGCGTCGTAGCTGACATCTGTACGATACGTATGTGCATCGGCTACTTCAAAGGCAAACTGCGGATATTTTTGACGAGCAGCCTCAATCATGGCGGCAGAAAAGTCGATTCCTGTCACATTAACTCCTGCAAGCGATAGTCGAGCACACAGGTCCCCTGTTCCACAGCCTAAGTCAAGAATGTTTTCTCCAGAAGCCGGCTGTAGCCAGTCCACTAAACCTTTGCCGTATTCAGAAACGAAATTCATTTTGGCGTCGTATAGCCCGGCATTCCATTGATTGGTTTGAACCATCCGAATCCCCTCCCTTTCATCCATTTTGACCGACTGGAGGGATATAAGTCAAATCTATATAAATTATAAACTTGATAGTTTTTAACTATATCCGTGCCGTGAAAAAGCTCTGTGATTGTAAAGGATATTTCGCTGTTTTTGTCGAATGAACACAGTTGAAAAATTGAAAGGAAGAAATAGGAGGACAATTCGTGAAAAAATGGGTTGTAAAAGCACTTCTAGTGTGTATGGCAACGGGCACCTTTTTGTCAGGTGTGTCAGTACCGCCAGCCATGGGGGCCGGGGCAACAGCATCCATGAAAAAAAACAGCCAAGTATCTAAGCCACTCCGGCAGCAGCCTGTTCACGATATGGTTATCTTTAACGATTATCAGGTTGCAGGATTGGATTCAAATGGTTGGAACTGGGTGAAGAATGATGAGTTTATTCTTCCTCCCGAGACACCACTTGATATTGACGTGATACAGACTACTTATGGAACTGGCACTAACCTCAATCGGAAGCAAGTTTTATTGGATGGCGTAGAATTATCGGAGTATCAAGCCGAAACTACCTCGTCCCAGACCTCTTTCAAATGGCAAGTTCCTCGGTTTACCATTCCAGCACAAAAGCTATCTGCCGGCTCGCATACCTTGACCTTTATTGTGACGGATGCCAAAGGGAAGAGCAGCACGTTGCATGTGCGATTTCTGGTAGAGGCCCAAAATTACCCGAGCATATTTAATGGGGAAAAGGCAGAGGGAGAACCAGTACCAAGTGGCGGGCAAACGGCGATTTTTGGAATGATGGGTTCACACGACTTTACTAGTTCTGTACCGGGCACATGGAAATTAACAAATAAGTCCACGAATACAGAAATGAGGTCTGTTCAAGAAACCATATTTTCGACGGGGACATTGTTGACGGGGCAGTACGAGCTCCTCTTTGTTCCTGATGATACTACCATGTCACCTTGGATGACGATGATTCAAGTAGGCGTTGCAGAGCTGTACATGGGGACAGATGCAAGTGGTCAAAAGCTCACGCAAGATCAGAAAATAACAGCTCCAGCAGCACCAGGGAAGGTTCCATTGTATTCGCCAATCCCAGGAAGATGGTCGGTGAACGGAACCGGACAAACCTTGACAGACGCGCAGCACTTTGAGGTGGACATTCCTGAGAGACTGGCCGGAATCACAATCGCTGTTACCTTTGAGCCTGTTTCGGGGCAAAAAGAGACATCGTCTATGTGGGGCGATACTTCGGCAACAACGGTTCAAATACAAATACCAGGTGCACCTAATGCCTGCGGCCCTGCTAATGGAAATGTCACGATGGATGTGTTGATGCAGCAGAACGAACAATCAACACCAACGGTAGAAAAGATGAACCTGTATTCCTCTGATAATACAATCAAGCTGTATCAAAATCCTGTTCATGTGATCTGGCTGGCAACTGCTGCCGAACACATCAAATATGGAAGTGAAGCGGATGATGATGAAGGGCCGGGTGTATGGGCGATCGATAATGTCATTGCCGACGAGAGCAAATTGAGTTGGGATCACACGGCATTGTTGTTGTCCGGTTACAAGCCAGGTCGCTACAAAGTCAACTACTATAGCAAAAGAGACCCGTCGCAGGTATGGTGCGGCTACGTTCAAGTCATAGAAGATTCACCTCCAATCAAGTCGTATCCGTCATGTGAGCCGGATGATACAGGTGTAACTCCGCCAAGTTCGCCACTTTTTCTTCGAAGCGAGAGCGGCAAGGAATACCGGGACGGACAAAAGATTACCGTGAATGCAGGCGATAATCTCGAAGAATGGGAAGACTTAAGACTGATCGCTACTCATGCTGAGCTTGTCGGATCCAAAAAGATCAGGGATAAGAGCGAAAAGAAGTCCTACTATATGCCGAAATTTGAATGGAAACATGGAGAAATTGGTATTGGTGCCAATCGGAAGCACAGTAACGGTACCATTTCCTCAGAAAATCGGATCGAGATCTTTTATGGTGAGGAAGAGATCGCCAGCATCAAGCCAAGCAAAGGTGATGGCGACGATGGTGAGGGACTTGAATCACTGAATTTGAAAAGGTATATCGATACGGATAAGCCTGGGGAATACAAGATCAAGGTAACGAATACGCTCACCAATAAAACCTGCACAGTTATCAACTCCAAAAGAAAGCACACCAAGAAAACCGATGAAAATGAGCGTAATGAAACATTGACGATGACAATTGAAGTGAAGTAGGTAAGAAGACCCCCTTGCAATTTGGCATGGGGGTTTTCGACTACAAGGGGAGGAAGTCCTGTGACAAATGAGCAGAAGGCAATCCTGGAAAAGTTCGGCTTTCGGATCGAAGGAGAGCAAGTGAAACATTTGAAGCTGGGGATCGTAAGACATAAAAGAGAGTTCGTCTGTCACGCCACGTCAGAAGAGTTGCGGGACTATATCAAGTCCATCTTGCGCAACCAATGTCAGTGGAAGCGAGGAGAATCTGAGTGAGCAGCCAGGGAGGTTATTGGTGTTGAAAGAGTCTAAGGAGACATTGGTTACGGCATTACACGAAGTGGAGGCTTGGGAGAAGGACCAGAACGACTTGTGGTTCTGGGAAAAGCTTGGCAGACTTCCTTTTGTTTTGTTGGATCGGATTACGCCTGCATTCGTTCAGGAGAAGCTGGGAAAAGCCGTAGATGAAATGGCAGCCTTTCTTGAAACAGGTGGAACTTATTTGGTGCAGGATGAACCGATATACAAGCGGTTTGGCAAACGGTTAGAGGGACAGGGCACTTCTGTTATTGGCAAGGAGGAGATAGCCGCTGTTCCGCTTACGATCATGAATGAAGTCGCCATGGAGTTAAAGGATTCACGTGCGAATTTTGCCACGGTACAAGGTGCGACGACTGGCTTCGGGGGGATATTTACCCTTGCGATCGATATCCCGTTATTGATGGGGACATCCCTAAAAGTTTTGCAAGAGATGGCGCTTGCCTATGGCTATCGACCGGAAGAGAAGAAGGAGCGGCTGTTTGTCGTCAAATGCCTGCAGTTTGCTTCATCGGACATCGTAGGGAAAAAAGCGATACTCGCTGAGCTCTCCCGCTTTGATGACCCAACTGCCCAGAGAGAGGTAATGGCGCAATTGCAGGGATGGCGTGAAGTCGTGGTAACGTACACAGAAAACTTTGGGTGGAAAAAGTTATTTCAAATGGTGCCCATTGCGGGTATTTTGTTCGGGGCGTATTTGAATCGCTCAACCGTACAGGATGTCGCCGAAGCGGGGATGATGCTGTACCGCAAACGGCGCATCCTGGAGCGGCTGCGCGATAGCGAAAAGAGTGGGGAGATTACAAAGACCACTCCTCAGCTGTAAGAGCGTAGATAAGATGGTCCTCCCATACGCCGTTAATTTGCAAATAGCGTAACGAAAGGCCTTCCTGGCGAAAACGGTTTTTTTCCAAGACACGAATGGATGCTTGGTTGCGAGGCATTACAGCCGCTTGTACCCTGTGTAGCCCAGCATCCGTGAAAGCAAAGCGAAGGGCAAGATTTACGGCTAATGTCGTATAGCCTTTGCCATTGCACGCCTGATCCATGAAGTAACCAATCGTTGCATTTTGCCATGCGCCGCGTGCCACATTTGACAACGCAATACGTCCAATCATCTTTCCGGATTCCCGGGAGAATACGCCGAAAGCATAGGCAGTGCCACGTTCAAAATCATTCTGCGCTTGTGAAATCTGTTCTTGCTGTACTGGGAGGGTCAGAAATGAAGCGGGGCGGATCGGTTCAAATGGTTGGAGAAAGTCATGATTGCGCAGCCGAAGCTCTAGGAGCTCGGCTGCGTCTTGTTGGTGGAGAGGCCGTAAGAGAATCTCGTCCGTATGTAGTGTCATGAGATCAATCCTCCTGAAAAAGTTGGATTGATAGTATAGCATGTGCCAGACTATTTGGGAAACAACGATTATCCGAGCAATTCAGCAAACGATACCCCAAATGCTTTGCAAGTTTCCACTTCTTTTGCAGTAGGAGAAAGCTCGATTTTCAATCCTTCCATTGGTGTTTCTGCTCCCCGTTCGCTCGCCTTTTTCAGCAAAATATCAACTGCTGCACCGACATGCTCATAAGCGGAGTCGCAAGAGCCAAAAGCAACAACCTTTTTCCCGCTAAGGTCAATATCGTCCATTTCCTCATAAAAATCCATGCATTCATCTGGGAGTTCGCCGTCGCCCCATGTGTAGGCGCCAAGCAAGATTCCGTCGTAAGCCTCGAGTTCTTTTGCGTTTGCATCCATCACTTCTTTTATCTCCAGCTCAGCACCAGTGGAACGAATACCTTCTGCAATTGCTTCAGCAATTTCCTGTGTATTCCCTGTCATGCTCGCGTAAACCATCAAAATGCTCATAAAACGTAAACCCTCCAATTGGATAATGAGTATCATTCTCAATAAATAAAATAATGAAAATGAGAATCGTTGTCAATAACTTTTTTCTTATTGCCACGTTTCATTGATTTTGGTAGAGTTAAATAAAATTATAATAATGTACTCTAAATAGAGGTGCGCCGAAGAAGAGTAAGTCTTTTCGCAATCTGCCAGGGGGCAGGAGAAGGAAGAAAGGCTAAAGCGCCGAAGCTTATGCTATGCCCCTACGTAGCACAGGCTGGGGTGTCTCATGAAAAATGAACATCCTGTCACAAGGGACCTTACGTCTTTTTGTGGAGCGCTATTTATGATTTGCTTCTGTAGTATCAAGAGCAATGAGATAGCGAATGCACTCATTGCTTTTTTTGATTTACCATGCTGTTATTTTGAGGAGGATGTAACAATGAATATGATGGATGCCAACGAAATTATCGCGTTTATCCAAAAAAGCGAAAAGAAAACACCCGTGAAAGTATATGTGAAAGGGAACCTGGAGGGAATCGACTTCGGTGCGAGCTCCAAAGCTTTCATTACTGGTCCTACTGGTGTTGTTTTTGGTGAGTGGAAAGAGATTGAGCCAGTGCTCGCTGCTAACGCAGACAAAATTGAAGATTATGTAGTAGAGAGTGACCGTCGCAACTCCGCCATTCCATTGCTGGATACAAAAGGGATTCAAGCGCGTATTGAGCCAGGCGCAATTATCCGTGACCAAGTGACAATTGGTAACAACGCGGTCATCATGATGGGTGCTTCCATTAACATCGGTGCAGTTATCGGTGAAGGTACAATGATCGACATGAATGTTGTAGTAGGTGGACGTGGAACTATCGGGAAAAACTGCCACATCGGTGCGGGATCGGTTATCGCGGGCGTTATCGAGCCGCCGTCTGCACAGCCAGTTGTTGTCGAAGATGATGTTGTCATCGGAGCAAATGCAGTCATTCTGGAAGGTGTACGCGTAGGAAAAGGTGCTGTCGTTGCAGCAGGCGCTGTCGTCATTGAAGATGTACCTCCATACGTAGTAGTTGCGGGAACGCCTGCACGTGTGATCAAGCAAATCGATGAAAAAACTCGTTCCAAGACAGAGATCAAGCAGGAGCTACGTCAGCTGTAAGGGAGAGAGTGCACATGGACTGGCGTTCGCTCGATGAACAATATATCGTCTCCTCTTACAAAAGACTTCCGATTGCCATAGACAAAGGCGAAGGAAATTACTTGTACGATACGAACGGGAAGAGTTATCTCGACTTGTTTACCGGACTCGCGGTAAACGTTTTGGGGCATTCTCATCCGCGCATTGTACAGGCTCTGCGTGAGCAGGGAGAGCGCTTCTTGCATATTTCCAATGTATTTTTAAACAAGCCGGCTATTCGTTTAGCCGAGCGTTTGGTTGCGAACAGCATCAGCGGTAAGGTGTTTTTCACCAACTCTGGTGCAGAGGCCACAGAGTCTGCCATCAAGCTGATTCACAAATGGACAAAAAACGAGGGAGCTGGTCGTGAGGGCATCGTTGTCTTGCGCAACAGCTTTCATGGGCGAACACTCGGAGCAGTGCGTCTGACGAGGCAGGCTCACGTCTATCAAGACTTTCCTCAGCCAGCTTTTCCTGTTTATGAACTGGATGTGGAGGACACGGCAGGATTGCGAGCGATTTGCCAGGAAGCAAGACCCGCTGCGGTCCTCATGGAGCCAGTATTGGGTTCTGGCGGTGTCGTACCGTTATCCGAAGCGTTCTTGCGAGAGGTAGCTGCGATCTGTGAGCAAGAAGGTATGCTCTTTGTCATGGACGAGATCCAGACAGGAATGGGCAGAACAGGAAAGCTCTTTGCTTATGAGCATGCAGGCGTAACGCCAGACCTTATCCTTTTTGCCAAAGGTATAGGGGGAGGGCTTCCCCTCGGCGGTGTCATCGCTGGTCCAAAGCTGATGAATCAGTTCAAACCAGGGGATCACGGAACGACATTCGCACCATCGCCACTGTCTGCTGCCCTGGGGAATGTCGTGTTGGACGAATTGCTTGATCCAGCCTTCATCGCTCACGTAGAAGAAGTGATTGCGTACCTGTGGTCGGGCTTGGAAGCGTTGCGAACGCGCCTTCCGGATCAGCTGCAATCCCTGCGCGGAAAAGGCTTGATGGTTGGAATTCCGCTCTCTTCCACCCCGGAAGAGGTAAGCCACTTGCAGCAAGCATTGCTTGACGAAGGAATTCTCGTTGACGTGACGCAGAAAACGATTGTTCGTCTGCTTCCGCCACTGACATTGACCAAAGCCGATGTGGACCGTTTCCTTGCCGTGTTTGAGGAGCAATTAACAGCAAGAACAAGTACGAAAAAGGAGGCGTAGACCATGACGACTTCCTTGTTTACACAAATTCGCCGAGACCTGCACCAAATACCGGAGCCAGGCTTCGCTGAAGTGAAGACGCAACAATACTTGCTCGATTATTTGAAAAAGCTGCCTCAGGAGCGAATCGAGATCAAAACGTGGCGGACAGGCATTTTGGTCAAGCTGGCAGGAACAGAGCCAAAACGATTAATTGCCTGGCGGACGGATATGGATGGCCTGCCGATCGTAGAGGAAACGTCCTATCCGTTTCGATCGCTTCATGAAGGATACATGCATGCTTGCGGGCATGACATGCATATGGCAATTGCACTTGGCCTCCTGACGCATTTTACCGAGCATCCGATCGCAGATGATTTGTTGTTTCTCTTTCAGCCGGCAGAAGAAGGCCCTGGCGGTGCTGAACCGATGATGGAAAGTGAAGAGTTTGCAGACTGGCGACCGGACTGCATTTTTGCCCTGCATATCGCGCCGGAATATCCAGTTGGTCATATTGCGACGAAGCCAGGAATTTTGTTTGCCAATACTTCTGAGTTGTACATTGATTTGGTTGGCAAAGGGGGGCATGCAGCCTTCCCCCACAAGGCGAGTGACATGGTGGTTGCAGGAAGCCATCTTGTGACACAGCTTCAATCGATTATTTCGCGCAATATCGATCCATTGGATTCGGCCGTCATAACGATTGGCAAGCTGGAGAGCGGGACGAAGCAGAACATCATCGCGGAGAAGTCCAGGCTAGAAGGGACCATCCGAACCTTTTCGATGGAATCGATGGCACTCGTCAAAAGCCGCATTGAATCTCTCGTAAAGGGAGTGGAAATAGGTTTTGATTGCCAGGCAACGATTGATTACGGTGTTGGCTACTGCCAGGTTTACAACGAGGAGCAGCTAACGACAGACTTCATGCAATGGGTACAGGACCAATGTGAAGAGGTAACTCTCATTACCTGCAAGGAAGCCATGACCGGAGAAGACTTCGGTTACTTTTTGAAAGAAATCCCCGGCTTTTTGTTCTGGCTGGGTGTGCAAACGCCGTACGGCTTGCACCATTCCAAGATTGAGCCGAACGAAGACGCGATCGAGGTTGCCGTTCGACTGGTCTCCCGGTATTTTACATGGCTTTCGCAACAGGAGTAGCAGGTGTCAGGAGCAAAAAAAGAGTGGCTGGATAGCCGCTCTTTTTTCTGTGTCCTTCCCGCCCGTACTCTGGTCAAGGGTAAGAAGTAGTTACTAACATCTCTGTGTATAAGTCTTTCTTCCTAAGGTTTTTGTGCTTGTGGATAATGTGGATATTGTTGAAAAAACTTATCAGGGCAGCACAACTATTTCCTTTTCCAAACGTATAAACTAGGGAGAAGAAATTCCGGAAAAACAAGCGCTGCCGCGCACACATACAGGAGGATTATTGACATGAAAAAAGCATGGTTGTCGGCCTTGTTGGCGTTGACTGTAGCAGCAGGGGTGGGGAGCACTACTGCGCTTGGAGAGGGTGCGATGCGCGTATTTTTCGGCGCAGAAACCGTTGCGAGTGAAATGCCAGCATCCAAGGCCGAATCGGTTGAATCAATAGTGAACAAGCTCGGTGGTTTCGCCGATTACGATCAGCAATCTGGCAAATTGCAAGTGATTAAGCCAAACGTAAATATTATTGTGGTCGAAGGGATTCAGCAGACCCGCAATAAAAATGTTGTTTTCAGCAACCCTGTCAAAGGATACAGCGACAAAAATGTGCCTCGTACGTTTAACGTATTCGTAGAGGTTGATGACGCGCCTGTAGCCAAAGACCTGCGCATGCAACTTGTGTTGGTCGGACCGGACGGCAAAGAAGTGTCCAAAGGGAAAGAATGGAAATACTCCACGCAAAATGCAAACAGCTTCTATTTTTCAGAGCCTTTTGTATCTACGAAACTCGAAGCATACGGCACTTATAAAGTACAAGTTCAAATGAAATCCGAAAAATTCACTTCTTATGTAACCGTCGGAGAAAATACATTTACAGTTGGCCGCTAAAAATTATGGCTTGGATGCGTTTCCACTTTGCATGTCCCCGTGCTATAATATACGGAAAAGCCAATATACTTGGTGATAGCAAGTACATGAAAGAAAGGAACGATGGGAGCGAATGGAGACAAATCCCCCGCGATCGTCCACAGATGTAGAAGGCCCGAGTATACGCATTGCCTGGAAAGATGAGCAATCCATTCAGGCAGAGTGGAGCATGACGAAGGAGTTTGAGCAAGAAATAGAGCGAAAGTTTGCTATTCCGTTTGCTGAACTGCCTTTTGTCCTACGCCTTTTTGATGTGACGTACCGCAAAGAGATCCGAAATGATGGCACTGACCTTTACACTGATTTTGATATCAACCACCGTTCTTCCGAATGGATTTTGTACGGAGTGACGCAAGGATTGGAATATTGCGTCGATCTGGGAATTCGGATGGTGGACGGAAGGTTTTATTCGCTGTCCAGGTCTCAAATGATTTGATCAACGTGCTCGAGCAACGTTACGACTGCGGCAATTGCATTTTTATACGGAACAGCCCCATTACCCACGATATTTGCTAGTGGAAATGGGGCTTTTGATTGTTATATGGACTCACGACTTCTCTCGCTGTTTGTCCAGCAGTCGCAGGGCAACCGCTAAAACAGCCCATACTGGCATTGGTTCATCTAACTTATCTAGCCATTCAGGGGATGTCAGCAAGCCCTCCTGTAGCGCACGATTGCCCAGCTCCAATTTCCAGGGAGGTAACGATTGTGGATCTTCTGGAACGAATTGATCGTACTGGGTCAAGTTGAACGTCTGAATGAGGCGCGTCAGTTTTTCAGCATAGGCAGGATCAGTAGCGTAGCCGGCTTCTTCTAAAGCTTGCGCGGCTTGTGCGGGAGTCGTGGCTGCCAGCACGTTTTTATAAGCGGGCTTACGTAAAAATTGGGCATGGTCTTCCATGGATTGCTGGTAATTTTCATAAGCACGGAACTGGGAAGTACGTATAACGGTCTTTCCGTTTTCCACCTCTTTGCTTTCGATGGTGACAGAGCCTGCAGATCCCACTCTCTTTATTCCAAAGAGGTTGTACGAAGGATGTTCCAGTGGCAGGGTCAACAGGTACTTTTTCACCCCAACCAGATTCGAGTATGGCTTGCGCTATGATAATGGAGGGGAAGAGACGATCGTTCAAATAAGTCTTCCTGGCATGGTTAGCAACCAACTGAATAAAGGCTTGCGCATCCATAAGCTCACCTCTTTCCTCTCTTTGTTATTCGTATGAAAAAAAGAGGTCAGAGGGAATAGGCCTGAACATGAAAAACAGTCGAAATTTCTCGACTGTTTTTCCATCTTTCTTTATGGCTTTCGAGGTTGGAAATATTGAATGCGCTTGTTGAAGAGGTGGAGCTCTGCTTTATAATCACGTGCCAAGTATCGACAGTACTCATTTGCCTTGTTTTTATCGCCATGCGTCGCAGATTCAGGGAGGGACACTTGTATGTAGTGCTTTTCGGAACCGTTTTCATTTTTGCTCCCGACTCCAACAACGATGGCTTTGTACATATTTGGGTCTTTTCCTTTGAGAAGGAACCATGATTCCTTTCCTTCCGGGCGTTCTTCTAGGGTGTAGGGGAAAGCGGCGTCAGCATAGGTCCAGCCCAACTGCTTTCCTGTTTTTGTTGTCATGTCAACGTATCGCGTAAACTTGGCTTTCACGTCGTCAATACTTGCAGATGCTGCGGTAGAACCATCAACGAAATAGATGTAGGCCGATTGAAGTTTCACGACTGCACTCACTCCTAGTACCGGTATTCTGTGCGTTTAGTGTAGCATTGTCTTCCACTCTTTGGCAATGAGGCAGTTGGCGACCAAAAACAATTGCGTGTTTTTTCTGAAAAGTGTAAAATATATATCATATTTATATGCCGTTAGATGAACGATAAAGGATCATGGAGGAATATACGCATGCAGGAGGCCTCAATTAGACATGTATTCGAAGCTTTAAACACCATGCGCGCCATCGATGTGGTGAACAAAGAAGACTGGGAGCGGGCAGCGAAGGAAGCCGAATTGGATTCTTCCGTACAGTTAAACATTCTCTGGATCATCTACTGTTATGAAGGTGTACGCGTCACACAAATTGCAGATTGGACCTTCTGGCATCCCTCTTCGATTGTCATTCATATCAAGAAATTAATGGAGAAAGGCATGGTGACCATCGAAAAGTCGGAGTTGGATGGGCGTGTGGTTCACGTATACCCGACTGAAAAAGGAAAAGAAGTATTGGAAGCCAGTCGAAGAAGTGTACCAGATATTTTTAGATTGACGTATGCATTGGAGAAAATGGAGGAACGATACAGTACAGCAGTAGTTGAACTGTTCTTTGAATGCCTTTCCTTTGTCGCGCAATCGTTGCATGGTGCCGAAAAAGTAAGATGGATTCAAGAAGGGGAAGACAGGGTCATTAACCCAACGCGTCTGGTAAATGATGCTGTTTGGGTGGCAAAAACGTGATTTTTCGCTTATACTAGTGAATAATCCGAATATTTCACGAAATTCAGAGGCCAAAATACTGTTGAGGAGGGATTGCTGATGGAGCACTACGACCACTTATACGACGTTTCGGAGAATGCTAATGTACGTTTTCTCGGTTTTATTTCAGAGGGAACACGATACGACTTTGGCATGGTATTTACACACAAGTTTTATGGGAAGCCGTTGGTGATCTGTATGCAGACAGGGCAATCGACTCTTCTCAGTTCTGAAGATGCGGTGAATCCAGGATACCTGCAAAAAATTTTCAGGCTGGATTCAGAGAACGAGGCAGTCGCGCTTGCTGAGTTTTTCCAGGAACATTTACCATCCATTCCATTTGAAGAAAATCAGTATTAGGTAACGAGCAGAAGTTTATCTTCTGCTCGTTTTGGTTTTTTTCGTAAAATACGGCCTTCCGTTTTTAGTATAATCGAAAGAAATCAAGCAGTAGGAGGAACAGGGAGAATGGGTGTACATAAATGGTCGGCCAAAGATTCTCAGGGAGCGATTGTTCTCGTCCATGGAACGGGAGAGCATCATGGGCGTTATGGGCATGTAGCGGCTTATTTTAATCAGGCAGGTTGGGATGTATATGCGGAAGATTTGCCGGGATGGGGGCGCTCTCCTGGGAGACGGGGGCATATTCAATCATTCGAAGACTATTTGTCCCGTGTACGCGAGTGGACGAGTACCGCTCTTGCCGATGCGTCAGGAGAGAAGCCTGTATGTTTAATGGGGCATAGTCTGGGTGGTCTCATTGCGACTCGCTTTATTCAGACAGATGAGCGGAGCAAAGAGTTGGCAGGGTTAATTCTCACCTCTCCATGCTTGAAGCTCAAACTGACTGTACCGGCGTGGAAGGAGCAATTGGCGCAGTTTCTCGATCGGGTCTGGCCAACACTTGTCATGCCGAATGGAATCACTCCCGACATGGTATCCCGTGACGAAGCGGTTCAGGCTGCTTATCAGAACGATCCGCTCAATTATTCCAAGGTAAGTGTCAGATGGTTCACGGAATTGAACCGCTCTATGGAAAAGGCGTGGGCGGAAAGAAATCAAATCAAGCATCCTGTCCTTGTTTTGCAGGCTGGTGCTGATTCATTGGTAGATGCGGATGCAGTGGAACAGTTTACAGCGGGTCTTTCAGACAGACAGACGTTTGAACGATTCGCGGGCTTGCGACACGAAATTTTGAATGAGCCTGAAAAGGAAGAAGTCTTGCAAAAAATCGTGAGCTGGTTGAATGACAATATATCTAATTAATGTGACATACTAATTATCAACAAATGCATCTTGACTCCGAATAACGTAGCATATTAAGATGAATGTAACATAACATTTGTGGAAATATGTGAATCAATTGAATGCGGAGGGGACATAGATGGGAACTATCGTATGTCAGACTTGCGGAACCATCATCGAGCATTTTGAATGTAATTCAGTAAAAACACTTTATGCGGTGTGCAACTGTGACTGCCGACCTGGGGAAAGACAGGAAAAAGAATAAAAAATAGTCAACGGGCCTATGTTGAGGCCTGTTTTTTTTGACAACCTTTTCCGTATGGAGGATAATGGAGAAGTGTGAAAATCGTTGTAAAAGGAGGAATTGTTTCATGAAGCGAAAACCGATGCAGGGAATGCTGGCCGCTGCACTTTTGGTCACATCTCTGTGGAGCGGGACACCGGCGCTTGCCTACAGTATTGGTGATGAAGAAAAAATCGACGCAAGCAAGCCTGAAATTTCCGGAGCCGGTTACGACATTTCCAAAAAATATGCCGTGTGGATGGTTGAAGGGGAAGAAACTGTAACCCTTTACAATCTCGATAAAGGTACGCAAACACAAATTGGCGACAAGGAATCTGAAAAGACGAATCCAAAAGTCGATGGTGATTATGTCGTGTGGATCGACTCCCGTGACGGAGGTTCTGACGTCTACTTGTATGACATCGCGAAGGAAAAAGAAACCCGTTTGTCAGACGGGTCAGCATCTGTCGATGGTGTGGAGATCGGGGATAAAAACGTTGTCTGGACAGATAACGGGGATGTTTATCTGTACAAAATTTCTACAGGCGATACAGAGGTCGTATCTGCGAGTGGAAAAGCAAGCAACCCGGTGGTAAGCGACGCGTATGTCGCATGGGAAGATGAACGTGATGGCAACAGCGATATTTACTATTACGATATCAAAGCCAAAGAAGAAAAGGCGGCTGTCGTCCAAAAAGGCGATCAAGGGCGTCCTACTCTTTCCACGAATAAAATTTTGTATGAGAATCGCTCCTATAATCAAATTTACGTGCATACCATCAGCAATGGCAGAAACAAAGAATTGACGAACGGTTCGAATGACAAAGAATTTGTACATACGTACAAAGACGATTATGTGTATGCTGATGGTAATGATCTGATCTATCGTACCGTCGATAAATCGTCCAAAAAGAAGATTGACTCCAACCTTTATGGAAATGTAGGGCCGAGAATTTTTGGCGACTACGTTTTGTATGCGAAAAAGGACAGTAATAAAAAGCTCCAGCTTCACCTGTATGATCTGGACGAAAAAGAGCAAGTTCCGCTGGGTAATGTAGGTGGTGATCCTATTGATCCAGCTGGTCACGATCGTTATGTCGCATATGTATCAAAGTCTAAGAATAACAATGCTATCGTTCTTTACGATATGGTAAAAGGAACGAGCAAAGCCATCAGTAGTTCAGATCACGATGCAGCTCGTCCTGTCGTAAGTTCTCGTTATGTTGTTTGGTATGATCAGCGGGAAGACGCACTCTTCTCCTACGATATTCGTAAAGGCGTCCAAACCCAGATCACAAACGAAGATGATGACCAGAAGCCGAGTGAAAAGTTTTATGAAGTCGACGGAGAACATCTATTGTGGGTCAATGTCGATCGCAGAGCGGAAGTGATCATCACAAATCTGTCCACTGGAAAGCATACTGAGGTATCAAGGCTGAAAGATGAACCGTTAAGCGTTGATATTTATCAGGACTATGCAACCTGGGTAGTCCAAGAAGGCAAAAAGAATGCAACGATCGTTCTCTACGATATCGAGGGAGATAGAGAAAGAGAAATTCGTAAAAACGTAAAAGTGGAGAAAGCAGAGATTGGCGATGATTTCGTAGTTTGGAGCGAAGATACTGGCAATTCCAAAACAGGTTGGGATTTGTATTATTACAACATCGACCGTCAAAAAGTCAATCCGCTGCTACGCTATACGGAAGGTGACCAAAAAAATCCACAGGCTTCACGAAATATGATTTTATTCGAAGACAATCGTCTGTCCGGAAAAGGCAAGCAGTTCTACTTTGAGCTGTATGATTTCGAAGAGGGGGCATTTAGCGATATCGAGTGGGATGATGATGCGGAAATGGAAAGCCCGCGCATGGGTGGAAATCGCATTGTCTGGATAGATGATCGCGACAAAGCTCCTTACGTCTACACATTGGCGTTCGCTCCGGGTGACGATGATGACGACGAAGATGATGAGGAAGACGAGGACTGATTCTGAATAAATCGAGTCAGGCTCCATGAGAGAAAAACAGACGAAAGAATTTCTTTCGTCTGTTTTCATTTATGTCCGGCATAAATACGGCTTCAAAAGTACGAGTGCTACGAGAAATAAAATAACGGCAACATAAGCGGGCAAGAGATGAATAAAATCAACATAGCCAACAGTAAAATGTATGCCAATGCCAGAAACGAAGCCCGGAATGCCTGCTAAAAACAATGTCCACCAAATCCACGCTTCTCCTCGCCTGATACCCCAAAGGCTAATCAGCAAGACAGCCAAGCCATTCGAAACTAATGCCCCGCCAAAACCAGCACGGTCATGAGCGATAACCGGAATTAATCGCTCATTGTAAGACTGCAAGGTATCGGCAGACACGCAGAGAAAGACGAGGTCGGAAGGAACGAAGACACCCGTGACGCCGATGATCGAAATGATGATACCAGCCCCTGTCAAACCAAATCCGATGATGACAAACAGCAATTGTCCCCATAGAGCCATTCGCCAATCCTGATCGTTGTGAAGCTGTGGCGGTAGGCGAGTCAAATGAACGGTTGCTGGAGTTCGTAATGCGAGCAAAAACAAGGGAAACAACATGAGCGCTAAAATCGCGTGCACGTAATCAAAGTACCCGTATCCAATAAATAAAAAGAAGCTGGAAAACCCAACGGAGCCGGAGACGAGCAAGATGGTCCGCGTCCAGTGAATATCTTTGCGCAGGCCATGGTAAGCTAGTTGGCTATACAAAATTCCTATGGATATCATCGTTCCTGCCAGACTAATTCGATCATGGGACATGAAAGAGAGAATTTGCGGATTTAAGAGCGTGAGCTGGTCGGCTGACATCCCGAGAAAGCGTACGTCGTAGGGGAGAACGACAGTTGTTGCGGCGACCAGCCAAGCAAGTGCCCCACCGATCATCATGCCCACGCCCAACAAGATCCCCCATACCCATGAAGGAAATAAAAAAGCAGGTCGCTTTTCTTGAGGAGGATCAGCTTCTGGTTGTGTTTGCAAGATGGCTTCGTTAATTCGTTTTGGCAAGCCGGGTCCAGAATAGACCAAGCCGCTATGCAACTGCACAAAATCGGCACCCGCTGCAAGAAAGGTCAGAGCATCTTGTGGTTCCAGAATCCCGCCTGATCCAATGATAAGGGCATCTGACCACTGTTCCCGTGCCCAGGAGACAAATTTGACGGCTTGCTCGTGTGAACTCCTCCCCGTGGTATAAACAGTGTTGTTCGCACATGGTGAATCTTCCTGAATGATGCCTCCAGCGACAACTAGACCGTTGAGTCCTGCTTCTTTTGCCGAGGTAAGAATCGGGAGCGCTTCCGGTTCAGCAAGGCTCGGAGGGATCGCCAGCAAGAGGGGGAGATCCGTTTGGTTACGCAAACAGGAAAAATGCTCCTTCCACGCTGTGTGGCTCCATTCTGGCTGTCCTATATTCGCCCGCGTGTCAATCGTGAAAAACGAGCAAAAACGCTCCAATTTGTCGATCAGCTCCTGAAGCTCTTCCGTGGCTTCTCTCAGGCCGACTTTTGGTTGGCAGGCCAATCTGACTCCGATCGGAATTTTAATGCCAGAAGCCCCCTCCAGGCGCCTCTGAAGGGTATGTATCCCATTATTTACCAAAAGACAGGGGTAGTGGATATTCATTGCGGCAATGTCACGTTGAATGGTGCCGTGGGAATCAATCGGTTCTTTGGACACAGGTCCCAGCTCGAGAAATCCGAAACCGAATTTGGACAGCGCTTGAATGGCAATGCATTCCGTGTCTAACCCGGCACCCAACCCGACTGGAGTAGGGAACGTGACTGGGCCAATTGTTCTGGAGAGCTGTGAGGGAGGCTCCATATGTCCCATCCATTCAATGATGAACGGACCACCCGGAATTTTGGCCAATGTACCAATTGACTGCAAGGTAATCGACCGGGCTCGTTCGGGTGGCATGAGAAAGAGAAGTGGCCGAAACAACGTTTGATACGACCAGTCTGGCATGGCAGGATCGCCTACTTTCCTGATTTTTCCCATTTCCATCTTATCTCAAAATGTTTGCATAAAAAATAAAAAAGCTGCTCTCTCGAGAAAGAGGGCAGCTATGTTTCGTTTCGGATCGCTTAGCCAGAAATGGCGGTTTGTCTTTTTACGACTTTGATCGTTTTCAGTGTCTCATCTTCAGGACCTTGTACGGGTAATCCGACCCGAATGTTTTCCTGAATGTACGCGATATTTTCCTCGGTGATTACTTCCCCGGGAAGGAAGATCGGGATGCCTGGAGGATACACCATGATGAACTCGGTGATGACTCGACCTGCTGCTTCCGCCAACGGAATTGTCTCTGTTTCTGCATAGAAAGCTTCGCGTGGGGTGGTGGACAGCATAGGGATATTCGGCAGTGAGATCGTCGGCTTGTCTTCTGCTTGTACGTGCGAAAATTCAACGGACAAATCACGCAAGCCATTTACTAGCGCACGGATGGATTCTTCCGTATCTCCGGCAGTAACGAAGCAGAGGATGTTGTACAGATCGCTCATCTCTACCTCAATGTTGTACTTGTCACGCAGCCAGTTCTCGACTTCCCATCCAGTGATTCCGAGATCGCGTACGTGGATGAGGAGCTTGGTTGGGTCCATTGCAAAAGTCGCAGGCTTTCCAAGAATCTCCTTGCCAACGCAGTAGATGCGCGGGATTTCGTTAATCATATCCCGGGCTTTTGCTGCCAGTTCCATCGCTTGATCAGCGAGCATTTTTCCGTTGAGGGCCAAATGCTGACGGGCCATATCCAACGACGCGAGGAAGATGTAAGAAGTCGAGGTCGTCGTGAGCATACTCATGACTGTTTTCACCCGATCGACATCGACGAGCCCTTCCCGTACATTCAAGATCGACGTTTGAGTCAAAGAGCCACCCAGCTTGTGTACGCTGGTCGCTGCCATGTCGGCACCAGCTTGCATGGCCGAAATCGGCAGTTCCTCGTGGAAATGAATATGCACACCATGAGCTTCGTCGACCAATACAGGAATTTCATAGTTATGGGCAGCCCGCACGATTTCACGCAGGTCACCTGCAATACCGAAGTACGTCGGGTTAATCACCAACAAGGCAGCAGCATCAGGATGGGCTTCCAGTGCTTTTTGCACGGCCTTCACTGTGATCCCGTGAGAAATACCCAGACGCTCGTCCATGGCAGGGTGAATAAAGATTGGGACTGCTCCTGCGAAAATAATCGCCGACATAATCGATTTGTGTACGTTACGCGGGACGATAATTTTGTCGCCAGGACTGCAGGTCGCCATAATCATCGCCATGATGGCACCGCTTGTACCTTGCACGGAAAAGAATGTATGGTCAGCGCCGAATGCCTCGGCTGCCAAATCTTGTGCTTCTTTAATCATTGCCTTCGGGTGATGCAAGTCATCCAATGGCGCAATGTTGATGAGGTCTATCGAAAGAGCGTTGTCCCCGATGAACTCGCGAAATGCCGGATGCATACCCATACCCTTCTTATGGCCCGGAATGTGAAATTGAATCGGGTTCCGGTTGGCGTGCTCCAACAACCCGCTGAACAAAGGAGTTTTCATTTGTCTCACTACGATCGCCTCACTTTACTAATCAAGAATAATAAGGGGAAAAACAAACAAATTGAGTATAGCAAAATAGGGGGGGAAAGCAAGCGAATTTTTATTCAGGTTTACGTGTAGCGGCAGGAGTTTGGCCTGTAAGCCGAGAAGGACATTTACACGGGGTGATAAAAAGATGAAAACGAGAGTAACGGAGCTACTTCAAATAACATATCCGGTAGTTCAAGGTGGCTTGGCATATTTGGCTTACGCAGACTTGGCTGCGGCTGTGTCAAATGCGGGGGGACTCGGTCAAATTACGGCTATGTCCTTGCCATCGGCGGGTGCACTGCGGGAGGAGATTCGCAAGGTTCGTACAATGACGGATAAACCATTTGGTGTGAATTATGCAATTGGCCAACACGGACGGCCGTATGAAGAAATGCTGGATGTGGCGATTGAAGAAGGAGTGGCGGCTGTTTCGGTGACAGGAGGCAATCCAGAGCCGCTGCTGCGAAGACTCGATGGTCATCCCATCAAAAAGCTCGTCTTGGTTGCATCTGCCCGCCAAGCACAAAAAGCAGAATCGATTGGTGCGGATGCAGTGATGGCTGTTGGTCAAGAAGGTGGGGGGCACCTGGGACGAGATGATATCGGGACGTTTGTTTTGATTCCGCGTGTGGTGGATTCCGTGAAAATTCCGGTATTGGCTAGCGGTGGCATCGGTGATGGTCGGGGAATTTTGGCAGCGCTTGCACTCGGTGCAGAAGGTGTGGAGATGGGAACGCGATTTATTGCGACGCAAGAGTGTGTCCATGCCCATTCGGCCTACAAAGAGGCGTTGGTTGCTGGGACGGAGCACGATACCGCTGTTATCAAGCGCACATTGGGGGCACCTGCGAGGGTTGTTCGTACACCAGGCTCTGATCATATTCTCCAAATGGAAAAAGAAGGGGCAGGCTACGAGCAGTTAAAGAGCTTCATCAGTGGAGAGAACAACTGCACCTTTATTTATGAGGGCGACAGGCAGCGCGGCTTTGGTTGGGCTGGTCAGGTTATCGGATTGATTGACGATGTACCAAGTGTCCAACAATTGTTTGACCGCATGTTTGGCGATGTGAGCAAGGCGTTGGATCGACTGCGGTCTTTTTCCTAAAACAAAAGAACAGGCCTGCGTTTTTCAAATGAAAGCGGACCTGTTCTTTTGCATATAACTTAAATAAAGAAAGCGGGAGGCGGTCTATCCACGAGAATTTCCTAATGTATAGAGCTTACTCAACACGCCAAACGTTTCTTCGAGACGACTCACCAATGCTTCTCCATCTGCCAGAATTGGATCATGACGGTCAATGGTAATTCCGCAGAGCAACTCCGCTTTTTTTACCTGTGCAAGCCTGTCCACCAACTTTTTCACGCCAGCGGTGCCCAATTCTTTTTGAGACGTACTTGCTGGTTGCATATGATCTGGGGACCAGTGAAAGTGCTCCGGAACCATCGCAATGACCTCATCCAGACGCTTGTTAAACGCATGGCTGATGATCTCTTTGGAAGGAGACTCGTAAATTACCGCGTACCAAACGAACAAATGTGTTCCCCACAAGCCGATCTGAAAGTGCGGATGTTTTTTGTAACCGCGTTTATCATTAGCCCAGGCAACCCACGTATCAGCTGGTGGGTTCACCGTACGGCGTGCATGTTTTGCTATGTGCGTAAACATTTCATCCCCGGTTGCTACGGAGAGAAAGGGCGCAAAGTGTTGGCTGAGTACTTCGAATTTGGGACGGATATTGGTTTTGATTGCGTCCATTCGGGCATCCAGTCCATCGATGGCAAAAACATCAAAATCTTCTTGACGAAAACCTGGAAACGTTGGCATGTAACAAACACCTCTTTTAAGCATCATCGAACCCCACTGGAAAGAAAAGGGCGATCGTCCCCGTCAAGGGAGCTTGGAATCCTCCATATGATATCATACCATCCAGGAAAAAAATACATGCCGAGTTTATGAATAGCAAAACCAAAGTCTGAATAATATGATATACCACTCACTCCCTTACGGCGAAAATGATATCTGAGTATTCTGTCAACGGGAGGGGCCTGTAGAAGATGAATCTCGGCATGGAGTTGGAGTATTTTCATTTGGCAGTTTGGTTTGACCGCAAAACATTGCACGCGATGGTGCAGGCCCTGGTGGAAGCAGGGGTGAGCGTCACGTGGAAAGAATCTCCCGAGCAGTTTCACCTCCTCGTGAACACCACAGATGGCCGATCCGACTGGAAAATGCAGCGTTTAAACGGGTCCTATAAGCTGCACATTGCAGGCATTCCTGTCAATGATTCTCGGGTGGCACTGGTACTGTACCACTTCGTAGAGCGGGCGAAAGGGCATGCCATGATCAAGGTCACTTTTGAAGAGTGCGTCTTGCTGAAGCAAATCCAGTACGGAGAAGTTATCAGAATAGTGGAATTAAAAGGAGCTGAGAAAAAAGTGATCTATGAAAAATTTTGCAATGTAACGATGGATCAGGTAATTGCCGCGATGAAACGACGTGACTCGGAAGAACGCATCCCGGTGCTGCGTCTGGAGTTGGATTATGAACTGGCGACGTTGTATGACGCGATGCAAGCCAAAGACCAAAGTCAAATGAAGCAGTCCACGGAGCGATTAAAGCAGCTTCGTCGGGAAATGTTGCTTTTGGAAGCGTAGGCAGACTGGAGGATAGCCAAAGGACGATGAGTTTGACACAAACGAATACGGAATGAAAAAGCGACATCTCAAACAAATGAGGGTGTCGCTTTTTTTGATGGAAAAGTCGCTAATGTAGTAATTGTTGTTTTTATGAAAGACTTGTTTGAATGGGAGGCTCGACGGTTGTACAATAAAGAAGGTTTTTGACAGCATATTTACGAACGCGCCGGAAAGGAAGAAAAGTTTTGGAAGCATTCCTATCACAAATCCCCAATGTAGCGATCCTGCTTTTAGCCGTCATCGCATTGACACTGATCCTGTTATGGATCGTGATTATGCAGTCTATTCGGATCAGTCGATTGAGAAAATCGATCAACCGGATTATGACAGGGACGGGAGGAGCCAATCTCGAGGAAGGCTTGCACAGACTGCTGGATCAGGTAGAGGAAATGAAAAAGCAGCATAGCGATCAGCAATTTGCCATCAATCGTCTGTCACAACGAATGGCAGCGCAATGCGGCAAAGTAGCGATTATCCGCTACAATGCCTTCGGGGATGTCGGCAGTGATCTTAGCTTTTCGCTGGCGGTAACAGATGACGCTGGGAACGGCGTGGTGATCACCAGCATTTTTGGACGAGAAGAATCTCGCGTGTACGCCAAGCCGCTTGAGCAGGGAACATCGAGCTACCATTTGTCTGAAGAAGAACAGGCTGCGATCAAAAAAGCGATGACCTCAACCGCAGGGATATAAGTGGCTCTGAATTTCAATGAAACAGCAAGCATTTGAATGAATCAGGGAGTTCTTTTCATTTCCCTGCTTCTGATTGCGGATATTCCGGTTTTTTGCTAAAATTCATCGTCATTTTGCTCAAGACTTTTGAGGGCACCTGAGGTATAATAAAGATGTCAAAAATGGCTTTTTTGCGAAAAACAAAAAGTAGGTGATCCGCCTTCATTACCCAAATCGATTTTCGATGCGGAGGGCAAGGCCAGGTTCTACAGCGTTCTTTTGTTGATACTTAGCGTATCTCCTCTGTTTTGGATAACTGTTCGGTCATACTCGACCCATGCAAACCAAAAGAATTGAGGAGATATTTATGGCACAGCGTTTAGCAACTAATTACGCCAAGGCCTATTTCACGGTGAATGAAGAAGAGCTGAACCAGTTCGTTTCGCTTTTCACCAATGAACACATTTCAGTCCAAGTCAAAGTGTGTGACAATGGCGATCGTGACGTAATCTTGAATGACAAGACCGGAGAAATTCAATTGAATTTCTGTCGGGTTGGCAGCCGCTACTCATGCGACAGCTCGTATCTAATTCGAGATCGGCAGCTGGCAAATGCTATGAGAAAAGCAATGAAAGCGTTCCGAGGCTATGGAATTGTCCACCGGATTTATGACGGCTTCACAATGGTGTATCACTACGATCAAGGATCGGTTGTGAGCATTCAGGAGCTAACCGGAGACGAAGAAGTGTCCATCTTTGAAAATAACTCTCTGCACATGGCCAATGAGCTGGAGGCTTTGTTCCAGCAGGATGGCAGCGAGCAGGAGATTGAGTCCTTACGTCAAGAGACGGACCGATGGCTGGATTTGCGTAATTGGGCAAAGAGAACTGCCCCAGAAAAACTTCCAGCAATTGATGTTCGATTAGCAACGTTATCGCGACGTCTATTTGAATTAGAAGTTTAGTGAAAGAAGGGTGCCTGGTGCGCCCTTTTTTATTGGATCACATAGCGAATAACAAAAAGCGGGTTTCCTCCTAACAAGAGGTCCCGCTTTTACTATTTGCCCTTCACTTAGCGCAATTGTAATGGCTTGCTCATATTGTACCAAATGGCTCCAGCATGGTCTGAGCTGGAAAAACCGTTGTTGAGGTATCCATGACTTTCATAGTAGCCAATCAAATTTTCCTTGCACGTAAGCGTGATTGTCTCACGATTGGACTCTCTTGCGGAGGCTTCCAGGTGTGCGAGGAGCATGGAGGCAATGCCGCGATTTTGGTAAGCGGGAGAAACCGCTAATCCTAAAATGGCTTGATGTCCGCCAGTTGCCGGATTTTCTTTAATCGTTTGAAACAGATCATCGGTAATGAAGGTGGATTCGATGACGGGTCCATTGACCAAACCCGCAATGATCCCATCCGCTTCCGCTACAAAAAAACTGTCAGGAATCAATCGAATACGCTTCTCAAATGCTTCCTGTGTTGCAGCCTCATCTGGTGAGAAGCAAAGGTGCTCGATGGCGATTAATGTTGGCAAATCTTCTGCTTTGGCATTACGGATAGTAATCATGTGTTGTGATCCTCTCCATTCTGGTTCATTTCTAAAAGTTTAGCATATTTCATAATAGGTGAGGGCCACTTGTAGCAGGCGTCGGCTCCGCATTCTGTCGAGACAGCCGTCAGCCTATTTGTATTGTTCTTATAGATTATTGAAAAAGGGTATTGTCAAACTAGGCCGATGCATGGTATTGTTGTTTTCGTTGGAAACAGGATTAGGAACCAGGATTCACTTTAAAGGGTGGATAACAACGGAAACCGCCCCCGTTAGTGAATGACGCAGGTCCTAGCGATGTTTAACATTACACTCGTTAGGAAGGGGGAACCGAAAGATGGAATATTCGACTTTCGGAAGACACGTTGCTGTTGACACATGGGGAGTTCAGTTTGATTTGTTGAACGACGCAGAATTTTTGAAAAAGGAAATGATTGAGGCTGCTGAGGCATGCGGTGCTACGGTACTGAGTGTGCAAGCGAAGCAGTTTTCTCCTCAGGGTGCTACCGTACTGGTTCTTCTCTCGGAAAGCCACCTGTCCATTCATACGTATCCTGAGCGCGGCTTTGCTGCCCTGGATTGCTACACGTGTGGGGAAACCGTTGATCCGCAAATCGCTATCGACTACTTGGTATCCGTGCTGAAGCCGGAAAAAACTTACGCGAAGAAATTAGTTCGTGGTTTGGGTGAACTGCAAGTTGTTGAGCCAGAAATGAAACTGGTTGAAGCGGCAAAGTAAGGAACAAATGGAAAAGTTTTCAAGAGGTGCGGGCTGATTCCGCACCTCTTTTATATGGAGCTTCGATTCCTATTCGTCATCATGGAGTGACAGTAGGAATTCTGCCGCCAATATCATGGAGCAGAGAACGAAATTCCGTGGATGTATTGGTGATCTGACTATTCATGTTGGGTCTCACATCAACTTGATTGGTCCGATGCGTAGCTTCTTCATAAATATCTGCATGGATGGCACGAATCCGATCAAATGTGGCTGCGTCGGAGGCTACTTGGATCGAGAAGTTGGGAACACGTGAACGAACGGCTGAGTGGACTTGCTGTTCGATTATGCGCGTTTGCTCAGGGCCAAAGTTTTTCCGAACACGAATTCCGACGACTGCATCTGTGCCGCTCACGAGAACAGTAGCACGTTCCACACCAGGCACTTCATCTGCGACCAAGGTGAGCTGTTCAGCCAAATCCTGATTGAAACCATTGACCGTATAGCCTTTGTGATAATTGCGGGCATTGATTCCGCCAGTGTAGGCATGATAATCATGAGCGAGGCTAGTCCTGGCACCCGGGGCCTGCTGATTGGTGGTACTTTGTGTGTGCGCTTGATTTTTTGGATGGCTGTTCGAGCTTGCGCATCCGGTCATCATGATTGCAATCATAAGCAAGCCAACCAAACATTTCGGGCCACTCCGTTTCATACGTATGCCACCTCCATTTTCCTTAGTATGACGAAAACGAAGTCTCTTACTCTGGAAGTGGCTCCCGTAAAAAACTGCCCATTGTGCCGCGTTTCACTACCTGTTAATATGGAAGGTATGCATAATAGAGGAGGTTCACATGAAGCGTCTTGACATACGCAACATTGCAATTATTGCCCACGTTGACCACGGAAAAACCACACTGGTTGACAAACTTTTGATCCAATCGGGCACATTCCGCTCGAACCAACAGGTAGAAGAGAGAATGATGGACTCCAACGACCTGGAGCGCGAGCGTGGAATTACGATCCTGGCGAAAACCACTTCTGTCAAATACAAAGATTTCACGATTAACATCTTGGATACACCAGGCCATGCTGACTTCGGTGGCGAGGTTGAGCGTATCATGAGCATGGTGGATGGCGTTCTGTTGATCGTCGACGCCTTCGAAGGCTGTATGCCACAAACGCGCTTTGTATTGAAAAAAGCGCTGGAAGCAAAAGTTACCCCTATCGTTGTCGTGAACAAAGTAGACCGCGACAATGCACGTCCTCAAGAAGTTATCAACGAAGTGTACGACCTGTTCATTGATCTGGATGCGACGGAAGACCAACTGGAATTCCCGATCGTATATGCTTCTGGTCTGCAAGGGATTGCAGGACTTGAGCCAGATAAACTGGAAGGCGACCTTCGCCCACTGTTTGACACCATCGTAGAGCATATGCCTGCTCCTGACGCAGACGAATCTGCTCCGCTCCAAATGCAAGTAACCATGCTGGATTACAACGACTTTTTGGGTCGTATCGGGATTGGCCGCATCTATCGCGGAACCATGAACCTGAATGAAATGGTATCTGTCACTACACGCGAAGGCGAAGTGAAAAAGGCACGGATTCAAAAGCTGTTCGGATTCTCCGGTTTGCAGCGTGTTGAGCAAAAAACAGCAAGAGCAGGGGATATCGTAGCGATTTCTGGTATTGACGATATCAACGTTGGGGAAACCGTTTGCCACGTTGATCATCCAGAGGCATTGCCACTCCTGAAAATTGACGAGCCTACCCTGCAAATGACGTTCCTTGTGAATAACAGCCCGTTTGCTGGTCGCGAAGGTAAGCACGTGACTTCCCGCAAACTGCGTGATCGTCTGATGGCTGAGCTGGAGACAGATGTATCTCTGCGTGTAGATGAAACAGATTCGCCAGATGCGTATGTGGTTTCCGGACGCGGTGAATTGCACTTGTCCATCTTGGTTGAGAACATGCGTCGTGAAGGCTTTGAGCTGGGCGTGTCCAAGCCTGAGGTTATCATTCGTATGATCGATGGCCAAAAAATGGAACCGGCTGAGCTGTTGATCATTGATGTGCCTGAAGAGTACACAGGGGCGGTTATGGAGACATTGGGTCAACGTAAAGCCGAGATGGTTAACATGATCAACAACGGCTTCGGACAAGTTCGCCTGGAATTCATTATTCCATCCCGCGGTTTGATCGGATATCGTACAGAGTTCTTGACGATTACACGCGGTTACGGTATTCTCAACCACTCCTTCGACAGCTATCGTCCACTTGTACCAGGAGCGGTAGGAGGACGTCACGCAGGGGTACTTATTTCCCATGAGACAGGAACAGCTACCACGTATGGCTTGATGTCCGTAGAAGATCGCGGAACCATGTTCATTCACCCAGGTACAGAAGTATACGAAGGCATGATCGTGGGCGAGCACAACCGTGACAACGATCTTGTTGTTAACGTATGTAAAGAAAAGCATGCGACCAACGTACGTTCTGCGACCAAGGATGAGACTGTCAAAATGAAGGCTCCTCGCATGTTGTCCTTGGAAGAGGCACTGGAATATCTGAACGACGATGAGCTGTGCGAAGTAACACCTCAATCCGTTCGTCTGCGCAAAAAATATCTGAACAAATCAGATCGTGAGCGCTATGAGAAGCAAAGACGCTATGAAGCACAACCGCAAGCGTAAGATTGAAATGAAAAGAACGCCACTTGATCCTGTTTGGGGATGAAGTGGCGTTTTTATTTGGGCTTGTCCTTACAACAGACTCTCAATATCTGAGCTGAGTTCTTCGGGTTGAGTACGAGCACTGATGCGTTTCACGACACGACCGTCTTTATCCACGAGGAATTTGGCGAAGTTCCATTCGATATCTGGATTTTCTTCGCTAGGAGCATGTTCCTTTAAGTACTGATACAACGGGTGGGTACCAGGACCATTGACATCGATCTTCGCAAATAGCGGGAACGTCACGCCGTAATTGCGATCGCAGAACGTTGCAATTTCCTCTTCTGTTCCTGGCTCTTGCCCAGCGAATTGGTTGCAAGGGAAGCCAAGAACGACCAGCCCCTTATCTTGATAACGCTTATATAGCCCCTGGAGCCCTTTGTATTGAGGGGTAAGGCCGCATTGGCTGGCGACGTTCACGATTAGCAGGACATGGCCTTTGAAGGCGTCCAATGTCTTCTCTTCACCGGAAATCGTTTTGACGGCAATATCATACAAGCTCATCTTATTCCCACCTTTTTCAACTGACATACCCTCATCATAGCATGTACGGCGAAAATCTTGCTAGCCAAATGGAAGGGCCTACCGTTTTTTGACACAGAATGCACCACCTGATAAAGTAAGAAAGATAGCGTTTTCCTAAGAAAAAAGGAGTGACTATTCGTTTCATTCCGCCTATGAGGTGGCATGTGAAGCGGTAGGAGTTTCACCGCTTGAAGACAGGAGAGATAAGTGATGGACTGGATACAAATCGCATCAACCTATGTGCCAACGAATCCAGATCAGCTCACACCATATGACAGCTTTCGCATATGGGCTGATAAATATCGGGCCTGGATTTTGTTTGTGGAATTAATTATTGTCTATTATCTTGGCTTTGCTACCCGTATCCGTATGCCTATTTTGAAAAACGTGCTCTTGTACATCCTTTTGTTTGTTGGAGCTCTCATTTTCGCTATTTTGGATGTGCAGCTTCCTGTGAAAAGTGCAATGCTGGTGGCGATCGCGATACTCGTGATTGTAAAGGTACGGATCAAACCGGAGCAAACTGGGCGAAAGTGAGGAGAACCACGTGAAGCGTGAAGATGCACTTTTTAATTGGCTCCAAATTCAAGTGGTTGCCGATGCGCGACCAGAAGACCGCTCTGCTTTGGATACCGCTGCTTTTTTCTTGCAATTGCTGCGAGAGGATCATCAAATGAGCGATATCGGTTATCGTCTGGAAGGTAGCTGGTACGTGCTATTTGGGAACGCTGATTCACAGTCTGTGGAAGCGCGATACCCTGCTGAATCAGTCGAAGCTTTATTGGTCGCGATTGAAAGCGAACCCAAGTACAACTGCAACTAACGGGACAAAGACTCCCCTCCACTTGCCGAAATGATTCGGAAGTTGGGTGGAGTTTTTTTGTATCATGCTCATTTCATAGGTAATAAGATGCGGTTTCTTGGATCATGCAACTTTTGAAAATGATTTCCCGTCAATATTCATGCCCCAAGCATACAGGGGGATTTTGACAGACGAGAAGGGGGAACTACCATTGAAAAAGTACATGACCAAGCCCGTATTAGCAGTGGTGACAGCGGCAGGTATTCTTGGCTGTTTGACGCCAATTTTTGCCAATGCAAGCTCGATTGCTAGTCCAAGTGCCACAAAGGTAGTCATGAATGACGAGGGGAAGCAAGTCACGCGCTACAATCTTAAGGAACTTGCCCAAAATGATCCAACGACACTGAACATGCTCTTGAAGAATCAGGCAGATCACTTGTACATTATTGTAGATGAGATTAACTTGAATACGAAGCTCCAAACGTATATGGAAGAAAACAAAGCAGAGTGGGAGCGTATCTACAACGAGTACTACAGCGATATCTGGCTGGAAGTGCGCCTGACAGAGAATGCTGAAGAAATCGTGAGCGTAAATGCCAAGACTGAAAATAACAAGGTATACATAAAGGGGATTGTGACTTCGGATGTCACCAAGGTTGTTGTGAAAAAGCCGAATTCCGACATCATTGAAGTCGTTCCGACCAACGATCACTCTTTTACAGTCAGCTTTGAAGCTCCGGATGCATCCTATGAACCGTATGTAACCGTGAGTGCCTACGCAGGCAGCAAGCTGGTCGATAGCGAAAAGGTAAAGATCGTTCCAAAAGCAGAAGAAGATAAGGAAATGATCATCCATACCATGACTGTATTGGATGCGAAGAAAAAAGAACTAAAAGTAAAAGGAATTGTCAAGCAGGGGGCAGACAAAGTAACTGTCACCTATAATGGCGTGAAAAAAGACGCAAACGTGAAGAAGCTGTGGGATGGCGTAAGCAGCTTTACGGTTTCAGTAAAGGATGTACAAGCAGCAAAAGATCAAAAAGCTTTGATCGAGGTTTATGAGGATGGCAAGAAGGTTGATTCCGAATCCGTTCAGGTAGAAATTGTTAACGCCCCTGATAAGGATCAAGCGACCGAATATGCCATCAAGGCGACTGCTGTAAACAATCCTGCCGCCAAGTCCATTCAGGTGAAAGGGACAGTAAGCGGCTGGAACAAAAAGGACGATACTGAGCTGTTTGTGATCGCTCCAGACGGTCAGAAAAAAGAGATTGAACCGAATGACAAAGGTGAGTTTTCTTTGACCTTGTCTTACAAGAATCGTTCCTTTAGCGCCAAATCCATTCAATTCGCACTGTATGAAGACGATAAGCTGGTTAAGAAAGCTGACGTTGCATTAAGCACAAAAGTCATTGTCGAGCCTGTGAAGCCAACAGACGACGATGAAAATGATGATGATGACAAAAAGAAAAAAGAAAAAGGGAAGCAGAAAGATAAGCATCCCAACGGCAACGCGTATGGTTATTGGAAAAAGCACGGTAAGGAATGGAATGACGATCACGATGATGACGATGACGATCATGACGAGGACAGAGACTAGTCTCTATCATTAAGGCCGCTGCTTGTAAGTCTCGACGTACTCCACCAATTGTCTGATGTAATCACCCAGAATGGGGATCGAAAGAAATTGCGTCAAGAGGGAGCCGAGGAAAGCCAAAACGATAGCAGTACCAATCGTCAATCCCAGACCCCGGGCAAGACCTGCGAGGAAATTGATCCAGAGCAGCTTGCGCGGGGCTGTGTAATTTTGGATTACATCTGCTAGTCGGATATCTTCCAGGAACATCGCAATTTTGTGCATCCGCTCATTTACCTTCCGAACTTCCTGAAGCTCTTCAAGAACTTGATCAATTTGCTGCATGAGGCGGTCTGTAGGCGACAAGCTGTCCATCCCCTTTCACTATTCGGTATCGTTACCTACCAGTCTAGGGAAAAAGACAACCAGAATCAAGGTGGAGAGGAAACGTTTGCCTATCAGCTGCGCGAAGGGTAAAATGAACGTACAAAACGTTTGTTAGGAGGCTTTGAAATGGCTGAAACTGTTTCCCAATCTCTTTCCGAAGATTTATTCAAGCTCTTGCAAAAGGAGCGTTTTGTTACTTTGGGCACAGTAGACCATGAGTCAGGGGCACCATCGCTCAGCTCCTTGTCCTGGACGTATGCTGTCAGCGCCGATACGATTCGTTTTGCCATGGATAATCGCTCCCGTATTTTGGCTAATATTGCGAAGGAACCGCAGGTTGTCCTGCATTTGATCGGTGCCGGCTCGTCTTTTGCCATTAATGGTCGTGCTGTCGTTAAAACAGACCGCTTGGAAGGAGTTCCGCTCAAGCTGGCCATGGCAGAGATCAAAATTGAGGCTGTTCGTGATATTATGTTTTACGGTTCCCGTATTTCCGTAGAACCACAATATGAAAAAACGTATGACAAAAACGCAGCAGCGAAGCTGGACAATCAAGTTATGACCGCCTTGAAAGATGCAAATTAACGGGTGGAAATAAATTGTTGACAAGAATCCTGCCGATCCTTTACTATTAGGGTCAATCGAATTGAATAGCAATCTTCTTATCCAGAGCGGCGGAGGGACTGGCCCGATGATGCCCGGCAACCAATCACCTGTATTTTAACAGGGAGATAATGGTGCTAATTCCTGCAGAGTTATCAAACTCTGAAAGATGAGAAGGATTTGCTTACGGTGACGTAAACAAAGCCTTCTTTCAGAGGAAAGGGGGCTTTTTTGATGCCCTCGTACACTATTGGAGGGAGAGAAACAGACATGAAATTGGAAACAAAGTTGATTCAGGCGGGAGTAGGCAGAGACGAAAAAACAGGGGCGGTGAGTTTTCCTGTTTACTATGCAACAGCTTATCGTCATCCTGCCTTGGGCCAGAGCACTGGATATGATTATACGCGCACAGCTAATCCTACTCGCACTATTTTGGAGGAAACCATCGCTGAAGCGGAATCAGGAGATGCAGGATTCGCTTGCGCCTCTGGAATGGCTGCTGTTCACACCGTCATGGGCCTGTTTTCCCAGGGGGATCATCTGATCGTTTCACTCGATCTTTACGGGGGAACCTATCGATTGTTCGAGCAAGTGCTCTCTCGTTACGGTCTGACATTTTCGTACGTGGATTTGCGTGACATTGATGCACTCAAAAATGCGATTCGCCCAGAGACAAAGGCCATCTTCGTCGAGACACCAACCAATCCGCTCATGCAGATTACCGACATTCGAGCTGTAACGCAATTGGCGAAACAGCACGGGCTCCTGACGATTGTAGACAACACATTCTTAACCCCCTATTGTCAACGCCCACTAGAGCTTGGTGCAGATATCGTTTTACATAGTGCAACCAAGTATTTGGCAGGACATAACGATGTACTGGCTGGACTCATCGTAACAAAAGGAGAAGAGTTGTCGGAAAAAATCCGGTTTTTGCACAATTCAATCGGTGCTGTACTTGGACCGCAGGATTGCTGGCTACTCATTCGCGGGATGAAGACATTGGCATTGCGGATGGAGCGTCATCAATCCAACGCGCTGATCGTAGCGGAAAAACTGCGTGAGCATCCGGCAGTAGCGGAGGTATTTTATCCAGGTCTACAAGAGCATCCCGGGCATGAGATCCAGGTGAATCAAGCGACCGGGCATAGTGGGATGGTATCGTTCCGCGTACGCGATGCAGAGCAGGTGGGATTGTTCCTGCAAAATCTGCAAATCGTGGCCTTTGCCGAAAGCCTGGGTGGTGTCGAGTCATTGTGTACGTATCCGGCGACGCAAACTCACGCGGATATCCCGCAAGAAGTCAGAGAGCATGTCGGGGTTTGTGATCGATTATTGCGACTGTCGGTTGGCATCGAGCATCCAGATGATGTCATAGCCGATTTGTTTCAGGCCTTGAATGCTAGTTTGGTCGTAGGGGGGAGTGTACGATGAATTTTGCAACCAAGATCCTCCACGGTTCCACTTGCATTGACCCGTTCACAGGTGCGTCGTCGGTTCCGATTTATCAAGCTTCCACATTTCATCAGACTGATATCGATCAGCCAGGTACTTTTGATTACGCCAGATCTGGCAATCCGACCAGGCAGGCTTTGGAGGAAGCCATTGCGTCTCTGGAGGGAGGCGCACGAGGTTTCGCGTTCTCATCTGGCATGGCTGCCATTTCCAGCGTTTTCATGCTGTTTTCAGCCGGAGACCATGTTGTAGTGGCGGAGGATGTATACGGTGGCACGTTTCGGTTTTTGACCAAAGTTTTGTCGAGAATGGGCATCTCCGTTACATTCGTGGATGCAACAGATACTGAAGCCGTTGGCGCAGCCATTACACCGATAACAAAAGGGGTTTACCTGGAGACTCCCTCCAATCCTACCTTAAAGGTGACAGATATTGCAGCGGTTTCTCGAATCGCGAAGGAGCACGGCGTGCTCGTCATTGTTGATAATACGTTCCTTACCCCGTATTACCAGCGCCCATTGGAACTTGGCGCAGATGTGGTCATTCATAGTGCAACGAAGTTTATCGGTGGGCATAGCGATGTGGTGGCAGGTCTGGCCGTGACCAGAGACGCTTCGTTAGGGGAACAGCTCTACTTTATCCAGAATGGCATGGGAGCGATTTTGGGTGTGCAGGACTGCTGGCTCGTGATGCGTGGGCTGAAAACATTGAAAGCCCGACTGGATGTGAGCACGAAGACAGCCGCGAGCTTGGCTGACTGGTTGTCTACGCATCCACAAGTAAGCCGAGTCTACTATACGGGACTGACGGATCACCCCGGGCACCTGATTCAAACACAACAAGCGACTGGGCATGGAGCTGTTCTTTCCTTTGATGTAGGGAGCCGCGAGAGAGCAAAAGCGTTGTTTGATCGCGTAAAATTGCCGATTGTGGCTGTCAGTCTCGGGGCAGTGGAAACAATTCTGTCCTATCCAGCTACGATGTCACATGCAGCGATGCCTGCTGAAGAAAGAGCTGCAAGGGGAATCACAGATGGTTTGATCAGATTGTCAGCTGGTTTAGAGGATTTCGATGACTTGGTGGCAGATTTGAAGCAAGCACTGGATCATTTGCCATCTGAAGCACTAGTCCATAAAGAAAAAGAGGTATTCTCCCGGGCTTAAATCCGGGGATACCTCTTTTCTTTTATGGTGTTCCTGTACGATTTGCGTTGATTTTGTTTTGTCCCTGCGGTTCTTTGTGCATGCGTTTTTCTTTTACTTGAGAAGGGGTTTCTTCGCGAGGCTGCACACTGCGCGGCAACTGGGGAATGATCCGACCTACGATGTCCGCCAACTCTTCCGTAATTCCGGCAACAGGATGGCCGCGACGAATATCATCTCTCATTTCCCGTAACCGCTGTACGATAGCAGGGTCTGCAGTTACGACAGCATTCGCTCCTTGGGGGTCTTCTTTCAGAGCTTCCGCAACCGTATACTTTATGACGCCAACTTCTGGGCGATCAAGATTCGGGTCCACTGTAATACCAACTACCGCATATTTGCCCAATACCACAGCAGTGGCACTGTGAACCCTTTTCACACGTGTTGCCAGTTGGGCGAGGCGATCAGCGGTGGCTTGGGAAGATTGATTATAAGCAGGCTCAGGAGCTGTTTGCTGAACGCGCTGAGTATGATTGGCATGCTTCGGCTGTTGTGCAGCCTGATTCGCCGGGGGTTTATTGCCTGACATACATGCTGTAAGCAACAAGCTAAAACCGAGGCAGTAGATCATGATCCGTTTCACAGGCATTCTCCCTTTCCCAGTATTGCCTTCCTTTCATGAGGAGGGCAGGGTTACAAGTATTTTGTTCTGGGCTGCCCATTTTCATTCTGCCACTGGGTCGTCTATCTCTGTCTACCTGAACATAGACTGTAGTACATCACGTCGCCGCACTTGAGCATCCCTCCAAAAATTGCATAGGGTATATAAGAAGGGTAATAGGAGGCGAGATTTTGAAGAAAATCTACGTACTGGACACCAACGTACTCCTGCAAGATCCAAGGGCGATGTTTTCCTTCGCTGACAACGAAATCGTCATACCAGCTGTTGTATTGGAAGAAATCGATTCCAAAAAGCGGTACATGGATGAAATTGGCCGCAATGCTCGGTACGTATCTCGGCTCTTTGACAGTTTTCGTGAGCTGGGGCAATTGCACACTGGCATTACCCTTGAAACGGGTGGGTTGTTTCGGGTGGAACTGAATCATTCCTCTTTCCACCGCCTTCAAAAACAATTCACGGAAATGAGTAATGACAACCGCATTTTGGCGGTTGCACTAAACTTACAAGAGGAGGAAAATGGAAAACCACAGCCAAGACCAGTCATTTTGGTAAGTAAGGATGCTCTCATGAGAGTCAAGGCTGATGCATTGAATATTTCCGCAGAAGATTTTCTTTCGGATCGAGTTGTGGGAGAGTTCTCCAGTATTTACCCGGGGTATCAGAAGATGATGGTAGCATCCGACATCATCAAGACTTACTATGCGACAAGAAAACTGCAGCTGGCCTCCTGTTTTCCGCGCTATCGCTTTTATCCTCATCAATTTTTAGTGCTGAAGGACGAATGTAACCCATCTATTTCAGCGATTGGAAAAGTCGACCCGGACGGAAAAATGTTAGAAATGTTAATCTCAGATGATGATCCGATTTGGGGCATCCGAGCCCGCAACGTGCAGCAACGGATGGCAACCGAATTGCTGCTACGAGATGATATCCCTTTAGTAACCATGACCGGTAAGGCCGGTACAGGAAAAACCTTGCTGGCATTAGCAGCGGGCCTGCTGCAAATTGAGGACCAGCAAAAATACAAAAAACTGTTAGTAGCAAGACCTATCGTTCCGCTTGGAAAAGACATCGGTTATTTGCCCGGCGAAAAAGAAGAAAAGCTTCGGCCGTGGATGCAACCGATTTATGATAATTTGGAATATTTATTCAACACAAAACGCCCAGGTGATTTGGATAAAATTTTGGCAGGCATGGGAAGTTTGCAGGTGGAAGCTTTGACGTATATTCGCGGGCGCTCCATCCCTGAACAATTTATTATCATTGACGAAGCCCAGAACTTGACAAAGCATGAAGTGAAGACGATCCTGACGAGGGTGGGGGACGGCTCGAAAATTGTGTTAATGGGTGATCCTGAGCAGATTGATCATCCGTATCTGGATGAGAGCAACAACGGTTTAACCTACGTGGTCGAAGTATTTAAAGACCAAAAGCTGGCTGGACATATTCAGTTGGAAAAAGGCGAACGGAGTGTGCTCGCACAGCTGGCCGCAGATTTATTGTAAAGACGATGTATGAAAAACTACGAAGAGGTCATACTATTTTTGTCGAGCCCGTTGATTCATGTGAGTAAACGGCGAAATGCCTTGCAGGAGGCGAAGATCCGTGGATAATCATGATCAAGCAATCGACGAAAGTCGTATGGAGATACACCGATTCCTTTAGCTACTTTTCTCTACGACGGAGGTTGAAGAGCCAAAGAGAATAACCGGTAGAACCCCATAAGCAATTCGGGCTCGACAAGGACCGCTCCTCATTGGAGCGGTTTTCATTTTTGAGGATTTGGCAGGCAAAAGAAAAACGCGGATAAACGATCCCGCGTTTTTGTCTGATTTTCCTTATTTAGCAGCCGCGATAGCTTTTCGCAATGACGAAATACATCCGATGTGCATTCCTTCATGGAAAAGAGTGAAGACCATCATTTCCCCGTAAGTATGCATAGTGCCTTTGTCTCCTAGCTCAAACGGTTTTGGCAATGGATCATTCAAGCGGGAGTGAAATTCTTCTTTGATACGCACATGCTGTTCTTTTAGCTCAACAGCTAAGGTTTCGAGGGAAGGTGCTTCTTTTTGCCAATCAGCAGGTTTGGTTCCTGGAGCGAACATGGCTGCGTAATGCGGAGGACATTTCATTCCTTCTGGTCCGAAGAGCAAGTAATCTTGTGTCAGAAGAATATGGCCAATATTCCAGCGAATGTTGTTTTTAAAGCCAACTGGAACCACATCTGCTTCTTCCTCGGTTATTTCCGTCAATCTCGCCAAAAACATTCCGCGAATCAAGTCGTACTGATTCCATACAAAAGAAAAGTCCTGCATAGCAATCCCTGCCCTTCCTCATATTTACATGCACTTCACATCTTACCGCATAAACAACAAAGGGGAAATATACAAACTGCAAAAAAATTTGCAAGTTGTCCCTCCAATTCCATACATATGTACAAAGGAGGGAAGCATGATGGTTACGTTGGATTCATCTATTTCTTTTTTGATTTATATCACAGCGGTATCCAGCGCGGCAGCAGGAGTTACGGAAGCTTTTAAATCAGTCATTCCCTTTTTGGCGACGGACTATGAGGCGAAAGAAAATTGCTGGGAGGATCAGTATCATGCTGCTCGATTGATGCACTACAAGCGCTTTTTCAATCTGCTTATTTCCGTATTGGCTGCTGGTGTCATTTTTGGCATGCTTGGTCTGGACCCGGCACTTATTTTAACGGGTGCTGAATCCGCTTATGTAAAAGATTCGTGGCAGTTAGGAACATGGATGTGGGGGATTGTTGCGGTGTTTGGCTCGCCTTTTTTCGCATCACTCCTCAAAATATTAGAGAGCTTCAAACAATCAGTGGACAGCAATTTGCCTCCTAATCGACCGCGCCGCAAAGTCAGCGGAACACGAGAATAAAGCTCGTCTTCCTATAGTTGCCCGATGCTTGCCGGATACGCTAAGATAACCAAAAGAGCGGTAGCAAAGGTGGGCACAAGTGAATGATGTGGAAATGCTTGCGAATGACTGCGTTTTGGGTGTTGACAGTAGTTGTCTTGGTGGCATGTTCGGCCCAGTCGGAACCAACTGCTACATTTGACCCCGAAAATCCAAAGGAATACGGAGTAAACGGCATTTTTATCGGGCAGAACATAAAAGAAGCAATGGATATGTTGAAGCCAACAAAAGCTGATTTTATGGATATGGTGACAAGACAAAGCTATACGGTAGAGCAAATGGCGCAGGGTGCGGGAGATGCAGTAATGGGAATGCTGCTGGTTGATCAAAGCCAGATGATGATCAAAGTCCACAAAGGTGAATTGACATCGATTATGCTGGGTGGAGTTCCCCGTGAGGACGCGCAAAAATTCAAAACATATCGAGGACTCACGATGTTTGACAGTGCTGGGCAGCTAGAGAAGCTGTACGGCAAAGGAAAAGGCGAACAAGAAGTGGTGTATGAAGGCAGCAAATACACCGCCAATTTTGGTCTTGTGGACAATCAGGTGGCGTGGTTCCGATTTGATCGTAAATCATCGTAATAAGGAGAAGGGAGTTCGCTATCAGGGACTCCCTTTTTTCATGGAAAGGATTCATTTGGTCGGATGGAGCCAAACGAGCTTCACTTGATAAGCCTTTGCGATTCCCTCTGCCAGTGGAATCAAGCTTTGATCAATCAGGTAGGCTTCGGGTTGTTGTGTACTTTCAGGTATCACGCCTAGAACATGCTCACGGAGTTGCTCCATGGCAGCCCACTGATCTTCAGTTTGGGATGGGGCCTCGGGCGTTACGATGGCAACTTGATCTGCATATACATACAAATGTTCATTTTGGGAGACAAAACCGATATCATCGAGTTGATCGATGGTGGTTGTTGACGGGAGTAGCAATAGAGAAAAGGCATCGCCTAACATGTTGGATTTCTCCAAAATGGTCTCTAGCTTCTCCTGTTCGGCTTGGTTCTCTACAATAAAAAGCAGTTTGTCCCGATCAAAGACATTGACATGATCTCCGATTTTATGTATGACTTGAGCATAGAAGCCAGGGAGCTTCCCGGCTGGTACATTCAGTTCAATTCCGTACATATGGCGCATGTCATACCCCCATGTTTGCAATCGTGTTTTTTCTATCGTATCAAAAAATCAAGGAGGTTTCCTATGACAAATCAAAATCTTGCCATTGAGTCTTATGCGTTGGGAGCATTTCAAACCAATGCCTATGTGGTGACAAACACCGTTACCAACCAGACCATTGTGATTGACCCGGGCATGGAGCCAGATCAGTTGCTCCGCGCTCTTGCTAATAAAAACGTCGTTGCTATTCTTTTGACGCATGCCCATTTGGATCATATTGGTGGTCTCAACCAAGTAAGAGAATTGACAAAAGCACCGGTTTACATTCATCCATTGGAGCAGGAATGGCTCACCAATCCTGATCTCAACGGATCTCGACGCTGGAATCTGCCCGAACTCATCGTTTGTGAGCGGGCTGAGCACGAATTGGCAGATGGTCAAACTCTGGAACTGGCAGGTTTTCATATTCAGGTGTTGCATACGCCAGGGCATTCACCAGGCAGTTGTTCATTCGTAATTGGCCAGCACTGCTTCGGTGGCGACGTTCTGTTTAACCAGAGCATCGGGCGTACGGATCTGTTCGGAGGAGATTATGAGACACTGATGATCAGCATCCAGGACAAACTGTTTGAGCTCGAGGATGAAACAATTGTATATCCTGGACATGGACCGAAGACGACGATCGACTACGAGAAAACGTACAATCCGTTTGTCACAGGCATGCTGCGTTAGTCATTTCATCATTCTTTATAAAGGTTGGGAGAGGATTTTGTCAGGTGGTGGAGAAAAGGAAGGGGTCACCATTTACCAAAGGAGCTATTTATTATGAAGCGAACATGGAAATGGGCACTCCTTCTCGTTATTGCCTGCACGAGTCTGGTTGGGTGTGCGGCACCCATCGCCCAAGCAGATAAGACAAACCAAGCTCCCGACGTGAAAGTGCCCGATCCCGAAACATCACCGCAGACAGCGCCCAATCATCAGGAGACACAACCTCCGACTTTGCCGTCAAGATTTCCGGAACAGCGTATCTCCCTTCTCGCCGTTGGGGATATCATGATGCATCAGGAGCAGTTGGATGCCGTTTGGGACCCAGCGACGAAAAGCTATGATTTTAAACGTTTTTTCCCGAACGTCATTCCGATGTTCCGCGAGGCAGACTGGGTCATCGGCAATCTTGAGACAACGATGAGCGGTAGCGAGGCCAAATACTCAGGGTATCCGATGTTTAATTCTCCTGAGTCCCTTGCACATACGTTGAAGGAAATTGGATTTACTGCGGTAACAACAGCGAATAACCATTCGATGGACCGCAAAGAACAAGGGGTTCTGCAAACCATCAAATATCTCGATGAAGCCGGTCTACCGCACACGGGAACGTTTGCAAATCCTGAGGATCGAGATGAGCCCTTGCTGTTGACCAAGGACGGATTCACGCTAGCCTTGCTATCGTATACGTACGGAACGAATGGAATCGCGATTCCAGAGGGCAAGCCGTATCTGATCAATCTCATTTCGCCTGGGCTGATGAAGAAAGATATCGCACGGGCAAGAGAAAAAGGAGCCGATCTGGTTGCAGTGGCGCTTCATTTCGGAAATGAGTATCAGCGAATGCCCAGTCCTGAACAAATCAAGACCGCCGAGCAAGCTCTGACATTTGGAGCGGATATCATACTGGGCGCGCATCCACATGTGGTACAACCTTACGAATGGAAGACGGTTACCCTCGAAGATGGACGTCAACACAAAGGACTGATCACCTATTCTTTAGGCAATTTCATCTCTGCGCAGCGATGGGATTACAAGGATGTTGGGGCAATTCTGAAGCTTGTGCTGTACAAGAATGAGTCAGGAGAGGCAAGCATCGAAAGTGCTGAAATGATTCCGACCTACGTTCATTTTTATCGGAAAAATAACAAGCGCAACTACGTCATTTACCCGGTGTCAGAAACCTTGGAAAAGCTAAAGCAGGGGCAGAAATACCCTACGCTGACGAAAGAAGCGATCCAGTACATGACACAATTGCAGAAGGAAATGCCGGCTCATGTCAATAAGGTTGTTTCCAAGAAAAAAGCCAGCTAATGAATAGCTGGCTTTACTTCTTTCCGAATCCAAAGGGAAGATTGAATTGTAGCTGGAGTTTTAATTCTTCGTCCATCAGCGTGATGCCCTGCACTTGGATATTGGGGGAGATCAGCTCCGGATAAAATCCTAGATCGTACGCTTCCTCCATTTCCTCTACGGTCGATTGAGGCAAGGCAAAGCCGTCAAAGTACAGCTCAGTAATGTGGAATTTGAGATGGGTAGGAGAGACGAGCTCATAGTTACCAACGAGCTTGAGCTCCATCTGATCATACGTGCCTTCCACGGTCAGCTTGTTATCCTCAAAGGAGAAATGCGATTGTTTAAACAACGCATCTTTCTCTATCAAAAAATTGTTGAAGTCAGTCTGGTTAATGGTTAGCGTATGCTTAAGAAGACCTTCCGACTGAATTCGATCGGGCGTCGCCAACTCGGGGACCTGAACCATGACCTGCGCGAGCATTCCGAAGAAGGTCTGGAATGCGGGCAAACCACGTTTTTCCCAGTCTAAAATCAAGTGATTCATCATGGATTCCACAACGGTCGGGTCATCCAGCTTTTGTACATTCTTTTCTTTTTCAGCGGCAACGGCGAGCATCTCTGACAATTGAAGCTCGTATTTTTTTCGTAGCGTCTGAAGTTGTTCCAATCGATTCTTTTTGTCGGTTTGCATCGCGGTAAGCTTGGTGCGCTCAGTATGATAGGACTCTAGTCGAGACATGTCACGCTCGTACAAGATCTCGTAGAAGTCGTACATCAATAAGAACTGATTGAAATTTTCCGCATTTAATAGTAGCGTCAGAAGATTAGTACGCTCGCCCATGTAATAGGCACGCGCTACTTCGCCTGCACGACGTTGTGTGGCTTCCATCACTAGCTTTTGCCGTTGCAAGTCGAGATCCATTTGAGCGATTTCCCCGTATGTCCGCGTCTCTTCTTCCTTTAGTAAGGTGAGGGTTCGCTCCAGCTCTTTTTGTGTAAAATGCTGCTGCAGGATGAGCTGCTCCAAAGGGGTAGCGGGTTCTTCCTGTGCGAATACCGTTAGTGGACATACAAACAGGAACAAGACGAGAAGAAATTTGCGCATGATTTCACCTTTTGCTTTTGCCTTTCCATATTGTATGCTTCTTTTCGTATTATAGCCTTATCTAGTTGAATTTGGATAGCAGGAGAAGAGCTTATGACGATGATCGAACTGATTCGCGAGGAAATAGAAAGCCAACCAGGAAAAGCGATTACGTTCGCGCGCTTTATGGAGTTGGCCCTATACCACGATACTCATGGATATTATATGGTTGAACAACCCAAAGTAGGCAAAACGGGAGATTTTTATACGAGCGCATCGGTGCATCCCGTCTTTGCGGAAACAATCGCGGATGCTGTCTTGGCATTATGGGAGGAGGCGGATATTACTTCGCCTGTTCTCGTGGAGATTGGTGGTGGAACCGGGGCTGTCTGCCGTCACATGCTGGAGCGTATCCGCGAATGCAAGCCAGCGGTATACAAAGAGTTGACGGTCATTTTGATAGAGGCGAGTCCGTATCACCAGAAAATGCAGCAGGAGGCACTCGAGTGGCACGAGGGTCCGAAGCGTTGGTATTCTTCCGTGAAGGAAGCTGCCAAGCATGAAAAAATAGAAGGGGTTATTTTTTCGAATGAATGGCTGGACGCATTTCCGGTACATATTGTAGAAAAAACCAAATCCGGCTGGCAGGAAGTGTGGGTGCGTGCTGCCGAGGACGGGTTGGAAGAGTGTCTGGGAGAGATGACACCAGCCCTAGGAGAATATGTGCTAGGGCTGAACTTGAAGCTGCCAATCGGCATGCGGATCGAGATAAATTTGGCGATGGAGCAAGCGGCACAAGAAGTTTCCTCCCTCTTGAAAAAAGGGTTCGTCATCACGATTGATTATGGTGATCTGCAAGAGGAGCTTTACCATCCCAGTAGAAAAAACGGAACACTGATGTGCTATCATCGTCATCGGGCGCATACGAATCCGTATATCAACATTGGCGAACAAGACTTGACGACACATGTGAATTTTTCTGCGTGGCAAGCGTATGGAGAAAAGGCTGGTTTACGGGAAATGGACTATATGAGGCAGGATCGGTTTTTAATGCGCAATGGCTTGCTTCATAAAGCGGTCGCGCATATGGATACAGACCCTTTCACGAGCGTTGCGATGAAACGGAATCGGGCTATTCAGCAGTTGATCGATCCTGCCGGCTTGGGTGGGCGTTTTCGGGTCATGGTCCAAGGAAAAGGCGTCCGGGAGTAAAAGAAGAAGGGAACACAAAAAAAGATGCTCATGGCGAGCATCTTTTTTTACATAATCAATTGTAGCAAAGCGTGCTCTTGTGGGCCAACAGGCATCACGAAGAACGTGTAATACGTGAATCCAACAAAAGACAGGAACATGAAGCCGAAGAAAATGTTTAAGTATACTCGTTCAGTCAGATTCATGTAGCTCAATGCTACGAAGAAAGCAGTCAAACTGAAGAAGATGAGCGCCATCGGGTACAATTCTCCCCAAAACGCCATCAACGCGATCACAATGGTCCAGAAACCAAGAACGCGATACATACGATCCATTTTTGTCCCCCCTTTTTGCCTCGAACGGTAAGATTTACAAGATTCCTCCCCCATTATATAGGACAGGTGAACACGTGTAAACGATAAAGGTATGTCGGATTATTGTCACCCGAGGGGGAGAGACTGGACTTGCGGTGCTAATATTGAATCACCGTATAGTTGCAGGATTGGCAACCGCGAATTTTGGAATCATCCTCACGTAACTCAATGTTCCCCAAGTACGTTTCGAATATTCCCATCAAAAGAGCGTTGTGCATCTGGCATACGGCATTCGGATATTTTTTTGCGCTGTCAGAGAAGGTGCAATTATTCACGCGAAAACGCAGCTTCCCTTCATCCATTGCTTCGATGTCTGGTTTCAATCCCTGAGCCACGACAATCCGATGGACCAGGTCCAATTTTTCTTCCATAGAGGCTGTTTCTAAATTGATTCCGCTTTGGACAACCGCCCGTTTTGCCATCTCTGTTCCAATGCGATGTCCCATTTTAATGAGAGCGGCTTCGCCAGCCTCGCCGAGCGATAGGAGGCTTTCAATCGCGATATCGGCCAACAGCTGATAGTCACGAGGTGGGAATTGCAGACTCACAACCTGTTCAGAAAGTGAGTACAACCGACTGGGACGTCCTCCCTTACCGCTTTTGTCTGTAACAGCAGTGAGTAAATTCACGTCTTCCAGCTTGGTCAAATGCAAGCGTGCCACATTTGGATGGATAGAGAAGTGATCAGCTATATCCTGAACCGTGATGGGATCTTTACTGTAGGCGACAAATTGGTAAATGGAAAAACGGGTGGGGTCAGCTAAAGCACTGGTTAACTTTTGCGCATCGTGGTCCATGCCGATACCCCTTTCTCAAAACAATTTCCATAAGATCAAATTCTAAAAGTCGTCTTTTCAGCACCGAGAAAGGGGTGAGTGTAGGGGACCTACATGAGCACCGGACTTTGAAGGTGAACGCCTCTTTCGATGTTACCCAACTTTCAGGACTCCTTCGTGATCAAAAGACAACTTTTTGAACAATCTTCATAAGTGTATCCCATTTTGTGTTACTTGTTAAGGTAGCAGTGTGCTACAACAGCATATCACACGAATTTTCATCTAGTTTTTAAATTAACTACTATTGACATAGTGTTAATGAAGCATTAAAATCCAAAGTAAGGAAAGAAATTTTATTGGCTAACTTTTTGTAAGGGACTGAACCGAACATCAAGAACTGCAAATCGTAAGACTTTTATAGATGAAATCATGCGTAATAGATGAGATGGAGGGGTAACCAATGGCCGTTGCTGAACGTACACAAACACAAAAATTAACGTTTTTCACTTATCCTAGCTGCACATCCTGTCGCAAAGCGAAGGCATGGCTGGCAGAAAACGGAGTAAATTACGAAGAGCGTCACTTGTTCAAAAATCCACCGACAGCAGAAGAACTGCTGGATATTATCAAAATGACTTCAAATGGCTTGGATGAAATCTTGTCGACGAGAAGTCAGCGTTTTAAAAACCTGGATGTCGATATCAATGATATGTCAGTGAAGGAACTGCTCGAAATGCTTAGCGAAGAGCCTCAGCTTTTGAAGCGTCCGATCCTGACTGACGGTGAAAACCTGATTGTCGGATTCAATTCTTCCGCCATGAAAAATCTGTTGTCCTAATGAAGAGGGGGGAAAGACCTCCTCTTTTTTGTTTGTCCATCGAAAGGTAAAATAAAGCCACAAGCTGATAAAGAGGTGGGAGTTCTTATGGAGACCTTGCTTTTGCAAAAACAGGACGGTATTGCCACGATCACATTAAATCGACCGCATGTACATAATGCCATCAGCGTGGAGCTGGTTGACGAACTGCATCAGGTCCTGCAAGACTGCCAAGCCGATCCTCGGGTGAAGGTTCTGATTGTGACGGGGACGGGCAGAAGCTTTGTTTCCGGAGGCGATTTGAATCAGTTTATTGCAGCTCGTGGCTTTGAACAGGCGCATCCTTTGCTCAGCAAAGTGACGGGGCTTTTGTCGGCCATTGATCAGTATTCCAAACCGGTGATTGCCATGATTAACGGTGCCGCGGTCGGAGGTGGCTGTGAGTTTGCGGGCGCGTGTCATTTTCGTTTTGCCAGTGACCAGGCGACGTTCGGGTTTGTGCAAATCAGTATGCATATTACGACAGGTTGGGGTGGAGGAAGTCGGCTGTTGGACTTGCTGCCAGAGTCAAAAGCACTCGCTCTCCTGTTGACTGGTGACAGATTGCGTGCAGAGGAAGCCAAGTCCTACGGTTTTGTTGACGAGGTATACTCGGAAGAGAAGCTCCAGGAGGAAGCATATCGTTTCGCTCGAAAAATCGCTGCCCAGCCACTATCTGGCATTGAAGCGTACATGCAGATCCTGCGGTGGAAGCGTATGGGCATTCCGCAAGAAGAACGAATCCGGCGTGAAGTGAGTCAATGTGCGCATCTATGGGGTAGCCCTGAACACGTCTCCGTAGTGGAAAGCTTCCTGACAAAGCGCCCAACGTCCTGATCGATGTAGTCCTTTCCGTTTAAACATTTATTTGCTTGGACATACTTTTTCTAGTAGAAAGCGATTCTACAAGAGTAGGGAAAAGCATAGGATGAATTACATCATCCTTTTTAAAGGTAACGGGAGGGACTCATATGGTAGCTTCCAGACAAGACGCATGGACCGAAGATGACGATCTAGTGTTGGCGGAAGTCACCTTGCGCCACATACGCGAAGGCGGCACACAGCTTGCTGCATTTGAAGAAGTGGGTCAAAGGTTGGGAAGGACAGCAGCTGCGTGCGGCTTCCGCTGGAACAGTTGCGTACGTAAACGGTACGATGCGGCCATTTCGATTGCGAAAAGCCAGAGGCAGCAATTGAAAAAGCTCGGGAGGATTCAAGCACCGCCCCCTGTGGTGGCAGAGGTCGAGGTCGTCACGTTGCATACAAAACGTTCTGAGACACCAATAGCAGAGGTGCAAAAGTACGCGGATGTAGAGGAGCAGCAGATTGAAGCAGTCATTCGCATGCTCGTCAATCAAAAGGAAATGACTCGTCGCTTGCGACAATTGGAACAAGAGTTGGAAGGAAAAGAGTTGGAGTTAAAAGAATTGAAAGAAGCCCACGAACGCGCTAGAAAAGAGCTGGATCAGGTTCAGGGTGTCAATGATGATTACCGTGCGTTGGTACAGATTATGGAACGTGCACGCAAGCTTGCTTTTTTACAGGAAGAAGATTCCAACAAAGCGATCTTCAAAATGGATGAAAACGGAAATTTAGAGCGCGTGGAAAAATAAGCGCTAGGTATGAAAAAAGAAGCGGTGATTGATCCGCTTCTTTTTGTTTGCGCATTCATCTGTCATTCATGTTAGTAAAGAGGGAGCTAGTCTTGCAGCTCTACGCTCTCTGGCAACCATACGTACGGGTTTTCACCACGATCACGCATGAGGTTGTACTTCACAGGCGTGAAGCCCATTTTCAACCAAAAATCGTCTGCGCGGCAGCGGGAGTTGGTTTTAATAGGAGCTCCAAAGCTCTTCGCGTGGTTAACCAAAGCTGTTCCGTAATCTTTGCCGCGGTAGTCAGGCAGGACCTCGAGCTTCCACAGCTCGTAATAGTCTTGCGCAGGTTGGAAGTAACGGTCGTATTTCCCGTCAATTTTGTAGAGGCTCATACGTGCTACCAGAAGATCGTTGTCATAAATACCGTAAAATGGAGATTCCGAATCGTTTTCCACGATGTTCGCCTCCAGGTCTTCCTTCATAGAAAGCTCCTCCAGGCCAAATTCGCGAAACTTCTGGAATTCCTCCAGTGTCTTATAGTTGATTTGCAAACGTCTTACTTCAAACATGGTTAGCCACTCCTCTCACAGCTCTTTGCCTTGGCCACCTTTGGCCCCGCCCCTTTATTATACACGATGTTAGGCTTTTCCGAAGTGTTTTTCTTTTTTTATATAGAGGGATTGTCAGGAAATGATTTCGCTTCCTTGGAAAAATTTAAAATTTCATCCTAGAACTATGATCATTCTCGTGGCAAAATAGAAAGTAGCATCACATGATACAAACCAGGCAAACAATTTGGAAGCGCTTACGGTTGTGGTCGGTTTGTCAAAGAGGGGAGCGTTGCCATGAACAAGGTATTAATCGCAAACCGTGGTGAAATTGCCAGACGAATTATCCGTACATGCAAGGCAAGAGGAGTGGCTACGGTTGCTGTCTATTCGGATGCAGACAAGGATCTGCCGTTTGTACGTGAAGCAGATGAGTCAGTCCATATTGGTCCACCGCCCGTTCCGCACAGCTACCTGAACGTAGAAGCCATTCTTGCAGCAGCGAAAAGCACCGGTGCCGATGCCATTCACCCAGGCTACGGTCTTTTGTCAGAAAACGAAGCTTTTGCCCGCCGTGTTCTGGAGGAGGGTCTTCTATTCATTGGGCCTACCCCCGAGGTCATCGGGCAAATGGGTGACAAGCTGACTGCCCGCCGTATGATGGAGGCTGCGGGAGTGCCGGTAGTTCCGGGGTGTGAACAGGCTATCGATTCTCCAGATGAAGTAGCTGTCATCGCGATGTCCATTGGATATCCCGTGATGCTCAAGGCAAGTGCTGGCGGCGGAGGAATCGGGATGCACATTTGCCGAGAAGAGGCTGAACTGCGTCAAGCCTACCAATCGGCGAAAGGTCGGGCAAAAGCGTATTTTGGAAACGATGCGATGTACATGGAGAAATACGTGGAACGTCCGCACCACATCGAAGTGCAGGTCGTTGCTGATCAACATGGAAACGTCATCCACTTATTAGAACGGGAATGCTCCATACAGCGCAGACATCAAAAGGTGCTCGAGGAAAGCCCGTCGCCCTTTTTGGACACAGCAACAAGAGAGCTTTTGTGCGATGCAGCTGTTACCGCAGCGAAAGCAGTGGGCTACTCAGGTGTAGGAACGGTTGAATTTATCGTAGATGAACAGAAAAACTTTTACTTCTTGGAAATGAATACACGCTTGCAAGTGGAGCATCCTGTGACGGAAGAAATGACGGGCATTGACCTCGTGTCGCTCCAACTGGACATTGCCGATGGTCACCCGCTGTCGATCAAGCAAGAGGACGTCAAGGCTCTGCGCCACGCGATTGAGCTGCGTGTCTATGCGGAAGACCCTGTCACCTTCCTGCCATCGCCAGGGACGATTACGTTGTATCAGCCACCTGCATTTGAAGATGTAAGAATTGATGATGGGGTAGAGACAGGTACACAGGTGACTCCTTTTTACGACCCGATGATTGCAAAGGTCATTGTATCTGGAGCGACAAGAGAAGAGGCTGTACAGCAGGCGCAGAAGGCTATGGATCATTTTCTGATTACTGGCATTAAAACGAACATTCCGTTTTTGCAAGAAGTATTACAGGATGAACAATTCCGAGCAGGTAACTATACGACATGGTTTGTCACTGAGCGCGGAACTGCGTCAAGCACGGAAAAACGCTAATATCTATGATATGTAAAGGAGAGATCCATCCATGAAACAAGTAGCAGCCAATATGGCAGGAACCGTTATTAATGTCCTGGTGCAGCCAGGTGACGAGATCAGTGAAGGACAAGATGTCCTTGTACTGGAATCGATGAAAATGGAAGTTCCTGTACAGGCTCAAGCCTCAGGCAAGGTTGTGGAAGTTAAAGCGAATATTGGCGATTTTGTCAACGATGGCGATATTATTGTTGTTTTGGAATAGGATTAGAATACTTCTAAACTGAGCGACCGCTAGGCGAGGGGGGTGACTTGTTGTGCGTGTGCAAATCGTGGAGGTCGGTCCTCGTGACGGGTTGCAAAATGAGAGCGCGATCGTTCCGGCAGCAGCAAAAATTGCGTTGATTCATAAGCTGATGGCAGCAGGCTTGAAGCGGATAGAAGCAAGTTCATTTGTGAATCCGAAATGGATACCGCAATTGGCGGATGCAGATGAGGTCTTGCAGGGAATCAATCGCAGCCAAGAGGTAATGCTTAGCGCATTGGTTCCAAATATTCGCGGTCTGGAGCGGGCGCGCCAATGCGGACTGACAGAGATTGCCCTGTTCATGTCTGCCTCTGAAACCCATAATCAAAAAAACATCAATAAACCGATAGCAGACACGTATCCGATCCTGCGGGAGGTTGCCCAGGAAGCGCTGGCTCTCGGGATGAAAGTTCGTGGATATATCTCAACGGTGTTCGGTTGTCCGTATGAAGGAAACGTTCCGCTGGACAATAGCCGCAGGGTGACAGAGGCTCTGTTGGAAATGGGAGTGTACGAGATTTCTCTCGGGGATACGATAGGGGTTGCAACACCGAAGCAGGTTCATGAGGTTTTTGGAGAACTTGTGAAAGATGTTACGAACGAGCGCTTAGCCGCCCATTTCCATGATACGAGAGGAACCGGATTGGCGAACGTAGCAGCAGCGCTTGATGAAGGAATCCGAATCTTTGACAGCTCAATCGGCGGACTTGGTGGATGCCCGTATGCCCCAGGAGCTGCCGGCAACATTTCGACGGAAGATTTGGTCTACATGTTGCACGGAATGGACTATGAAACGGGCGTCGATCTCGAGAAGTTGATTGAGGCTGGTGCGTATATTGGGCAGCAGTTGGGCAAAGAGCTCCCCTCAAAAGTGCTGCGGGCATCGCTCGCAAGCAAACCAGCTGGATGATCTGTATTTCCACACATTCGCAAAGAGGGGATAGAAGATGACGGTTTCCCTGCAAAGAGAGGGCGCAATCGGCGTACTGACGCTGCAACGGCCAGAAGTTTTTAACTGCCTCAATCTGGATACGCTTGTGACACTGCGCGGCTTGATCAGTGAAATCAGCCATGATCGCGACATCCGGACGGTCATTGTGACAGGGGCTGGTGACAAGGCGTTTTGCTCTGGTGCGGACTTGAGAGAGCGACGCTTCATGTCACCACAACAGGTTGATGTCTATATCCAAACGATTCGAGATACGTTCACAGAGCTGGAAAAGCTACCGAAACCTGTCATCGCGGCGATTAACGGGCTGGCACTGGGTGGCGGTACAGAATTGGCATTGGCGTGCGATCTGCGGATCATGAGTGATCAGGCCCAGATGGGTTTAACGGAGACATCGCTCGGGATCATCCCTGGCGCCGGCGGAACACAGCGTCTACCTCGGCTGGTTGGAAAAGGCGTCGCCAAGGAACTGATTTTTACGGCAAGGCGTGTTTTTCCAGGGGAGGCAATGTCCATTGGGTTAGTCAATCGGATTGTTCCCGCTGATCAACTCATGGCGACAGCCATTTCTTTGGCCGAGCAAATTTCAGCGAATGCTCCACTTGCCTTAGCCCAAGCCAAGTTTGCTATCGATTGTGGAGTGGAAGTCGAGCTAGGTAGCGGACTTCAGATTGAAAGCAACGCGTACAAGCTGCTCGTCCCGACGAGAGACCGCCTAGAAGGACTCGCAGCCTTTCAAGAAAAACGAAAACCGATATACCGCGGAGAGTGACGAGGGGGATTACGCTGATGACCAAACATTTGGAAGACACATTGCACGAAAAAATTGCCCAAGTAGTGCAAGGGGGCGATGCCAAGTATCATGACAAGCTCAAGGAGCAAAACAAGCTGTTCGTCCGCGATCGCCTCAAGCTATTGTTCGATGACGAGTTCATGGTCGAGGATGGGCTGTTCGCGAATGTCATGGCAGGCGATCTGCCGGCGGATGGAGTTGTGACCGCAATTGGCAAGGTTAATGGTCAAACCGTCTGCGTGATGGCAAATGATTCGACTGTGAAAGCCGGGTCTTGGGGATCGCGGACCGTCGAAAAAATCATTCGCATTCAAGAGACAGCCGAAAAAATGCGTGTTCCTCTTCTCTATCTCGTCGATTCAGCAGGAGCGCGTATCACTGATCAATTGGAGATGTTCCCAGGCCGACGGGGGGCTGGCCGAATCTTTTACAACCAAGTGAAGCTTTCGGGCAAAATTCCACAAGTGTGCATTTTGTTTGGACCTTCTGCGGCTGGTGGCGCTTATATCCCTGCTTTTTGTGACATTGTCATCATGGTCGACAAAAACGCGAGCATGTACTTGGGCTCTCCGCGCATGGCGGAAATGGTGATTGGAGAAAAAGTGAGCTTGGAGGAGTTGGGCGGTGCACGCATGCATTGCTCCGTCAGCGGATGCGGGGACGTACTGGCTGCCAATGAAGAAGAAGCGATTCAAGCAGCGCGCAGCTATCTGCGCTTCTTCCCGGCGAACTATACATTGACGCCGCCGACTGCACTGGCAAAAGCTCCTGTGTCTACCGCGAAAGAAATCACGAGCATCGTGCCGGAGAACCAAAATGCAGCTTTTAATATGCATGATGTCATTACAGCATTGGTCGACGAGAATTCGTTCTTTGAAATCAAAAAATTATTTGCCCAAGAACTGATTACCGGATTGGCACGTCTGGATGGCAAACCTGTCGGTATCATTGCCAACCAGCCGCGTGTAAAAGGAGGAGTCTTGTTTGTCGATTCGGCTGACAAGGCGGCTCGATTTATCACGCTGTGCGATGCGTTTTCCATTCCACTGTTGTTCTTGGCGGATGTTCCGGGATTTATGATTGGGACAGCCGTAGAGCGGGCAGGCATTATCAGACACGGGGCAAAAATGATCTCCGCCATGGCGGAAGCCACAGTACCGAAAATATCCGTCATTGTACGTAAAGCGTATGGTGCTGGCTTGTATGCAATGGCTAGCTCTGCATTTGAACCAGATGCTTGCCTCGCACTGCCCGGAGCCCAAATCGCCGTGATGGGACCAGAAGCAGCCGTTAATGCTGTCTACAGTAACAAAATACAGGCGATTGAGGACCCGGCGGAGCGTCAAGCGTTTATTCAGGAAAAACGCAGAGAGTATCAGGAAGACATCGATCTGTACTTACTGGCTTCGAACTTGATTGTGGATGCTGTTGTGCCTCCAAGCGAACTGAGACGCGAATTAATCCAGCGCTACGAGGTTTACAAGGAAAAGCGTCACGTTTTTTCGGACAGAAAGCATGCTGTTTATCCCGTATAATTGAGGGGTCAGGCTGTCGTCAAAGGGCGACAGCCTATTTTTTTACAAAAAAGGTGTGGGAGCCAAGGAATATTTCGATAATTTCGATCTTTTTTTGTGGCAATCAATTGAACAATCCCGAAAACTCTGTTATTCTTGAAAAATAAGCATTGATTAATGTGGGTGAACAAATGCTGCTAGAACCAATGACGTTTCAGGTAGTAGTCATAGGTGGAGGGTCTGTCGGGCTGCTGTATGCAGCAAGGCTCGCACACGCTGGACAACCTGTTACGATTGTTACACGCAGTTCACTCCAGGCGAATCAGCTAAATGAACGCGGGCTCAGCTTTCAAAAGCTGAATGGGGATTCAGTCACTGTTCCCGTAGCCGCTCGCTCCATTGAAGAAGGATTGCCTGAAGGGAATCTGTATCTGTTAACTGTAAAGCAGCCAGATTTGCACAGCTTGCTCCCAGATCTACAAAGGTTGGACCTCAAGGCAAGAGTAATCGCTTTGCAAAATGGCATGGGTCATTACGAATTGCTTCGAACCGTTTTAACGGAGACACAGTGCTTCTTTGCGATTAATACGGAAGGGGCAAGGAGATTGTCGCCTACAGAAGTCGTGCACACCGGTACAGGTACTTTGCGTGTAGGCTCTTGGGAGACTTCTGATTGCAATGATCCACTGATTCGCATATTTGTCGAGTGGGCAATATCAACAGGCATGGAGGCTGTCTATGAAAAGGCAATACAGCCCTTCGCTTGGCGCAAGCTCATCGCAAATGCGCTGATCAATCCGTTAACCGCGCTTTTTGAAATCCCAAATGGTGCCCTCCTCGAAAATTCAAATACGCAACAGCTCATGCGTGCTTTGTTTGTGGAAGCAGCTGCAGTGGCTGCGTATGCCGGACAAAAAATCGAGGATGCAGACTTGCAGGAAATTGTCTCCATTTGCCGAAATACTTCCCGTAATCTTTCCTCCATGCTGCAGGATATTAAGAAGCGCAGACCGACGGAAGTGCAGTCTATCAACGGCTATATCGTCCAAGTAGGGCAAAAAGCCGGGATTCCGACTCCGCTGCACGAAACCTTGCTTCGCGTTATCCTTCTAAAGTCAGACATGGGAATACGGAAGGAGGGAGGCGACAGTAGATGACCTTTTTGGCGAATGTCTGGGCCTATTTGTGGGGGACGCTGACGGTTGTGCCGTTTCTCGGATTTCCGATCGTTTATTTCATCTTGTATGGAATGACGCGGAACAAGAAATTGGCAGGCCGCTTCGCGATAAATATCACGAATCTTTTGGTGATTCGCTCTGCCGTTTCCGCTTACGAACTGATCTGGCCCGAGGCATTCTCCGCTTGGTGGTGGGTATTCTGTTTTTACCTGGTGGTAACCATACTCCTTGGGTGGGTACAGATGAAGTTGAAGGGGCGGCTCTCCCTCAGAAAGGTAGGATTTTCAGCCTGGCGATTGTCGTTTCTCTGGTTTGGAATCGTCTACATAGTGCTGTTTACGACCGGAATTATCAAAACGATGGGTGTCGTGTAAAGCACTGTTGATACATATCGTATTTATTCCGATAAGAAAGAAGGTTGGAACTATGCGACTTCCCATCGAGACCATCGGTCATAAGATTCGAATGATTCGGAAAGAACGCGGCTTTACCTTGGAAATTATGGCAGGCAAGACAGGGTTAAGCAAAGGTTTGCTGAGCCAAGTAGAGCGTGGAATTTCACAGCCGTCGCTGGATTCGCTGTGGAAAATCACCAAAGCTCTGGAGTCACCCATCATTCATTTTTTCGAAGATATTGATCAAAAGCAGGTGCATGTGACTCGCTTGCAAAAACGCAGACAACTGGTCTTTCCTGAATCGACGGGCACGTATTCGCTGCTCTCGATGGGAGGTAGTGCCAAGCTGGGGATGCTGGAAGTGCGACTGATGCCTGGAGAAATGGCTGTCGACAAGTTCGTGCAGTCAGAGGGAGAAGAGTGCTTCACGGTCATTACTGGCAGTGTGACAGCACGCTTCAACGATGAAGAGCATGTATTGGAAGCAGGAGACAGTATTTCATTTGATAGTAGCAAAACACACTCAATCGAAAATACAGGAGAAACGGAAGCTTTGTTAATCTGGTCCGTCACCCCTCCGCAATTTTAATGCAAGCGCAAACGAGCCTGTATTACACTTTGACAACCCATTAAAGTGGGTTGTCTTGTTTTTTGTGGCTGTGGAGCATGTTATAATTTTGGTTGACCATGGCCCGAAGAAAGGTGAGCTAGCATGAATGTTGAATGTCTCGCGCTTCCATTGGCGAATCCGCTGGCACAGGAGTACCAGCAGCAAAATGCCTCTGCATTACAGTTTTTTGCGCATAATCCCTACCGTGAACAGTCCTATCGAGAACGCGTGGAATGGCTTCGAAGTCAATCCTATCCTCACCGGAACCAGCTCGTGGAAGGTTTATATCGATTTAATAAAGAGATGGGTACTCACCCTGAAACACTGAAAAATATCGAGTTGCTCAAACAGCCAGACACCTATGTGGTCATCGGCGGTCAGCAAGCAGGAGTTCTGGGTGGGCCACTCTATACGGTCAACAAGGCTGTTCATCTGATCCAGGCAGCGAAGAGGCTGTCTGCCGAGCTTCAGGCGAACGTCATTCCGGTGTTTTGGATTGCTGGCGAAGATCATGACATCGATGAGATCGATCACGTGTACTGGGGAGCGGACGATGGAAAGCGCCTGCACAAAGAGCGACTGGCTCTGAACAAGAAGGGCCGTCAATCGGCAAGTACGCTACCCTTGAACCCAGAGCTGTGTACGCAGTTCCTGGAAAAGTTTTTCCAGGGACAGACAGAGACTACCGAAACCAAACAGATTCGTGAGTTGCTGACGCAGACTGCATCAGACTCGCGCACAGTCGCAGAGTGGTTTGCCCGCTTGATGGCAAAACTGTTTGGCAAGCATGGTCTTGTTCTGGTTGAATCCTCGTTGCCGTTTGTTCGTGAACTGCAGCAACCCATTTTTTCACAGATCATCGAAAACAATGAGCAATTGACGAAGGTAATGCTGCGGGCAGCGGATCGAATTTCAACGGCTGGCTATCCGCTTCAATTGCAAGTAGAAGAGCATCAAGCCAATCTGTTCGTCTATGAGGGCGATGATCGATTACTGCTAGAACGTCACGGGGAGCGCTTTATCAATCGGAGACGTTCTTACAGTCGCGATGAATTGCTCAAGCAGGTTGCAGATACCCCGGAGCGTTTTAGCACAAACGTCGTTACTCGTGGGTTGATGCAGGAGCATCTCTTTCCTACGCTTGCCTTCATTGGAGGTCCGGGTGAGATTGCGTATTGGGCGTTTTATCGGGAGGTATTCGAGCTATTCGGGATGCAGATGCCGATCGTATTGCCTCGGATGTCCATTACCCTTGTGGAAGGTGCTCAACTGAGACTGCTGGATAGCTTGGGGTTGTCTGTTGAACAAGTCTTGACTGATTTCACCGCTTGGAAAACCGAGTGGTCCAAAAATCAGGGGCCACATCCGTTGGAGCAGCAATTCGCTTCGGCACGGGAGTCGATTATGTCGATCTATCGCCCGCTGGTAGAGGAAGTCGTTTCTCTGGACGGCGGATTGCGTGGTCTGGCGGAGAAAAATAGTAAGCTGCTGCTAGAGCAGGTCTCCTTTTTGGAAGAACGTCTAATTCGTTCGCTACAGCAAAAAGATGACGTGGAACACGTCCGCGTCCAACGAATTGAGACCGCTTTGTTGCCCGAAGGTGGACTGCAAGAAAGAAAGCATTCGTTTTTCACGTTTGCAAATAAGTATGGTCTTGGTTTGATTGACCGATTAGTAGATGCGCCATTCGCGCATGATGGTACTCATCAACTTTATTACCTGTAAAATGCAGCGTAAAATAGTCGGATCGTCCTAGAAGTGGACCCGGCTATTTTTTTGTTGTTTAAGCAGATGGAAAACTTTTCATCAAATCATGCCGAAACTTTTCCGACAAATTTTGCGTCTTAGTAGTAATGGATTGTTTTTGGGGAAAGGTGGTACTCGGGATGCAGATTACATTACAACAAATCGGGAAAAAAGCCACTCTACTAGTTGTTAGCTTGTCGGTTTTATTGACGGGCATCGCAACCGCAGGAATGAAGAAGGCCGACGCACGGGAAGAATACGTGGTCAATTCCCCTGCATTTATTGACACGAATGGACATTGGGCAGCAAAGGAAATAGGGATTGCTACCAAAAAAGGATTGATCAAAGGATTTCCCGATGGGACCTTTAAGCCAGAGCAAACGGTGACGCAAGAACAGTTTTTATCCCTGATTGAACGCGTCATACCTTCCTTCACAGGTCATGAGCCTGAAGGCTATATCAAAGAGACCTACTTGCAGGCTGCTGCGGGACGTTGGTCGGAAAAAACCTATCACCATTTGGCTTCTGCGGGTATCATGCCATCCGGGAAACCGACGGATAGCATGACGCGGTTAGAAGCGGCAAGAACCTTGCTGGCAGCCATCGGGCATCAATCCGAAGGGGAAAAATATCGGGGAACGACAGCGAAATTTTTTACGGATCTTTCGGTCGAAAACGAAACACAGGTGATGACGGTCTACCCTGCTTACAAAATGGGGATTCTGGCTGGCTTTCCAGATGGAAGCTTTCGTCCTGATGACAAAATCAACAGAGCACAGGCAGTCGTCCTATTAAATCGTTTGGAAACGAAAATAGACGAGCTGTATCCTGGCAATGTACCAGAGAGCGAGAAAAAGGCAATGACACAAGCTGTCTCGTCATTCGTAAGTGACGTGATGGATAAGCAAAAAATTCGACGTTATGATGACTTGGTCGCGTATGTAAAGAAAAACAATCTGCCTGTGAGCGAATCGTTTTTACGCGAGCATTTTTCGTTTATGCAATATGAAGTGTATGATTATATCCGGTTTCCGCAGTTCAATGAGCTGATGTACTTTGCAAAAATCGGAATGAATAAATACAGAATGACGGTTCAATATTACGCAGGGGATTTGGGCGGAAGCGTCGATCGCACGTTTTACCTTTCCTCGAGCGATGGCAAAACGTTTCGACTGATTGGAAAAGATGAATAAGAAAAAGAAGGCTGGGACATGACCCCAGCCTTTTTTCGTGTCAAGCATGACGTTTTTGCCAAATAAAAAGGACGAGTGCAATCACGAGCGGATAGAGAGCGGACCACCCCAAAAAAGGATACAGCCCTACGGTACATACGAGAGAAGTCCAAGAAGCGATTCGGCCTACACGACTATTGTGCAACAGCCGTACCCCGGCCAGACACCCGCCGATGTAAGTCGCAAAAAAGGTAGCATTGGGAAGCTCGATGAGTCTGGACAAGTCGATCACGTCGAAATAGAGTACGCCAAGAACGACTACAAAACAAAGAGAGAGAAACAGAAGTCCGCCGATTGGTGTCCGGTACTTGACGTGGAGGGTGCCAAACCAACGCGGAGCGATCTTTTCTTGAGCCAACGAATAGGCGATGCGTGACGCAGCTCCGATGTACGCGTTGGCTGTCGCGATACAAATGAACAAGGCGGTTACGGCTACAATCCATCCGCCGATCGGACCCAAGGATAGTTGAACCATGACACTGAGCGATGCAGCGGAGATGCCGACCCCATAGCTATGCGTAGCCACAGTCATAAAGGCTACGGCAAAGTATAAGAGAGCAACGATTCCCGCACTCCACAAGACACCGCGAATCGCATTTTTCGCAGGATCGACGAATTCCTCTGAAAGATGCGTCACGGCTTCCCACCCAATGAAGCACCAGAACATCAGACCTGCGGCTTGCACGACACTCAACCAACCGTTTGGCATAAATGGGGTAAAGTGGGTCACAGATGCATGCGGAATGCTGGCGACAACGGCCAAAATCAAAATCGTGATAATCAGCGAGACAACAATCGTTTGGACTCGTGCAGCTACATGCAAGCCTACAACATTCATTATTACGACAGCGAGAAGAAGCAGAGCCGCCGCTGCATAAACTTGCGACTCACTCCAGTTCAGCAGGATCGCAATGTAGTTGGCCCCTGTAACACTAAGAATCGGTGCGCCAATCGGGACAGACAAGAGAAAGAACCAGCCAACCATGTTTCCGAATCGATCTCCGTACGCTGTCCGTACAAAAGTAGAGACTCCACCTGAGCTCGGGTAACGAGCAGATAACAGCCCCATTGTAATGGCCATGGGCAGGACGAGAATAGACATGACGAGCCAAGCTAAAATGGAAGCAGGACCAGCCTTCTCGGCTGCGAGTCCGGGGATAAGCAATACGCCGGAACCGATCACCGCCCCGATATATAAGGTGACGATTTGCGGAAGTCGCAGTGTTTTGGCTAGACCGGGGGCTTGCGTAGATAATTTCCCCATAGGTAGATCCCTCACTTTTTTACTTACCTTGTCGTTGGTAACTGAAGTGTAGCATAGACTTAATTATCGGAGTTATCTATAATATTAGATGATTCGAATCGATTTTTTCGATGGAATGAGGGGGAAATCTGGATACTCGTTATTTGCAAACCTTCCGTGAAGTAGCAAAATGCCAAAGCTTTACTCGTGCAGCAGAAATTTTGGGCTACGCGCAGTCGAGTGTGACGACCCAAATTCAAAACCTGGAATCGGAGTTCGGTGTCAGCCTATTCGAGCGTTGGGGCAAAAAAATCAGACTTACCCATGCAGGCGAAGTGCTTCTAGGCTACAGCGAACAGCTGCAAGCCGTATTAGATGAGGCAAAAGCGAATCTGTCCGAGCAAGCGCAACTGGCGGGAATGTTGAGTATCGGAACAGTGGAGTCATTGGCGGCCTTTTATTTACCTCCTTATTTGCAAAAATTTCGCTTGGAGCAGCCGCGTATGCGGATCATGCTTGCACCGGGCATTTGCCAAGATTTGAGACAAGGGGTAAAGGAAGGGAAGTTCGATTTCGCCTTTGTGCTCGATTGGCTCCAAGATCAATCTGAACTGACAAATGTCGTTTTAGGTGAGGAAAAACTAGTCGTTGTTACTGCCCCTACCCATCCGCTGGTGAAAAAAGAGAAGGTAGAAACCCACGATTTTACCGGGGAAACCTGGATTTTTACAGAAAAGGGATGCAGCTACCGAGGGATGATGGAAGCGGTGTTGCGTGAAGCAGGAGCAACGGTGGAATCTTCTTTTGAATTTGGCAGTCTGGAAGCGATAAAACAATGCGTTGCCTATGATTTAGGAATTGCGTTGCTTCCGAAAATTGTCGTACAAGAAGAAGTGAAAAATGGTACACTCGTTATACTCCCCTTTTCCCATCCGGATATCCGTGTATTCCGACAGTTGGTTTACCATAAAAAGAAATGGATGCCACAGGCTTTGCTGCGCTTTTTGGAGTTGCTTACGGTAGAAACCGCAGAGCCGTAAACTGCCGATAATAGGAAAAACAGGTGATGGTTGAACTTGCGTATGATATGATAGAGAAGGTTGCTTTATGAGATAAAAGGAGGTCCATCCATACATGAACACAGTGTCTGAAAGCATCGTAAAAGATATGTCGTTGGCGCACAACGGCCATCTGAAAATTGATTGGGTAAAAGAACACATGCCTGTCCTAAACCGCATTCGTGAGCGCTTTGAAAAAGAGCAGCCGTTTGCAGGCCTGAAAGTTGCGATCTCCTTGCACTTGGAAGCGAAAACGGCTTATCTGGCAAAAGTAGTTCAAGCTGGTGGCGCTGAAGTAACCATTACCGGTTCCAACCCGCTGTCCACGCAAGATGACATCTGCGCAGCATTGGTGGAAGACGGTATCCGCGTATTTGCGAAATACAATCCAGATCCTGCAGAATACAAAGAGCATCTTATCAAAACACTGGAAACTCGCCCTGACCTGATCATTGACGACGGTGGCGACCTGATCACTATTTTGCACAGCGAGCGCCGTGATCTGTTGTCTCAAGTACGCGGTGGTGCAGAAGAAACGACAACAGGTATTCTGCGTCTGAAAGCGTTGGAGAAAGAAGGCAAGCTGGAGTTCCCGATGGTTGCTGTAAACGATGCATTCTGCAAATACTTGTTCGACAACCGCTATGGCACGGGTCAATCCGTATGGGATGGTATCAACCGTACTACAAACCTTGTAGTTGCTGGTAAAACGGTTGTGGTAGCTGGCTACGGCTGGTGCGGTAAAGGTGTAGCGATGCGTGCAAAAGGTTTGGGCGCAAAAGTGATCGTAACCGAAATCGACCCAATCAAAGCGGTAGAAGCTTACATGGATGGATTTGAAGTAATGCCAATGCTCGAAGCTGCGAAGCATGGTGACTACTTCGTAACAGTGACAGGTAACCGCGATATCATCAGCAAAGAGCATTTTGCTGTGATGAAAGATGGCGCAATCTTGTCCAACGCGGGTCACTTCGATGTCGAAGTAAATAAGGTCGATCTGAATGCAATGTCGACTTCTTCCCGTATTGTGCGTAAAGATATTGAAGAATTTGTCCTGGCTGATGGTCGAAAAGTGTATCTGCTCGCAGAAGGCCGCCTCGTGAACTTGGCTGCTGGCGACGGACATCCGGCTGAAATCATGGATATGACCTTTGCTCTGCAAGCGGTATCCTTGGCTTATGTCAATGAACAGTACAAAAACATTGGCAAAAAAGTGCTGAACGTACCATTCGAGTTGGATCAAATGGTTGCTCAGTACAAGTTGGAAGCTCTGAACATCGGAATCGACAAATTGACAGATGAGCAAAAATCCTACCTGGAAAGCTGGGTCGAATAGTTCCTCGAATCCCGTCTTTTCCCGGCAAAAAAATATGCGAAAAAATCCTGCTTACAAACGCAGGATTTTTTTTTATAATAACAAATAGGTACTAGGTGGGGAAAAGTGGGGGAAAGTGGAGTCAACCGACAGGAAAGTGGGGGACCAGAGCGTGTTCATGGGGGAATATCAGCACAGCATCGACGAAAAAGGCCGCCTGACGATCCCAGCCAAATTCCGTGAAGGGCTAGGCACTTCCTTTGTTATTACCCGCGGGCTGGACCAATGCTTGTTTGCTTATCCGCAAGATGAGTGGAAACAACTAGAGGAAAGACTCAAGTCTCTCCCCTTTACAAAAGCAGATGCTCGCGCATTTACACGATTTTTCTTTTCAGGTGCCACCGAATGCGAGTGGGACAAGCAGGGAAGGGTAAACATACCACCCAATTTACGTGAGCATGCAGGCATGCAAAAAGAATGTGTGATCATCGGGGTGTCAAACCGTGTAGAGGTATGGAGCAAGGAACGCTGGGAAGATTATTTTGCCCAGTCAGAAGGCTCTTTTGGAGAAATTGCCGAAAAACTGGTTGATTTTAATTTGTAGCAGCGAGAAGAACAGGAGTGACGACATTGTCGTTTCATCACGTAACCGTTTTGATGGATGAGGCTGTCGAAGGGCTAAACATTCGTCCTGGAGGCATTTATGTAGACTGTACACTCGGCGGAGCTGGGCACAGCAGTTTGATTGCTTCCAAGTTGACGGAGGGCGGTCGACTTATTGCCATCGATCAGGACGACTGGGCACTGGATAATGCCCGCGAAAGACTCGCTTCCTATATGGACAGAGTCACGCTGGTAAAGAGCAACTTCCGCCATATCAAAGACATTGTGAGAGATTTAGGCTTGGAGGGTGTAGACGGGGTGTTATTTGACCTCGGGGTATCCTCTCCGCAATTGGATGAGGGAGAGCGAGGTTTCAGTTACAATGCCGATGCACCCTTGGATATGAGAATGGACCAGCAAGCGCCATTGTCCGCCTATGACATTATCAATGAGTGGGACGAAGAAGAGATTGCCAAGATCATTTGGCTGTATGGAGAAGAGAAATTTTCCCGGAGAATTGCCCGGCAAATCGTTCAACAACGGAAGAAGCAGCCGATCCAAACAACAGGGGAACTCGTTGAGTTGATCAAGGAAGGAATTCCTGCCGCTGCGCGCCGTACCGGACCCCATCCGGCGAAGCGTACCTTTCAGGCAATTCGGATCGCAGTCAATGATGAACTGGATGCATTCAAAGAAGCCGTAGTCGATGCAATTGAGGTTTTGAATCCAGAAGGTCGGGTCAGTGTCATCACGTTTCATTCATTAGAGGACAGAATCTGCAAGCAAATTTATCAAGACTTTTCCAAAGGGTGCACGTGCCCGCCAGCTTTTCCGATTTGCACTTGCGGAAATAAAGCGGTAGTAAAAGTCATTACAAAGAAGCCGATTTTGCCATCAGAAGTTGAATTGGAAGCAAACAATCGTGCACGATCAGCTAAACTACGGGTAGCGGAGAAGCTGTAGACCGGGATCGACGAGAAAGGGGAGGGAGAAGCGATGAGTTATTACTACCGAGGAAATTTAGCTATGGAGTTGGAACAAAAATCCCGCTCTGTAACGAAAACAACAAAGCGCACGGTTCGAATCAAGCCAACGATTCCGACCGGAGAAAAATTGCTGTATCTCTTATTTATCTCGTTAACCGTCGTCGGCTTGGGTCTAGTGGGTGTCCGCTACTCGCAAATTTCCCAGTTGAATTACGATATCCAGAGCACCAAACATGAAAACCGTGTAACGGCAGAAAAAAATGCAACGCTGAAATTGCAAATTGAACAAATGACCAACCGGGATCGCCTGCAAAAAGAAGCAGAGAAGCAGGGGATGGTATACAATCCGGCAGCTGTACATACGATCGGCAAACCAGAAGTACAGGCGAGTTCTCTGCCACAAACACAACACAAAAAACCTTAAATGTTACTGCTCCTTATGTGCGGTAACATTTTTTCTTAGCTGGGCCAGAGTCTGCTCCTGACTCGGCTAGGTTGCGTTCGTCTCCCCCATCAGCCTTACTTGGGAGGCGGGCGATCTTTGATGTGACGGAGTTGAATGTAGATGGAATGGAAGAGAAAAGTAAATTGGCGAATTCTCGTGGTAGCTTTATGCCTGATCTTGACCTTTTCGACGTTGAGCTTTCGGATTTATTGGATCCAAACGGCAGAGGCTGCCAGAATTATGGAAACGGCTCAAAAGCAGTGGGACAGAGAGAGTGTTTTGAAGCCGAAGCGTGGAGCAATCTATGATCGAAACGGAGAGATCTTGGCATATGATGGCAAGGCATACACAGTAAATGCAAGGCTGAAGCCACTTGATGCGAGAGACGAAGATGTGGTGAAAGACCCCTACTACACAGCGAATATGCTGGCTCCTATTTTGAATGCGCCTGTTCAAGAGTTGGTGAAGAATTTGACCAAGCCGAACAAAGTGGTGGAATTGGGACGCTACGGGAAAAAGATCAGTGAAGAGCAAAGGAACCGCATTCTAAGTTTGCAATATCCGACACTGCCAAGTGGTGAGAAGGTCAAAAAGAATCAGCTCCCAGGAATTTATTTGACTGAAACGACTCGCCGGGTTTATCCGAATAACGCCTTCGCTTCCCACGTGATCGGTTATCTTGATTTGTATGATGAACCGAAAATGGGGATCGAACTGCAATTGAACGAACAATTGGCTGGCAAAAAGGGACATATTGCCTACCAAAAGGATCGTGCAGGCTATCAACTGCCAGACGGAGAAGGAGATTACATTCCGGCAATAGACGGTTTAGATGTATATCTCACCATTGATCGCCAGATACAGGATTATGTAGAACAAGCCCTTGACAAGGTGGAACAGCAGTACAAGCCGCAGGGCATGACGGTCGTTGTAGCCGACCCGCAAACGGGCGAGGTATTGGCGATGGGCAACCGTTCACAGTTTAATCCGAATACGTACTACAACGGGATTGAGAACTACAACAACCATGCAGTCACCACGATGTTTGAGCCGGGCTCTACGTTTAAGATTATTACGCTGGCGGCAGCAATCGAAGAAAAAATGTTTAATCAGAATGAAACCTATCAATCAGGCGCTTACACCATCAAGGGGCAGATTCCGATCCGTGACCACAACAATGGTGCCGGTTGGGGAACCATCAGCTTTTTGGAAGGGGTTCAGCGATCCAGTAACGTGTTGTTCGCTAAGTTGGGTTATGAACGGTTGAAGCTGGAGGGTCTGAAGAAATACTTCAAAAAATTCGGGATGGGTCAAAAAACCGGAATAGAGCTTCCTTACGAAAAAGAAGGAAACTTGATCAACTTGGAAAAACCTCGGTCACCACGCGACTGGGCTGCAACAACGTATGGTCAAGCAGCGACGGTTACGGCGATCCAACAGGTTGCTGCTGTAGGGGCAATCGCGAATGGAGGAGAGCTTCTAAAACCTCATATTGTAAAAGAAATGCGCGATCCTCACACGGGAGCAGTCGTCAATCGCACGCAACGTGAGGTTGTGGACAGGGTTGTAAGTGAAGCGACTGCAAAACAGACACGCGACATTTTGGGTAAGGTTGTCTCAGAGAAGCCCGGGACTGGTACACTATATCAAATCGAAGGGTATCAAGTAGCAGGAAAGACAGGAACTGCGCAAAAATATAATCCTAATACAGGGAAAATTTTGGATGGCCGTTACGTTGCTTCCTTCATCGGTTTCGCGCCAAAAGACAATCCGAAGCTGTTAGTCTACGTCGTTATTGACGATCCGCAAACAGATGCATGGTATGCATTGTGGGGACAAATGATGCTCGCTCCGATGTTTACATCCATTATGGAACGCAGCCTGCAATATTTGCAGCAGCAGCCTGATCTGTCCTTAGTAAAGAATAAACAGAAAGAAAAGGCAACGCCGAAAAAAGAAGCGCAGGCAACGCTGGCATCCTCACCTGCTGCACCGAAGACATTGCCTAAGTTTGAAGGGATGTCCACTACAGCCGCACAATTGCGGGCGAAGCAGGACAATTTGACCGTCACGGTAGCTGGTACAGGTACGAAAATCGTCAAACAATATCCGGAAGCCTATGATCAGGTCGTTCCTGGTGAACAGATCATCCTTGTAACGGACAGGGTAAAAGGAACGAAGATGCCTGACTTCAAAGGAAAATCATTGCGGGATGTCATGGAGTTCAGCTCTTTGATCAATCTCGAAATGAAATCAACTGGAACCGGCTTCGTCACCCAACAAAGCATTCCTCCGGGAACGGTTCTCCAGGGTACAGAGCTGCTACAGGTGACGCTGCAATCCGTGTCGGAACCACCTGTACCGACACCCCCTCCTCCTGTTCAGGAGGGCAGCACAGTGCCTGTTACAACCACACCAAACAATTCGGGGGCGAATCCTGCTACAAATTCAACAGGAGGAAACAATCCGGCTTCACCATCTTCCGGTCAGCAAACCGGGCAAGGTGGGGCAGCACAGCCGCCAGCATCTGGACAGGCACCTCCTCCTGACAAACCAGAAGACCAATCGACGCAAACGCCTACAACTCCATAGTTCTAACTAGTCCCCCCTGCGAATAAGGTTAAGAAGAGACAACCTATTTGAGGGGGGACTCGCTTTGCGGGTATCCAATGCTACTGTACGCCGTCGTATTTTTATCATCTTGATTGTAGGAGTTGTTTTGTATTCAGCGCTTGTCACCCGATTGGGCTATGTTCAATTGATAGAAGGACCGAAACTCTCGCAAATGTCAGATGAACTGCTCAAGCGGGAAATTAAATTTCAACCCAATCGCGGTCGCATTCTGGACAGAAGCGGCAATGAGCTCGTGACGAATATGACCGTCCCCACACTGGTATCGGTAGGGGCGCAAATCAAAGACCCTAAAGAAACAGCGAGACAGCTCGCCGTTATTTTGGAGCAAAAAGAAGAAGATGTATTTCGTGCCATTACGAAAAAAGAAATGAGCAACAACCAGATTCCTGGTGGAAGAAAACTGTCAGTTGAAAAGGCGAGAAAAATACAAGAACTGAATTTGCCAGGGATATACTTGGCAGGGGATACGAAGCGTTTTTACCCGAACGGAAATATGGCAGCCCATATTCTTGGTTTCACAGGCATTGACAATCAAGGGCTGACAGGGCTAGAAAAAATTTATGATCCTTTCTTGATGGGGACCGAGGGACATATCTCATTTCCTTCAGATGCCAAAGGGCGCGTACTGCCAGGTGGAACTGAAGACTACGTAGCACCCGTGAATGGGATGGACATGTATTTAACCCTCGACAGTACCATCCAATCGTTTATCGAACGCGAGCTGGATCAAGCGGTGGTCGCTTATCAGCCCGATGATGTTCTGGCGATCGCCATGAATCCAAAGACAGGGGAAATATTGGGGATGGGAAGTCGCCCGACTTTTCAACCGGATGCGTACAGGGACTATCCTTCCGAGGTGTACAATAGAAATCTCCCTATCTGGAAAACATACGAGCCCGGTTCCACATTCAAGATTGTGACACTGGCAGCTGCTTTAAACGAAGGGGTCATCAATCTGAACGAGGGCTTTTACGATCCGGGATTCATAAATGTGGCAGGGAAGCGATTGCGTTGCTGGAAACGCCAGGGGCATGGACAGGAAACGATGCTGGAAGTGGTAGAGAATTCTTGTAACCCTGGCTTCGTGACAATGGGCCAGCGACTGCAAAAAGAACGACTATTTGACTACATCAAAAAATTTGGCTTCGGACAAAAGACAGGGATCGATTTGATTGGCGAAGAAAACGGGTTGCTATTTAATTTGAATAAAGTAGGACCCGTAGAGCTGGGGACGACTTCTTTCGGTCAAGGGGTATCGGTAACGCCGATTCAACAAATGGCTGCGGTCTCAGCTGCCATCAATGGGGGCAAACTTATGAAACCGTTTGTCGCCAAGGAGTGGCGGGATAGTGTGACACACGATGTCGTAGCGAGGACTTTGCCGACAGAAGTGCGACAGGTGATTACAGAGGAGACCTCCGCCAAAGTTCGGCATGCGCTGGAAAGTGTGGTCGCGCAAGGAACAGGTAACAAGGCATTTATTGAAGGATATCGGGTAGGAGGAAAGACGGGGACAGCGCAAAAAGTAAAAAATGGCCGTTACGTCGATGGGGAATACATCGTGTCGTTTATCGGCTTTGCGCCGGCTGATGATCCACAGCTCGTCGTATATTTCGCCGTAGACAATCCGAAAGCACTGGCGTTTGGGGGATTGATTGCCGCTCCGAGTGTAAAAAGCATCATGGAATCCTCCCTTCAGCATTTGAATATACCGAAACGTAAAGATGGCATCCCCAAGGAAATTAACAAAGCACTTGGAGAAAGGGCGCCAATCGAAGTGCCAAACATGGTCGGACAATCCATGAGAGACGTAGTGACAACGTATGATACTCTGCCGCTAGTCGTTTCAGGGAAAGGTCAGTATGTCATTCAGCAGTCCCCTGCACCCGGAGTAAAAATTGATGAGGGCGGAAAAATTCGCATATACCTTGGTGACAAATCGACCAATTAGCTATAAAATGAGATTTCGAAGGCGGAGGGGAGTAGGCTTGTCTACGTTCGCTCTGCCTTTGTTCGTCAAGACTGCGCCTAAATGATCGGTGTAGCCTAGTACAAATGTTCAAATTTCTGTCTATACTAGTTGGAGAATGGGGTGCCTGTTTCATGTTTCTACGGGATCTGCTCATGCCTTTGTTGCCAGTAACGGTTTCGGGGGATGACAGCATGGAGATTACGGGTTTGACAGCAGACTCGCGCCAGGTAAAGCCCGGCTACTTGTTTGTCTGTCTGACTGGATATACCGTGGATGGACATACGTTCGCGGCCCAGGCGGTGAAGAATGGTGCCGTCGCCGTGTTATCCGAACAAGATCTGGACGTGCCAGCGACTATTGTCAAAGTACCGGATACCCGGCGGGCAATGGCTATGCTGGCTGATCGTATTTTCGGATCTCCTACGAAAGAAGTAAAAGTCATTGGCGTAACGGGGACAAATGGCAAGACGACCACTACGCATCTGATCGACAAAATTTTGCGCGATCAAAGCAAGCAAACAGGCTTAATCGGAACGATCCATATGAGAATTGGAGACGTAACGGAGGAAGTCAAAAATACGACTCCAGATGCCATAGATTTGCAAAGAAGCTTTCGCCGCATGTGCGATGTAAACACAGACTATGCGATTATTGAGGTGTCCTCTCATGCACTGGAGCTGGGAAGAGTCCGCGGTTGCGAAATCCATACAGCGGTTTTCACCAACCTGACCCAGGATCACCTCGACTACCATAAAACAATGGAAAACTATCGCTACGCCAAATCATTGTTGTTTTCCCAGCTCGGCAACAGCTATGACACAGACCGTCTAAAAACGGCTGTACTGAATGCGGATGATGAGGCGTCCGAATTATATGCTACCGTTACACCGGCGCGAGTCATTACATACGGCATTGATCAACCTGCAGATGTAAGGGCAAAACAAATTGAAATCACCAGTAAAGGAACTTCTTTTACAGTCGAAAGCTTTGCTGGCAGTGCGCGTCTGAACTTGAAGCTGATGGGAAAGTTCAATGTGTATAACGCTTTGGCAGCCATCGCGGTTACACTCGCAGAAGGTATTCCACTAGAAGAGATTAAAGCGAGCCTGGAAGCGGTAGCAGGGGTAAATGGGCGATTTGAAGCAGTAGATGCTGGTCAGCCGTTTGCGGTGCTCGTCGACTACTCACACACGCCAGACAGCTTGGAAAATGCATTGATGACTGTCAAGGAATTTGCCCGTGGCAACGTATTTTGCATTGTTGGCTGCGGAGGCGACAGGGATCGATCCAAACGCCCAATCATGGCGCAAATTGCAACGAAATATGCTGATCTGACCGTCTTAACATCAGATAATCCACGCTCGGAGGAGCCGCAGGCGATTCTCGATGACATGTTGGCAGGCTTGTCGGAAGTGGCACCTGATCGTTATACGGCACTAACAGACCGACGCGAAGCCATTGCCCATGCTGTTTCGCTCGCAAAGCCGGACGATGTGATCTTGATCGCCGGAAAAGGACACGAAACGTATCAAATTATTAAAGACCAGGTGTTGCCCTTCGATGACCGTGAAGTAGCGCGCGAAGCGATTGCCCGGTACAACCAAGAATAAAACAGATGCCACACACTGCATCGAAAGAAAGGAGGCTCGGGCATGTTCGTTGACAACGTCCTAATCGTCACGATCGTCGCTGCGTTTCTCATCGCCGTACTCATTGGCCCATTGTTTATTCCCTTCCTTCGCCGCCTGAAATTTGGGCAGGCAATTCGTGAGGAAGGACCGCAATCCCATTATAAGAAGGCTGGAACTCCCACTATGGGAGGCACCATCATTCTTTTGGCACTCATATTTACCGTGTTGAAGTTTGCCAATGCGAAAATGGAAATTTACTTCCTGTTATTGGTGACTCTTGGATACGGTTTAATCGGGTTTCTGGATGATTTCATCAAAATCAAGAAAAAACGCAACCTCGGGTTGACTGCCAAACAGAAGTTTGCTGGTCAGATTGTCTTGGCAATCGGCGCTTATATTTTGCTGCTCATGATGGGGCATGACACGTCCATTCATCTGCCAGGTACACCGTGGAAGCTGGAGCTTGGCTATTTCTACTTCCCGTTCCTGTTGTTCCTCTTGGTAGGTACAACGAATGCTGTTAACATCACAGATGGGGTAGATGGACTATTGGCAGGGACGGGAGCCATTGCTTTTGGTGCTTATGCGATCATCGCATGGTTTGGCCAAGATTATGACACTGCTATTTTTAGTGCGGCTGTTGTAGGTGCGCTACTTGGCTTCCTCGTCTTCAATGCACATCCGGCACGCGTGTTCATGGGTGATACCGGTTCACTTGGACTTGGCGGAGCGCTCGCGGGAATTGCAATCATGACCAAGACGGAATTGCTCTTGGCTATTATCGGTGGGGTATTCGTTGTTGAGACGCTCTCTGTCATTATGCAGGTAGTCTCCTTTAAGACACGTGGAAAGCGTATTTTCCGAATGAGTCCCCTGCATCATCATTTTGAATTAACAGGCTGGTCAGAGTGGCGCGTGGTTGTCACGTTCTGGCTCGTCGGTATGTTCTTTGCTGGATTGGGTGTATACCTTGAGGTGGTGACAATCAGATGATGCGTTTTCATAATAAGCATGTCGTCGTTATTGGTATGGCAAAGAGCGGTGTCGCAGTGGCTAAACTGCTACACCGCTTTGGTGCTCATGTCGTCGTAAATGATAAAAAGCCACGTGAAGAAGCGGTGGGGATAGAAGAGCTGGAAGCGTTGGGAATCCCGGTCATTTGCGGTTATCACCCCGATGATCTGATTCATGAAGGCGTATCCCTAGTGGTCAAAAACCCGGGGATTCCGTATGAAGCAGCACCCGTCAAACAGGCGCAGTCACTAGGCATTCCTGTTGTGACGGAGGTGGAGCTGGCCTCCCAGATTGCCAAGGCACCGATTATCGGCATAACAGGCTCCAATGGCAAGACGACGACTACGACGCTCGTCGGACTGATTTTCAAAGAAGCGGGTCTGGATGCAAAGGTAGGAGGCAACATCGGTACCGTGTTGTGCGGTCTGGCAGAGGAAGCAGGTCCCGACGAATGGCTCGTTGCCGAATTGAGTAGCTTCCAACTGATGGGGACAAGGGAATTTCGCCCACATATCGGTGTTTTACTCAATCTGTATCCTGCTCATCTGGATTACCATCACACCATGGAAGAGTATTTGGCAGCCAAACTGAAAATGTTTGCCAACCAAACGGCAGATGACGCAGCTATTTTGCCATATGACCAACCAGAGATTGTAGAAAAATGCAAAGACCTCCCTGCAGCCATCTACTACTTTAGCAAGAGTCAAGAGGTGCCAAAGGGTGCTTTTGTCAAGGATGGTTTGATCCTGTTTGCGGATGGGAATGGGAATACAGAGCCAATTATTGCAATAGCGGATATTACCGTTCCTCATCTGGACAACGCACTGGCAGCGATTCTTGTTGCGAAGCTCGCAGGCGCGGACAAGCAATCGATTATACAAGTTCTTACTACCTTCCCAGGGGTAGAGCACCGGATGGAGTTCGTAGATTCGATTCGCGGTGTCAAATACTTCAACGATTCAAAAGCGACCAACCCCGAAGCGGCATCACGTGCCTTGCAAGCATGCAAGGAGCCGGTCGTATGGATTTGCGGTGGGCTGGATCGTGGCGTTGATTTTCGGGAACTGCTGCCTGTGATCCAAGGTCGGGTAAAAGCAGTCATCGCGCTCGGGCAAACGGCTCCGATTTTACTGGAACGTGCTCAGGAAGCAGGGATTAATGAGCGTATCCATGTCGATACTGTGGAAAAAGCCGTTCTTGCTGCTTCCCGGTTGGCTGAATCAGGTGATGTGGTCTTACTGAGCCCAGCTTGTGCGAGTTGGGACATGTTTCCTTCGTTTGAGACAAGGGGGAGCATGTTTAAGGACGGCGTGCATAGACTTAAAACAAGCCTAGCATAACGTCCCACTGGTACCATCACGAATATGACAAAAGCGGGACGGCATGAGAAAGGATGACCTGGCACAATGAGCAAGGTACGCTCTGCCCCCGACTTCGTAATTATTTTTGCAACACTTTTTTTATTGGGAATTGGCATCGTGATGGTGTACAGCGCCAGCGCGATCGTGGCGCAAAAGCCGCCGTTTTCCGATCCGTATTTCTTTGCCAAGCGGCAACTGATCTTCGCTCTGTTAGGGATTACATCCATGTACATTACAATGAATATTGATTACTGGGTGTGGAAGCAATGGGCCAAGGCAGGATATTTGGCGAGCATCGGTCTGTTGATTCTTGTTTTGATCATCGGGATCGAGGTAAATGGCTCGAAAAGCTGGCTTGGATTTGGCGCTTTTGGAATTCAACCAGGAGAATTTGCGAAACTGGGCGTTGTTGCATTTCTCGCGAAGTGGCTCTCAGATAATCAGAAGCAAATTGTCTTGTTCCGAAAAGGTCTTATGCCTGCCTTGGGAATCCCGGTTCTGTGCTTTGGATTGATCATGTTGCAACCGGACCTGGGCACCGGGACGGTTTTGATGGGAACAGCGGTTGTCATGATTTTTGCGTCAGGTGCGCGGGTCAGTCATTTTGTCGGATTGGGAATGATCGGAGTGGTTGGCTTCATCGGATTGGTTTTGTCAGCTCCTTATCGAATCAAAAGGATTACGTCCTTCCTCGATCCGTGGTCTGACCCGCTCAATACCGGCTATCAAATCATCCAATCCCTTTACGCAATAGGTCCCGGTGGTTTGTTGGGTCTTGGTCTTGGACAAAGCAGACAGAAGCATCTGTACTTGCCGGAGCCTTACAATGATTTTATTTTCTCGATTGTCGCGGAGGAGCTGGGCTTTATCGGAGGCACGCTCATTCTCCTGCTTTTCCTCCTCTTGTTGTGGAGGGGAATGCGGACGGCGATTACGGCTCCGGATTTGTTCGGAAGCCTGCTTGCGCTAGGAATCATTGGAATGATTGCCATCCAGGTTGTCATCAATATTGGTGTTGTAACAGGGATGTTTCCGGTGACAGGAATCACGTTGCCATTCTTAAGCTACGGCGGTTCATCATTGACACTGATGCTCACAGGTGTAGGTGTCTTGTTGAACATCTCTCGTTTTTCTCGATAACAGAAACCTCAACAGGAGTACGCAATAGGAATGTACATCAGCTCATTGCTACTCCTTCTAAAAAAGGGTGTGAACGTATGCGTGTCGTCTTAACGGGCGGTGGCACAGGTGGACATATTTATCCGGCGCTTGCGGTGGCGAGGGAAGTTTCCCGCCAAAATCCGCAGGCTGCCTTTTTGTATATTGGCAGTAAAAAAGGCTTGGAAGCAGGTTTGGTTCCGAGATCAAATATTCCTTTCCAATCCGTAGAAATTAGCGGATTGAAACGCAAGCTTTCGTTGGACAACCTGAAGACCTTGTGGAAATTCGTCCGGGCTGTTGGTGATGCCAAGAAAATGCTGCGCGAATTCAAACCGGATGTCGTAATTGGTACAGGTGGCTACGTGTGTGGCCCAGTCGTATATGCAGCTTCTCGCTTGGGGATTCCAACGCTGATCCATGAGCAAAACGTAGTGCCAGGCTTGACCAACAAGTTTCTTTCTCGCTCAGCTACACGGGTGGCTGTTTCGTTCAAAGAATCGCTTGCCCATTTTCCCCCGTCCAAAACGGTACTGACCGGAAATCCGCGTGCAACGGAAGTCATGCATGGTAATGCAGAGGCGGGGCGTAGCTTTTTGGGTGTGGACAATAGCAAAAAAATCGTGCTGATCTTTGGTGGCAGCAGGGGAGCCCGCGCAATCAATGAGGCGGTGCTTTCGGTTGTTACGCAGTTGGGCAAATATGCCGATTCTCATTTTGTATATGTGACGGGCGACGTTCATTATGAAACAATTTCGGCACAGCTTAGAGAATTGGCAACACTTCCAAGTAACATTTCTGTGCTTCCGTTCGTCCATAATATGCCGGATGTTTTGGCAGCGACCTATGTATTGGTTGGTCGCGCAGGGGCATCTACCTTGGCAGAAATTACGGCACTAGGTGTGCCTTCGATCTTGATTCCGTCCCCGTATGTCACGAACAATCATCAAGAGAAAAATGCAAGGGGATTGGAGCGCGCAGGGGCAGCTCATGTTATCGTAGAGCGGGAACTTACCGGAGAGAGCTTGCTACTTTCCTTGGAAAATATTCTTGCCAATCCAGCTAAATGGGAAGAGATGAAAAATAGTTCTCTTTCCTTGGGGATGCCGCAAGCAGCTACGGAAATTGTCCGTCAATTAGAGGCGATTACACGAAAAAAATGATCAGATAGGCGATTGTCACGCCGATCTGGGCGAACGCATAGTATGGAGCAAACACGTGAGAAGACTAGGTCCGACCTAGCAAACGTATCAGGAGGTTCACAAATGAAAAAAATCGCAGATGAACTCATGCAAGCAGGAATTGACAAAGTGTGGACCGATGAACCCCTTGCTAATCATACAACGTGGCGGATCGGGGGTCCTGCTGATTTGTTAATCCAACCCAAGGATAAAGCATCCTTGCAAAAAGCCTTGCAGATCATCCATCGTCATGAAATTCCTTGGAGTGTAATCGGGCGCGGTTCAAACCTTCTGGTGAGGGACAGAGGGATACGTGGAGCCGTGCTTAAGGTGGCCGAGGGCTTGAGCCACTGTGAGTTCAGGGGCGAAGAGGTGTGTGTGGGTGCCGGATATTCCATGATCCGCCTGGCGGTGGAGACAGGCAAGATGGGATTAACAGGTATGGAGTTTGCAGGAGGGATTCCTGGTACGGTAGGCGGCGCCGTCTATATGAATGCGGGGGCACACGGATCTGATCTTTCACGTATTCTTATTGATGCCGAGATCCTTTTCGAAAACGGCGAAAGTAAAGTGTTGAGTAACGAAGAACTGAGCTTTAGCTATCGGACTTCTCTTTTGCAAAAGCAAAAAGGGATCGTGCTAGAGGCCCGTTTTCAATTGAGGACGGGCGACCGCAAGGAGATTGCCGCCACACTCGCTGCCAATAAGGAACGACGGCGCAATACGCAGCCGCTGCAGATGCCGTGTGCTGGCAGTGTGTTCCGAAATCCGCCGAATGACCACGCAGGTCGCCTGATTGAAGCAGCTGGGCTGAAGGGCTATCAGATCGGAGGAGCTCAGGTTTCAGAAAAACACTCCAACTTCATCGTGAATTGCGGAGGAGCAACGGCTGCCGACGTCCTCACCTTGATTAATCATGTTCGGAGCACCATTCTCGAGAAAAATGGGATAGACCTGCATCCGGAAGTCCTGGTGGTGGGCGAGGGGTAACACGGAGGTGAAAGTTTGGAGACTTTTGCGATCGAAGGCGGAAGACCTCTGTCCGGTTCGCTTCGGATCCAAGGTGCTAAGAACGCTGCTCTTCCCATTCTTGCCGCTGCAGTCCTCGCGGAAGGGCAATTCTATATCTATGACGTCCCCCATCTAAAAGACATTAAAGTCATGCTCGAAATTTTGACGTTGCTTGGGGCGAATACGAAGCATGAGGACGGATGTGTCGATCTGGATACAACGTCTGTCTGTGTCCCGCAGGTGCCGGATGATTTAATGAGCCAAATGCGATCTTCGATTTTTTTGGCGGGACCACTCCTCGCACGGCTGGGTGAGGTCACGATTTCCAGACCAGGTGGATGTGACATTGGAGAGCGCAGGATTGACTTGCATTTGGCTGGATTGACTGCGCTGGGAGCCAAAATCGAAGAATCGGAAGGCTACATTACATTTCGGGCCAAACAATTGCGTGGGTCCAATATCTTTCTTTCCTTTCCCAGTGTGGGCGCGACGGAAAATATCATGATGGCGGCTGTGCTGGCAAAAGGCACAACTCGAATTTGTAATGCAGCACGAGAACCGGAAATCATCGACCTCCAGAATTTCCTGAATGCAATGGGAGCGCGAATTAGAGGGGCAGGCACCGATACGATTGAGATCAGTGGTGTACCTCGTTTGCGTTCCGTCAGTTACCGGATCATACCGGACAGGATTGTGACAGGAACCTATCTGTTGGCTGTCGGTATTTCACAGGGACATATCGAATTGACCAATACATTGCCTGAGCAATTGATGGCATTGATTGAGGTCGCCCGTAGCTGCGGTGTTGAAATCAAGACCCGCCATGATATAATGGAAATCAAAAGCACGTCCCGTCCACGTGCCTACGACCGGATCATTACCTCGCCGTATCCTGGGTTTCCGACTGATTTGCAGGCGCAGCTGATGGTGTTTCTGTCACAGGCAAGGGGAACGAGTGTCATCAAAGAGACCATTTTTGAAGGAAGATTCAAACATGTGAATGAATTGGCGCGAATGGGCGCCTCTATATACGTAGATCTTGGCTCCGCAATTATTCGGGGTGTCAACAAATTGACCGCTACGAATGTCGAAGCTACTGATCTTCGAGCAGGTGCTGCCTTAGTCCTCGCAGGGCTTGCTGCAGAAGGTATTACCACGGTGAACCAGATCCATCATATCGATCGTGGATACGATCGGCTGGAAGAGCAGTTGCGTCAATTAGGAGCCGATATATCACGAGTATCGATGTAACCGAGGGAGAGTGGGCGGCATAATGTTATGCCGCTTTCCCTGTTTTGTTGAATGACATTTATTCGAAAGACATCCAGTAATTTACTTTGCTCTGGGCAATGAGCCTAAAAAACAAGAGGAAGGGTACGGCCATGGCGGTATATGAGGAACGCATTCCGCAAGTCAAGCAACAACGCCCCAGAAGAAGGGGCAACCGCAAGCTGGTCTTTCTGCTGGTATTGTTTTTTCTTACCATTCTCATCATCGTTTTTATCCGTTCCCCTTACAGTAAGGTGCAAGAGATTCGAGTGACTGGCAATGATATTTATACGACGGAGCAAATCGTTGCTCAATCCGGCTTAGTGAAGGACATGCAGTTTTTAAACGTATGGGAGAACAGTGTACGAAATAACCTGAAACCATTAGAGGCCATTAAAGATGTGACGGTGAGCCGCTCTTTTCCCGGATTGATCACACTACATATCACCGAACAAAAGCGCGTCGCTTTTTGGAGTGGGCAGGACGGAAGCCGCTATGCCTTACTGGACAATGGCTATGTGCTCAAACAGGTTAATTTCGCCAAGCGTGTAGTGGACAGGCCATTGATTAGCTCCTGGGCCTCACCTGAGCTCCTTCCCCATCTCGCCAAGTCGTTATCGAAATTATCACCAGATGTACTCGCGGAGATTTCGGATATTACACTGACGCCAACGGTTTACGACAAACAACGCGTAACGCTGTACATGCGCGATGGGAATGAAGTAAGAAGCGTCATCTACAAGCTGGACAAGATGATGAACTGGTACCCGGCAATCGTGAAAGAATTGCCGCCAGATACAAAAGGGGTGCTCTCCTTGTTTGAGCAGCCGTGGTTTATTCCTTACGGGGCTCAAGGGGCTATTCCGATACAGGAAGGGCAAGAACAGCCACAGCAGTAAATGAAAAAGGGGAAAGTAGACAATGAGTCGTCGTCGCAAATTTCATTTGTATTTAACCATCGTGACGTTTTCTACCGGCTTTCTAGTGGCCACTTCCTTCGAAACGAACAAGCTTACGCGCAAAGAACGGATGAATGATCAGCTGTTCCAACAGGAAACGCAATTGAATGATCGGATTTTGGCTGAGAAGGAGCAAAATCGGCATCTGGAAAGTCAACTGCTCGATTTGCAGCGTCAGGTGGGAAAAGTGGAAGAGGCGATGGCGGAGCGCAAATCGGAGGCTGCTGATACACTCAGTCAACTGGATGCAGCGCGGATGTTGGCAGGGGTAGTGGCTGTCGAAGGACCGGGTATCGTCATAACGATGCAGGATAGCCAGAATGCAGCGAACAGCGCAGACATCGCGAACTACATCGTGCATGAGCAGGATGTACGTCTGGTCGTAAATGAACTGCGTGCAGCAGGAGCAGAGGCCATCAGCATTAATGGGCAGCGTGTGGTGAGCAATTCCGAGATTCGTTGCATTGGACCTACGATCATCGTAAACGGCATCAAGTCGGCCGCTCCGTTCGTAGTAACAGCGATAGGGAATCCCGACACACTAGACAGTGCTTTGAACTTGCCGGGAGGTGTTTTGCACTCCTTGCAAGACTTTGTCCAAATAAGCGTAGCCAAAAAAGAGAAGGTTGAACTGCCTGCCTTTGTTGGTGACGCGAAAACGAAACACTCCTAAATAAAAGGATGCGTTTACCTATGTTACAAAAAAGCCGTAAAATCACATTTATTCTTGCCATCATTAGTGCTATCATAGGTGTGATGTTGACTGTGCAATTACGAAGCAGTCTTCATCCTGTTCATAAAGAGTCTCGCAGCATCGCGGAACTTCGGACCACGTTGCAAAAAGAACTGGAGAAACACAAAAACCTGCTCGCAGACATTTCAAAGTATAATCAGCTGTACTACCAATACGAAACCTCACTCAGTGAAGATGAAAGTATCTCCGTTATGAAAGAGGAGTTGGCACGGACTCGCCGGATGGCTGGTATGGTAGGGATGGAGGGAGAAGGCATCGTTATTGATGTTGTCGATGCCCATAAGCCTGAAGAACCAGTTTTGGATGAACATATGCCTGTGCCTGTTGTAGGAGACTATACGATTGACGATGAAGATTTGCGCTGGTTGGTAAATATCCTGTTTGCAAACGGAGCACAAGCTGTTTCCATTAATGGCCATCGACTGATTGCTACCACTGCGATCCGCAATGTGGGAGACGTCATCCAGATCGATACCAGGACGATTAGGGCTCCGTATGAGATAAAAGCATTGGGGGAGCCTGAAGTATTGTTGTCCGCATTGAAGCTGGAGGGTGTAGAGGAGAACTTCCAGCTGGCGAATAAAAAGGTGCTGGCAGAAAAACGGGACAAGCTGATGATTTCAGCGAATAACGAAACACGTGTCATTCAATTTATGAAACCTGTGAAACAAAAAGGAGATTCGTAACCATGTGGCTCCCGCTTATCGGACTGATTGTCGGTCTTGTTGTCGGCTTCCTGCTGGATTGGCGTGTGCCCCAGGAGTATAGCAGCTATCTATCAATAGCCCTCTTGGCTGGATTGGATACGATCTTTGGGGGGATTCGTTCGTTTTTAGAGCGTACTTTTAACGTTCGTATTTTCATGTCCGGATTCTTTTTCAACACACTTTTTGCAGCAGGCTTGGCCTTCATTGGAGGGTTCTTGGGGATTGATCTGTATTTGGCTGCGATCGTGGCTTTCGGGGTCCGGTTGTTCAACAATCTCGCTGTCATTAGGAGAATTGTTCTATCCAAATGGATCAATCAGCAAGAATAACGCGAAGAAAAATGGGAAGATGGTCATTTTTTTACAAAAAATCAATAAGAAAAAAAGGGAATGGTTGTCCTGTGTGGAATAATTTATGCAGGTGTTCTCACTTTAGCAAGAAAAAAGACGTAGCAGGGGAGGTGTCACAGGTTTGGTAAGCAATGAATTCATAGTCAGCCTAGACATTGGAACATCCAAAGTACGCGTCATGATTGGCGAGATCAACAATGGTTCCATCAACATCATCGGCGTCGGACAATCACACTCAGAAGGCATCAAGAAGGGCGTGATTGTAGACATCGACCAAACCGTGCATGCCATCCGGGAAGCGGTTGATCATGCAGAGCGCATGGTTGGCGTTTCAATCGAAGAAGTGTATGTAGGGATCACTGGAAACCATATCGATCTGCATGAAACCCAAGGGGTTGTCGCTGTATCCAGCGAAGACCGTGAGATACGAGAAGAAGATATTCAACGCGTAATTCAGGCAGCGAAGGTCGTGGCTATTCCTCCAGACCGTGAAATCATCGAGGTAGTCCCAAAGGAGTACATCGTTGATGGACAAGGGAGTATTAAGGACCCGCGTGGGATGATTGGTGTCCGACTGGAAATGGAAGGGACCATTGTGACCGGGTTGAAAACGGTCGTACATAACATCGTTCGCTGTGCTCAACGAACCAATCTGCGTGTAGCTGGAATATTCTTGCAACCGCTTGCGGCTAGCACTGTTGCTCTATCCAAAGATGACAAAAATATGGGTGTCGTTCTTGTCGACATCGGTGCGGGTTCTACCACGATCGGTGTATTCGAGCAGGGGAAACTGGCAGCGACCACCGTGATCGGCATCGGTGGCGACCACATTACGAGCGATATTTCACTCGGACTGCGAACGCATACAGATGTGGCAGATCGTGTGAAAACCAAAAACGGCTGTGCCCTAATTGACGAAGCATCCGAAGATGTGAAGTTCAAGGTGAACCGGATTGGCAGTGAAGTCGAAAAGCAATTTACGCAAGTGGATTTGGCCAATATTATCGAGCCGCGCGCTGCGGAAATATTCCAATTAGTCGAGGATGCTGTATACAAATTGGGCTATCGCGACGAAATTGCAGGTGGCTATGTTCTTACGGGTGGTACCGTAGCTATGCCGGGCATGTTGGAATTGGCAAAAGAAGAATTGGACGCACCTGTTCGAATTGCGATTCCAGATTACATCGGAGTGCGAGATCCTGCCTACACCACCGGGGTAGGTTTGATTCAATATGCCTTGCAGTTGATGGAGCGCCGCAGCATTCGCGTCACCCCCTCATTCAAGGGCACTCAGAAGCAAACTGTTTCGTCTAAGCCAAAAGCAGAAGGCGGCGGTTTGATGGAAAAAGTAAAAAACTGGTTTAGCGAATTTATTTAATGGAGTTCGCTTTATCGAGCTTAACTACAATGACGAAGACGGGTTTCGATTCGTTCCATTGTGTTTAGTTGACAGGCTTCTGTAGCCACGAAGTTTTCTTATGTTGAATTGGGGAGGACTAGCAATATGCTGGAATTTGATATGGATATGGAATCCTTTGCACGAATTAAAGTTATTGGTTGCGGCGGCGGCGGTAGTAACGCAGTAAACCGCATGATCGCAGGAGGGTTGAAAGGTGTAGAGTTCATCACCTTGAACACGGACGCGCAAGCACTCCAACTCTCTAATGCCGATATGAAGCTGCAAATTGGTGAAAAGCTGACACGTGGATTGGGAGCAGGTGCGAATCCCGAGATCGGTAAAAAAGCAGCGGAAGAAAGTCGTGATTTGATCGAGAACGCTCTGCGTGGAGCTGATATGGTATTCGTAACGGCTGGTATGGGCGGTGGTACGGGTACAGGGGCAGCACCTGTTGTTGCAGAGATCGCCAAGGAGATGGGTGCTCTTACAGTTGGTGTAGTAACCCGTCCGTTCTCCTTTGAAGGCCGCAGACGTTCCCAGCACGGTGAAATCGGTATCTCTGCTTTGAAAGAAAAAGTAGATACACTGATCGTGATTCCTAACGATCGTCTTTTGGAAATCGTTGATAAGAATACGCCAATGCTCGAAGCATTCCGCGAAGTTGACAACGTTCTTCGTCAAGGGGTTCAAGGTATTTCCGATTTGATTGCAACACCTGGCTTGATCAACCTGGACTTCGCTGACGTGAAGACGATCATGACTGAGCGTGGTTCGGCTCTCATGGGAATCGGTGTAAGCAGCGGGGAGAATCGTGCGGCTGAAGCTGCTCGCCGTGCTATTTCCAGCCCACTTCTCGAGACTTCCATTGATGGTGCACGCGGTGTTCTCATGAACATTACAGGCGGTACCAACCTGAGCTTGTACGAAGTAAACGAAGCAGCAGACATCGTGGCTTCCGCATCGGACCCAGATGTGAATATGATTTTCGGTGCTGTGATTAACGAGGAATTAAAGAATGAATTGGTCGTGACAGTTATTGCCACAGGCTTCGAGCATGCTCAACGGGCTCCGGAAGCCCCTCGCCGTCAACAACAGGCGGTCAATACGCCTGGCAATCGTCCGACACCAGTTTCCAATACGAATAACAGCCGAGCGAAGGAAGAAGAGGAAGACAAGTCCTTCTTCTCCATGGGCAACCTGGATAATCTGGATATTCCGGCATTCCTGCGCAATCGCCGCCGCAACAAAAACTAAAGCGAAAAACGACTGTCAAAAGCCTTGTTCCCGTCAGTGGGGACAAGGCTTTTTTTCGTTGATTGGATGAAAAATGTTAGACAAAAAAACCAAAAAAACACCGTCAAGAATTGACAGACTTTACATACACATTGATATATACTGCTTTTACTGATAGAAGTCGTCCTACTATTTACCATTTTTGCTAGGACACATGCTTGCTGCCAAGTCGGTCAGAAGATGAGGGGGAAAGCAAGTGGTTGTGTATCTTGATATCATTCTACTCCTGAATGTGGCTGTTGATACCTTGTTACTCTGGTTTACTGCTTATTTTCGTAAAGAGCGCATGGTGTGGTGGAGAATGATACTTGCCTCCCTGTTTGGCTCCGCGTATCTGGTCTTTTTCTTTTTTCCTATGTTTTCTCCGATGTATCAATGGTGGGTCAAACTGCTCTTTTCTGTCATCATGCTGTGGATTGCTTTTGGGAACAGGAGGTTGTTGTCTTTTGCGCAAAACTTGATCATTTTTTACTTTGTCGCATTTGTGTTCGGAGGAGGAGTGCTTGGGCTACAGTATTTTTTGGCACCGCAGAGTGAAATTGTAAATGGACTGGTTGTCACGCATAATGATGGATTTGGCGTTGGGTTCAAGCCTACTTTGGGGATTGTTTTGATTGGGTTTATCCTGGTCTTTTTCCTCGGGAAAAGGAGTTATCGCGCGATTCAGGAGCCGCGAAGAATCGAAACCTTTCTCGTTGATGTCGTCGTTACGTTAGCAAGGGAAAAAGTCATTTGCCGTGGACTTGTGGATACAGGAAACCAACTCCACGAACCGATTACACGCATACCCGTCATGATAATGGAAAATCGCATGTTCGCACATTTGCTTCCGCCGTCGCTTCTCCGACAAGCCGATGAAAACGGTGGAGTGTGGGAGAAGCTGGACGGATCTTGGGACCAGCTGCCGCTGGAATGGCAGTCGCGGGTACGCTTGATCCCGTATCGCAGCGTGTCAAGAGGGATGGATTTTTTACTCGCAATCAAACCAGACCATGTCATGGTCGTGCAAGATGGGATTCGTTTTGAAACAGAACGGGTGCTGATCGGGCTTAACCCCATCCCATTGGCCGCTGACGGTAAGTATCAGGCCATCGTGCACCCAGCCATGATGGAAACTTATGAAGCGGAAGAATCAACCTTTATTCTCAAACAGGAGGGCTAATCATGTATGTAAAACTTCGCCTACAACTCCAGTTGACCTGGTACCGAATCTTGCTCTGGCTTGGTGTACGCGCCGAAGAAGTCTATTATATTGGCGGGAGTGAAGCATTGCCTCCACCGTTGACCAGAGAAGAAGAGGAGCTGCTGCTCGGACGACTTCCGTCCGGTGATCCGGCTGTCCGCGGTATGTTGATTGAACGCAATCTTCGTCTGGTCGTTTACATCGCCCGCAAGTTTGAGAATACGGGAATTAACATTGAGGACTTGGTCAGCATTGGCACCATCGGCTTGATCAAGGCAGTGAATACCTTTGATCCAGACAAGAACATCAAGCTGGCAACATATGCTTCTCGTTGTATTGAAAACGAAATCCTCATGTATCTTCGCCGCAATAATAAAATTCGCTCAGAGGTATCTTTTGATGAACCGCTTAACATTGACTGGGACGGCAATGAGCTGTTGCTCTCAGATGTTTTGGGTACGGAGAATGACACGATCTATAAAAACATCGAGGACCAAGTGGATCGAAAGCTGCTGAAAAAAGCACTGGATAAACTGTCTGACCGCGAGAGAATTATCATGGAGCTGCGCTTTGGCTTAGCAGGAGAAGAGGAAAAGACACAAAAGGATGTTGCGGATTTGTTGGGTATCTCACAGTCGTATATTTCCCGTTTGGAAAAGCGAATTATAAAACGGTTGCGAAAAGAATTCAACAAGATGGTCTAACGCATATTTTCCCAGCTTGGGGGGATACTGTTCCTAAACCGAAACAGATGGTGGTTTTTGCCACCTTCTTGGTCGGCTACGCGTCAGTTACGCGGCCTTTCAAGACAACCGGGTTAGGGACTTTTTTCTTGCTTCGAGGAGGGAAAGACGTGACGCGCAATAAGGTAGAGATATGCGGGGTAGATACCTCCAAGCTTCCGGTGTTGACAAACAAAGAGATGCGGGAATTGTTTGAGCGCCTGCAAAGTGGGGAGTTGGCAGCCCGCGAAAAGCTGGTCAACGGCAACTTGCGACTGGTGCTGAGCGTAATCCAACGGTTCAACAATCGCGGGGAGTTCGTGGATGACTTGTTTCAAGTGGGCTGCATCGGGTTGATGAAAGCGATCGACAACTTTGATCTCGGGCAAAATGTGAAGTTTTCCACGTATGCCGTACCAATGATCATCGGAGAAATTCGACGCTATTTACGGGACAACAATCCGATTCGCGTTTCCCGTTCTTTGCGAGATATCGCGTACAAGGCCTTGCAGGTGCGTGACAATCTGACCAACAAACATTCGCGAGAGCCTACCATTATCGAGATTTCTCAGGAATTGAACGTAGCCAAAGAAGATGTCGTGTTTGCACTCGATGCGATCCAGGATCCGGTTTCATTGTTTGAACCGATTTATCAGGATGGTGGCGATCCGATTTACGTCATGGATCAGATTAGTGACGAGAAGAACAAAGATGTCACGTGGGTCGAGGAAATTGCGCTTCGTGAGGGAATGCAGCGGCTAGGTGACCGAGAAAAAATGATATTATCCATGCGCTTTTACGAAGGAAAAACGCAGATGGAAGTAGCAGAGGAAATCGGTATTTCACAGGCACAGGTCTCCCGATTAGAAAAAGCGGCAATTGCCCATATGCAAAAGCACGTTCAATCGTAATGAGAAACCACATAGGTGACCCGGCGGTCTTGTACCGTTCGGGTTTTTTGTACGAGCGGAAGCATTCGTTTTCAATCGACTTACTTTTTGGCAAAGAAGCGGACATATTCCTCTTTGGACTCATATACTGTAAGTAACGGAGAAAAGAAGGTGAGGAAGAATGGTAAAAATCTCTGACTTCCAGACCAAAGAAGTGGTGAATATTCTTGATGGGAAACGGCTTGGGCAAATTTCAGATTTGGAGATCGATCTGCGTCACGGGCGCGTAGAGGCTATCGTCGTACCGGGACCAGGCAAGTTTCTCGGCTTCTTTTCTGCCGGGAACGATTACGTCATTCCTTGGCGCAATATTGTGAAGATCGGGAAAGATGTGGTGCTTGTTCGGATGGAAGAAGCACTTAAAGTTGAAGTAAAAACTTCAGGTGGAGATGAATACTAACGGAGTAAAGGGAGAAAGGCACGGATAGCCTTTCTTTTCTTTTCGGCTATGGTATGATTAGCCATATGAGGAAGGTGACAACATGAGAGAACCATTTGTCAGGGTAGAGGATAAGTCAATCTTATCGTTAACAGAGTGGGAGCAACAATTTCCTGGATTAGTGGCGGGGTTTACTATTCGCTCAGGCGGGGAAAGTGAACAACCGTACGGGTCTTTTAATATGGGGCTGCATGTGGGTGATGAATCTGCGAACGTGGTAGCCAATAGACGCAAGCTGGCAGAACAAGTCGGGATGTCATTTTCGGCGTGGACATGCGCCGATCAAGTGCATGGTAATCAGGTATGCCAGGTTACAGCAGGTGGTGCGGGAAAAGAAAGTCTGGAGGACGTCATATCTGCAACAGATGGTTTGTTTACTCTTGAAAAAGGAGTCATGCTGACCTCGTTTTACGCGGATTGTGTTCCCCTCTATTTTCTAGCCCCCCAATCAGGTGCAATCGGACTTGCACACGCAGGCTGGAAGGGGACAGTGGGCCGTATTGCCGAGGAAATGGTGAAGGCAATGACGAAGCACTATCAAGCAAAGCCAGAGGACATTCTCGTCGCAATTGGCCCATCCATTGGCGGCTGTTGCTATGAAGTTGATGAGCGAATCATGACGCAGGTACGCACTTGTGCAGGCAATTGGGAAAAAGCAGTGATCTCCGCCACAGTGGATCGGTATATGCTGGACCTTCGTCAACTGAACACAGCGATATTGCTCGAAGCAGGAATTTCTTCCGGGAATATTTTAGCCACGAATTGGTGTACAAGCTGCAGAACAGACTTGTTTTTCTCTCATCGCAAGGAAGCCGGAATACAAGGAACTACCGGGCGCATGGCTTCTTATATCGGCTGGAAGGAAAACCTATAGAAGAAAGGGAAGGGTTCGTTATGACCAAGGAACAAGAATTGTTAAAAGAACGACTGCAATCCATCGAGGCAAGAATTCAGGCTGCTTGCGATCGGGCGAACCGCAAACGTGAGGAAGTAAAAATTATTGCCGTGACCAAGTATGTCGACGCAGATGCCATTGGGGACTTGCTCGCTGTAGGCGTTGAGAATATCGGGGAAAATCGCGTGCAGGATGCCCTGCCGAAGCACGAGCTACACGGCGATAAAGGGATCTGGCATTTTATCGGGCACCTCCAGACGAATAAGGCAAAAGAAGTCGTAGGAAGATTCCCGTACATCCATTCTCTGGACAGACTTTCTTTGGCACAGGAGCTAAATCGACGCGGTGAAGCGCTGGATCATGTCGTAAAATGCTTTTTACAGATCAATATATCCGGTGAAGAGACAAAATTTGGCCTTAGTCCCAATGACGTATTGGCTTTTTTGCGCGAAACCAGTAATATGAAACATATAAGTATCGTTGGATTAATGACGATGGCGCCTGTTGTCGAAAATCAAGAGGAAGCCAGACAGGTGTTCCGTGGCCTCTATGAGTGGAAGCAACGGATTAACGAGATGGCATTCCCGCACGCACAGGTGGAAGAGCTGTCTATGGGCATGTCTAGTGATTTTGAAGTGGCCATTGAAGAGGGAGCTACATATATTCGTTTAGGATCGGTATTGGTCAAGCCGGAGTAAAGGAAAGCAGACCAAACCACGGAGTAAGAGAGGAGGAAGAGTATGGGTGTTATGAATAAATTGATGGGGTTTCTGGGGTTAGAAAACGAGGAATACATCGAAGAGACAACAACAGTGGAAGAGGAAAGAGAAGAGCAAGAGTCCTCGCACAAACGCCAGCCAGCAATCGGCCGAGCTAACAACGTGGTACCGTTTCAAGCACGGGAAAAGGAGGGAATCCGTTTGATTCTCTGTGAACCCCGTCATTACAGTGACGCACAGGATATCGCCGATAACCTGCGTCATCGTAGACCGGTTGTGGTCAATCTCCATCGCGTGGAAAAAGACCAAGCCAAGAGAATTATCGACTTTTTGAGCGGGACGGTCTATGCATTAAACGGCGATATCCAAAAGGTCGGAGACACGATCTTCGTGTGCACGCCCGATCATGTAGATATTCAGGGTACGATCTCCAGTGTGTTGGAAGAGTAGCCAATTAAGACGAATGTAAAAGGGTGAGCCAATGACTGCTGTCATTTCGATTTTAAATTTTGCCTTTACGGTATATCAATATATGATTATTGCTTACATTTTGATGTCATGGGTTCCTCAAATGAGGGGTACAGGCATCGGTCAGTTACTGGAAAGACTGGTTGAGCCTTATTTGGCGCCATTCCGACGGTTTATCCCACCGCTCGGCTTCATCGACATCTCCCCGATTGTCGCATTGATTGCACTGCGTTTTGCCCAATCTGGCCTGTACGCCATTTTGCAACAAATCATGTTCTAGGCGAGTGAAACGATGAGCATATTTGACCATTTTTCAAAAGAAGAACGTCCCTTTGTTGAACGGGCGCTGGAAATGCTGACGCAAGTAGAGCGGAAGCAGGCCATGCGCCTTACTGATTTTGTAGACCCTAGGCAGTTGATGATTTTTCAGAGTCTATCCTCACAAGTAAGAGATGTGAAGGTTTCTCCTTATGGAGGCTACGAGGGTGCCGAGCGAGTTCGTATTATCATCCATCCGGAGTATATCCCTGTAGAGCCTGATGACTATCGCATTACCTTATTGGCAATCAAGGCTGATCAGCGCTTTCATGTGCTGGAGCATCGAGATGTGATGGGGGCCATGCTGGGTGTCGGGATGAAGCGGGAGAAATTCGGTGATATGCTGACAGATTCAGCTGGCAGCTATGCAATTGTAGCAGAGGAAGTTGCTGATTTTGTCTGTGCGCAGGTGACGCAAATTCACCGGACTTCTGTTCAGTTTGAACGGGTAGAATGGGAGGACTTTACACCTCCAGCTCCCAAGTTTGTTGAAAAAACGATCACCGTACCATCACCGCGAATTGACGCGGTCATCGGAGAAGTACACAATATGTCTCGCGCAAAAGCACTTGTGCCCATTCGAGCGGGAAAAGTAAAGATCAACTGGAAAGTAATCGAGGACCCATCGTATCAACTCCAGATGGGGGATATGGTATCACTTGCAGGATATGGTCGGTTCAAAATTCTTGAGGTAGCAGGTCCAACACGCAGCGGAAGACTCCGCATGATTGTCGGACTGGTTACATAAGATGGACCAAGGCGCAAAAAAATGTAAAATACGGCAGGAAACACTGCTATTCCTGTCGAAATAATTGAAGACGAATTATCGGGAAAAGTGGGGGGTTCATGTGCCATTAACGCCGTTAGATATACACAATAAGGAATTCAGCACAGGCTTTCGTGGGTATAATATTGACGAAGTGAACGAATTTCTCGATCAGGTGATCAAAGATTTTGAGCTCTTGATAAAAGAGAAAAAAGAACAGGAAGAGCGCGTAGCTATTCTGAATGAGCGCGTAGATTACTATAAGAGTTTGGAAGAAAATTTGAGCAAGTCGATTTTGGTGGCGCAGGAGACAGCGGAGGATGTGAAGTCGAATGCCCGCAAGGAAGCGCAGCTCATCTTAAAAGAAGCCGAGAAAAATGCAGACCGTATCGTCAACGAAGCATTGGCGAAGTCGCGCAAAATCGCAATCGAAATCGAAGAATTAAAAAAACGTGCTTCGGTTTACCGTATGCGCTTTCGTACGCTTTTGGAAGCGCAGTTGGAAATGCTGGAAAATGGCGACTGGGACAGCATTGAACAGCCACAAGTTGATTCGCCTGTAACAGTTGAATAAATCATTGACGTTCGAGCAATGATGGTATTATAATGAAAGACAACTTTTTCGAAATAAAGCACTTATAGAAGTTGAACACACTTAAACAAATCATAGACGATGAACGGGAAGAGTACGTGAGCCAGCACTGCCTAGAGAGTCGGGAAAAGGTGAAAACCCGGCCAGTTGCTTTCGCAGAAAATCACCCGGGAGTTCAATATCCGAAAACCGAGAACCTTGATGGTTGCACAGGTGAGTAAGTGAGCGCGTCATTCCCGTTACGAATGAGTGAAGTGGAACGAATCCGATGCAGGCTTTTTTGTCGTACGGGTTTGTTCAATCAGGGTGGTACCACGGGAGCTTTCTCTCGTCCCTTTATGGGATGAGTGAAGGCTTTTATTTATTTAAGGAGTGAATCAGGCCATGGATTACAGCAAAACCTTAGCGCTACCAAAAACAGATTTCCCCATGCGCGGAAATTTGCCAAGCCGCGAGCCACAGATGCAAGCGGTATGGGAAGAGCAAAATATTTACCAACAAGTGTTGGATCGTACAAAAGACCGCCCGTCTTTTGTCTTGCATGATGGCCCTCCATATGCGAATGGAGACATCCATATCGGTCACGCACTGAACAAAATCCTCAAGGACTTCATCGTACGCTACAAATCCATGGCAGGCTTTTATGCGCCGTACATCCCAGGCTGGGATACACATGGTTTGCCGATTGAGCAAGCGATTATCAATGCACAAGGGCTGGATCGTCGCAGCATTGAAGTGAACGATTTCCGCCAACGCTGTGAAGAGTATGCTTGGTCCTATATTGACAAGCAACGTGACCAATTCAAGCGTCTGGGCGTTCGTGGAGATTGGGAAAACCCTTATGTAACACTCCTGCCTGAGTATGAAGCCAACCAAATTCGCGTATTCGGCGAAATGGCGAAAAAGGGCTATATTTACAAAGGTCTGCGCTGCGTGTACTGGTCTCCGTCTTCTGAGACGGCTCTGGCTGATGCAGAAATCGAATACAAAGACAAGCGCTCTCCTTCTATTTACGTCAGCTTCCAGGTAGCAGACGGAAAAGGCAAGCTGGACACAGAAACAGGCGTTGTTATCTGGACAACGACTCCTTGGACATTGCCAGCAAACCTCGCGATCAGCCTGCACCCTGAGCTCGAGTACAACGTCGTGAAGGTGGATGGCCGCAAGTTCCTGGTAGCCAACGGTCTGATTGAAGCTGCGAGCAAAGAAATTGGCTGGGAAGGCGTAGAGATTCTCGCGAGCTTTAAAGGTCAAGATCTGGAAGGCGTAGAGACTCAGCATCCGTTCTACGATCGCAAGTCTCCACTCATCCTTGGCGAACATGTCACCTTGGATGCAGGTACTGGTTGCGTTCATACAGCTCCGGGACACGGCGAAGATGACTTTAACGTTGGTCAAAAATACAATTTGGGTGTCCTTTGCCCGGTAGATCACGAAGGTAAAATGACCAATGAAGCACCAGGCTTTGAAGGTCTGTTCTATGAAGATGCCAACAAAGTGATTACGGAAAAGCTGAAAGAAAATGGAGCACTCTTGAAGCTCAATTTCTTCACGCACTCCTACCCACATGACTGGCGTACGAAAAAACCGGTTATTTATCGCGCGACAGAGCAATGGTTCGCATCTATTGACGGATTCCGTGAGCAAATGCTCGAAGCGATTAAAAATGTAAAATGGATTCCTCATTGGGGAGAAACTCGTCTGGCTAACATGATTGCGGATCGTGGCGACTGGTGCATTTCCCGTCAGCGTGTATGGGGTGTACCGATCCCAATCTTCTATTGCAAATCGTGTAACGAACCGATCATTAACGATACGACGATCAACCATGTTGCTGATCTGTTCCGCAAAGAAGGATCGAAAGTATGGTTCTCCCGTGAAGCAAATGAGCTGGTTCCAGAAGGGCTTTCTTGCACCAAATGCGATTGCAAGGATTTCCGCAAAGAAACGGATATTATGGACGTTTGGTTCGACTCCGGCTCCAGCCATCAGGCTGTTTTGCGTGAAAGAGGCATTGCTTGGCCAGCGGATATGTATCTGGAAGGATCTGACCAGTATCGTGGCTGGTTCAACTCTTCTCTCTCGACGGGGGTTGCCGTATATGGCACAGCTCCTTACAAATCTGTCCTGAGCCACGGTTTTGCATTGGATGGGGAAGGACGCAAAATGTCCAAATCCCTTGGTAACGTCATCGTGCCACAACAAGTTATTGACAAGATGGGCGCAGATATCTTGCGTCTGTGGGTAGCTTCTGTTGATTATCAGGCTGATGTGCGCATTTCCGATGCGATTCTCAATCAGATCGCTGAGGTGTACCGCAAAATCCGCAATACGTTCCGCTTCCTGTTGGGTAATTTGGATGGATTTAATCCAGCAACAGACCGCGTAGCGTACGAAGAGCTGGGTGAGCTGGACCGTTATGTTCTGGCGAAAGCGGCAAAAGTCGCGAAGCGCGCACGCAAAGCGTATGATGAATATCAGTTCCATACTGTATTCCATGCCGTTCACAACTTCTGCGTTATTGATTTGTCCGCATTCTATCTGGATATTTGCAAGGATCGCCTGTATGTAGAAGCACCTGACAGTCTGAAGCGCCGCGCTGCACAGACAGTAATGTACGATTGCTTGCTCAGTCTGGTGAAGCTGGTTGCTCCACTGTTGCCGCATACAGCTGATGAGGTGTGGGCGTTCATTCCAGGAGTGGAAGAGAAGAGTGTGCAGTTGACGGATATGCCAGAAGGCGACGAGCAACATCTCAGCTTTGCAGCAGAAGCAGAGAGCAAATGGGATGCTTTCCTGGCGATCCGAGACGAGGTTCTCAAAGCCATGGAAGAAGCGCGCCGTAACAAGGTATTCGGTAACTCCGTTGATGCGAAGCTGGCTCTGTACCCACAAACGGAAGAAGTTGCGAAAACATTGGCAGCAATGGACGATTTGGCTGACCTGTTCATCGTCGCTCACGTGGATGTATACAGAGCTTCTGCTCCGGCAGAGGCAGTACAACTCGAAGGAATTGCTGCTGTGGTCTCTGCCGCAGACGGTGGAAAATGCGAGCGTTGCCGCGTAGTAAAACCAGATGTTGGCACTCGCGAGTCGCACGCTTCACTCTGCGTACGTTGTGCTGATATCGTAGAACAACACTACGCACATGTAACAGAATAAACACGTTGATCAACCTGTCATTCCCTTTGGGGGTGGCAGGTTTTTTGCTGGTCATATTTCCTTCGGGACCAAGACATACTACCTGTTGAGGAAACCAAACAAAGGTGGTGTACAGCGTGGACCAAAAGATGGTGGCCAGCTTCCGGGAAAAGCTGCTGGAACAGAAAAAAGAACTGGAAGACCGCGTACAGGACCATTATGGCATGAGAGAACCGATGACAACCTCTTTGCAGGAGTTTGCCATGTACGATAATCATCCGGCAGATATCGGCAGTGAGATGTTTGAACGGGAAAAAGATTTGGCTCTTGATAGTCTCGATCGTGAGACATTAAAAGAGATTGATCAGGCGCTACTGCGTATGGAGGAAGGCACCTACGGCCTCTGTACGGTCTGTGGAGAGCAAATACCTGTGGAGCGACTGGAAGCATTGCCTCAGGCACAAACGTGCAAGGAGCACGCACCAGCGCCGATAATCAATGAGTCGCGTCCGATTGAAGAGGAGTTTTTGCAGCCACCCTTCGGACGAACGTCTTTGGATGAAAAAGAAGGACAGAACGGATTCGACGGTGAGGATGCTTGGCAAATTGTCGAGGCATGGGGGACATCCAGCACTCCCTTTTCGTACCAAGAACCCGACAAGACAGATTACGAAGAAATGTATATCGAGAGCAATGAGCCGGATGGCTTTGTTGAAGCCGTAGAGGAGATCGGTTACACCGATATTGAAGGCTATCACGGACCGGACAGTGTGCATTTTATGAGAAGCGGGACGTATGAGGAGTACATGAGAAAGGGAGAAGGGAAGGGCAACTTCCTCTCCTATGACGATTATGAGGGAGAGCAAGCCGAACGAGAGGGCATAGATGACTACTCATGACCAGGTAGAGATTTCAGACCTGCAAATTGAGCGCGTGGAAACGTATCCGCTGCTTCATCGTCTATCGCAAGCTTACGGTGATGCGAATGGGTACAAGCGTTATCGTACTAGTTATCTCATTCGGATTATCACACGGTCGGGAGTAGATGGCTGGGGAGAAATTATCGATTGGCTGCCAACGCTGCACAAGGGCTTTTGTGAGCGCATTATTCCGTACTTGCTGGGTAAGCAGGTGGATAACAGAGTAGCGATTGTCGATGTCATAGGAAAGTGGCATCAGCGATCGGCTTCAGGTGTCAGTATGGCACTTACGGAAATTTTGGCGAAAGTGGCGGGGCTATCTGTGTGCCAACTGTGGGGAGGCCAGATTCATTCTGGCATCCCGGTATATGCCTCCCTCCAATCCTACCGGGAAACAGAAGACTGGATGCAACAGTCATGGAAGCAAGTCAGCCAGCAAGTCGACGATGGCTTCAAGATGGTGAAGGTAAAGATTGGCGGACGCTCTGTTCTTGAGGATCAGACGCACATCGAAAAACTGATGAATTTGCTTCCCGAAGAAATTCTAGTAGCAGTAGATGCCAATCAGAGCTACGACTGTGCGACTGCAAGGAAGTGGGAGCGGCTTTTCTCCCGACATGGCAATTGGCTTTGGCTGGAGGAGCCGATGCCTATGGATCGTACAAAAGAATATATCAAGCTTCGTTCATCATTATCCATCCCGCTTGCTGGCGGAGAAAACTTGATCCGTTGCGCACAGTTTTTGCCCTTGTATGAGGGGGGAGCCATTGATATTGCACAGCCTGACCTGATGCATACGGGGGGCATTGACGATTATCGAACGCATTTGCAAATGGCCCGTCAGTTTGGTTATCGCGTGTCTCCGCATTCCTTTGATGGCTCGCTGGCACGATTGTATACGTTATTTGCACAAGCTTGCTTGCTGGCATGGACCAAGATGGATAGCCATCCCATTGAGCCAGTCGAATGGGACGTCATGGAGAACCCGTTTACACAATTATTTCCGCTGCGACCCAGAAACGGCGAAGTGACTCTTCCTGCTGGCGTGGGAATAGGCGTTGAACCTGACTGGGAGATTATGAACGCGTTGCGCTGGGACGGAAGCGCTTATGCGTAGGATAAGGAGTTTCGTATGGCACAAAATGCGAAAAACCTGATTGGGCTTGTCGGGGTTCCATTAGTTATGGTGCTGGGCAACTCGATGCTGATCCCTGTACTGCCTACCATGAAAACGGAAATGAAGCTCACCTCCTTACAGTCGAGCTTATTGATCACCGCTTTTTCGATTGCAGCAGGTATTGTTATCCCTTTTGCCGGCTATTTGTCGGATCGATTCGGGAGAAAAATTGTCATTATCATCTCGCTTGCCCTGTATGGTCTGGGTGGTTTACTCGCAGGGCTTGCCGCGCTGTGGCTGGATCAACCTTACATGGCTATCATGGGAGGGCGTGTGTTGCAGGGGATCGGAGCCGCTGGGACAGCCCCAATCGCGATGGCGTTGGTAGGGGATCTGTTCGATGGCGCCTCGGAGAGTAGGGCATTGGGGCTCTTGGAGACATCAAATGGGATGGGAAAAGTATTAAGTCCGATTTTTGGCTCCTTGCTTGCTCTCATCTCTTGGTACATGGTCTTCTTAGCTTTTCCGATTATTTGCGGTGTTGTCCTCCTGATGTTTTTATTTCTGACCAAGGAAAAGAAACAGGAGAAGAAGCCGCTCCCCGTCAAGGAGTACATGCATTCAATCGCGCAAGTGTTCAAGCAGCATGGAAAATGGCTTGTCCCCGCGTTTTTTATAGGGAGCATCTGCTTGTTCACGTTGTTTGGTGTACTGTTTTACCTGTCTGATTTATTGGAGGAAAAATACAAGATTGATGGTGTCATCAAAGGCTTCTTTTTGGCGATTCCTTTGCTCGTGATGAGTATAGCGGCATATGTGACAGGGATTATCATTAAAAAGAAGCTGAAGCTGATGCGTCTGTTTGTGATTATTGGCATGTTTTTGCTGGCTACGTCTTATATTCTGGCCAGCTTTGTCCAAGGGGCTTATGTTCTGATAGGCATTTTGGTCATCGGCAGCGTGGGGACGGGGATGATTTTACCGTGCTTGAACTCCATGATCGTTGGGGCTGTACAGAAAACAGAGCGGGGCATGATTACTTCTTTGTATAGCGGAGTCCGTTTTATCGGTGTTGCGATCGGCCCGCCTATTTTTACCTGGTTGCTTGGAATTTCTCGGACGGTCATGTTTTTATCAATTGCAGGGTTATCGCTCGTTTTCGCTGTAGTTGCGATCTTTTTCTTGAAGCCCAAGCAGGTCGAGCAGCAAGGACAGGGTACAAAAAATAGCGAAACGAAAGCATGGCGGCAAATATCAGAGGTACTGGGAATTGAACCAGAAACGGTACATGAGGAACAACGTGAGAGAGCCATTAAAAAGTATGGTTTTGATCCAAATGAGCTCGTCAAGCGTGTATTGTCGGGAAAAAAAGAAAAGGAAAAACAATAAACAGGCTGTCTCTGTCGGTCATTCTCACCGAATACAATGTCGGAGAGCGACAGGGACGAGCCTGTTTATAATGGCTAGGACTCAGCGAAGGGATGGCGTAAAGCTCGTTCGAGTGCGAGCGGATACACATCATCTTGCAGAATGCGGCTAAACTCCAGATTGCCTTTTACATCTCGCGGGATATCCGCAAACACAATGGTGGCAAGCACGTCTGAGCCGCTAGGCTGGCTTGTATAATGCGCTACCTTGGCGATATAAATATCTTTCCGCATCGAGTCGTCGATGGTGTACTGTCCGATGCGCTCAATCCCTTCCAGTATGGCGCCGGTTTCTTCGTAGACCTCACGAACTGCTGCAGACAGGCTGTTTTCTCCTGCTTCTACTTTTCCCCCTGGTAGCTCCACACCGCGTGTACGATGGCGAGTAAATAACAGCTTTCCTTGATAAAAAGCGAAGATCAGCACGTGACCTGCTTGGTGGTTACGATACTCTTCTGGGGAAAAGGTTAGCTTGACAGGTAAGCCGAAATCGTCGTAAAAAGCGTACATGCAAAGCGCTCCTTCTACAGGCTCATTGATCTGTTAGTTTGAATTTGCAAGGAAATATGTTTGACTGCCTTCATTGCTTGCCCAACTGCCAGAGACAAACTCGCATAAGCAGCCCCGTTGCTCACGTCTCCGACTGCGTATATCCATGGAGAGTGGACTCGTTGATACAAGTCCGTTTGCAAGTACTTATCGCCAAACGTGTCCAACCCTTGGAGACCATCTGTGTTTCCATGAACACCAATTCGCGGCAGAATCCAATCCACTATGATTGCCTGCGGGTTGTTATCGCGCGGAGTGGTGAGTGTCAGAACAGTCCGTGCCTCTTCTTCCTGATAGTCGCTGACTTGTGTTTCCCACAGGACTTGGATGTTGGGGAGGCCTGTGATTTTCTTTTGCCATTCGGGACGAGCACGCCAACGATTGCTCCGAACCAACAGATAGACTTGTCGGGCATGCGAACTCAAATTTGCTGCACTTTCTAATGCGCGATCTCCTCCGCCAATAACGGCGATATCTTGCCCGGCGATGGTATGCGCTTGGGCAGTTGTAGAAAACCAAGGCGACAGGACGCTCGGACAATCAGCTAAGGCCGGTATTTCATTCCAGCCAACTCCTGTGGCGATGAGTAAATAGTCGGCACGATAAACGGATTTCGAAGTGGTCACCTGTTTCGTTTCCTGATCAATGGAAAGAATGGTTTCGTTCAATCGTATGTTTTGCTGCTGGATGAAAGGATGTGCGATCAGTTCCTTTACAAGGGCAGCTCCCTGGTCATATACAAGGGGCGGAAAGTCGGTAATCTCGCTGTAAATGTGATGCAGTTGGCCGCCGAGTCTATCCGTTTTTTCGATAAGAAGACAAGAAAGACCTAATCGTTGGCACCATATTGCTGCGGACAACCCTGCGATGCCGCCACCTGCGATCAGCACCTGTATGTGTTCCACTCTCAAGTCCCTCCGATTCCCTTATTCATCTATCTGATTTTCCTCATTTTTAGACTACCTGTTTCGATTCGCAAGTGCAAGAACTCAGAGGGAAAACCGATCGAGTTGGATCGGCATGATTCTACAATTTACCGGAAGATTGTGGTAAAATGAGACGAATGTTTTCCAGAATATATTGAAAAATGAATATCCCAAAGCACTATGGACCCAGTGATAGTAAAAAGGAGTGAACCGAACGTGCAAGCCAAGAATGACAAGCCTCAAGCTCCTGCTAAACAGCCGCGTAAACGGATCAAGCGTGGCCAGCGAAGCAAGCGGATGTATCTGCTCTTGGCGGGTTGCTTATTCCTCTGTTTGTTGGCCGTAGGAGCAGGCTTCGCCCTCAACCAGGTAGACAAGACGCTGGAGATCGTAACAGCTGACCCTTACAAGCTGCCGGATCAACCTGTAGTAGAAAAGCCGTATGAACAAAAGAAATCAATCGCCTTTGTCATCGTTGGAGTGGATACGCGCAAAAACATCGGTATGTTAAACACGGATGTTCTGATTGTCGCAGTCGCCAATCCCGTTACACAAAAGCTGAGCATGGTGTCGTTGCCCCGTGACACCCGCGTTCAAATCCCAGGATATCCAGGCTATCACAAGGTCAATGAAGTATTTGCCTTAGGGGAAAATATCAGGAAAGATGCGGAAATCAAAGGGAAGCCTGTCACAGAAAATGGCATGACGATGCTCAAAAAAACGTTGAATCACATGCTGGGGATCTCGGTCGAGCATTATGTGCAGCTTGACTTTGAAGGTTTTACAGCGGTTATTGACAAGCTGGGCGGAATTACGGTTGACGTAGATCGGGATCTCGTATACGAATTGCCCAAGCAAGGGGTATACCGCAATTTGAAAAAAGGGAAACAAGTATTGAACGGAGAGCAGGCACTCGGTTTCGTCCGTCATCGCATCGACCGGCGTGGAGACGCTTACAACTCGAGCGACTTCGATCGCAACCGCAGACAGCAACAGGTGATTCGTGCTGTAGCAGAAAAGAGCATGTCTATGGATGGATTAACGAGTTTGACAGCTGTGCTGGATACCGTTGGCAAACATATCAAAACCGATCTGTCGACAGACCAAATAAAAGGATTGGCGCTCGATTTTGCCAGCTTTTCGTCAAGCAACATGGTTACTTTGGATAATGGGGCGATCTGGAGTTCTCCTTATTCCTTGTGGCCGAGGGAGAACATGCAAGCGGTTCGAACTGCCCTGCAAACAGAAGTGGGCGCAGCTGGACCGAGCGAACAGCTCAGTGATGCAGCGGTAGCAGAAGTAGCCAAGGTCGAAATGAAAGCGGAGAAGAGAACGCAGGCTCCAAAACCCAAGCCCACAACAGGTACAAAAGAGCAGCCAAAAACACAAAAACCAGCCACACCATCAAGACCTGCTCCAGAACCAACACAGGAGCCAGTGACACAGCCGACCGTACCAGATGGCAATGGCGAAACCAATCCTGCGCCGACAGATAGTAATATGCCGCCACCAGATATTTTGGCCCCGCCTGCACCAGCGACAGATAGTGCTGACATCGGGCAAACTGGATGATCTTGAGCACACCCCCCCAGGCAAAAGCACATACTCTATCGTATATAGACAGTCTTGCCTCTGCTGGGAAGGGGAGTGCGTATGTATGAAAAATCTGCAAGAGACCATGAAGCAGTTGCAAAAAGCATCCGAAAGTTTGTCCAAGCTCGGTTTTGACCCAGATCATCCATGGAAAGCATTGAGCCAGATGGGACAGGTGCTGGATACAAATTTTTGGGAGAATATCGCGACGCTCAATAAGCAAGCAGCACAAAAGACGACTGCCGCAGCCACGCCAACTGTACCACCCGTGAAAAAGGGGAAAAAAAAGACGAAGGAAAAACCGATGCGTTTCGTGCAGGTAGACGATTCGCATTTTTCCCCAGTCTCGGATATCTTCCAATCAGAGGAAATGGTCATTGTTTCCTGTGAACTGCCGGGCTTCGATCGCGATAGTCTGGAGATTACCCTCTTCGACCAACGTTGTTTGGAGGTTAAGGGGATTATCAAGGAAAGTGAGCACAAGGGGCTTCGTACACAAGGGGAGAGAAGCTACGGCCCCTTTTATCGAAAACTGGCTCTTCCGGTTTCCGTCAGTTCAAAAGGGATGAGGGCTCAGTATCAGGACGGGGTGTTAGAAATTTATTTGATGCGTGGCAGGGCTGCGAACGAACGAAAAACCACATTTAAGGCGAGCTTGTAAAAGCAGGTAGCAGTGGAAAATGAAAAAAGAACCTGGATCTTCCTACCAGGTTCTTTTTATTGCACAGTAACAGACGCGATGATATAATCAGATCACGACTGATTTTGTAAATATAGTCAAAATTATTGCATCTTACACTTTAATCGTACCATGCTGGTGAACTCTTGTCAAATGTTTTTTCTCAATTTAATGGATAGGGGAGATATTGAAATGAGTTCTTTGGTTCTCGGTTTTCAGGAAATGGAAAAAACGCAGCTTTATCTCGTTGGCGGAAAAGGATTACATTTAGGGGAACTGTCAAAAATACAAGGAATACACGTGCCAGAAGGGTTTTGTGTGACGACAGTGGGATATCAAAAGGCCGTCGAACAAAACGAAGTGTATCATGCTTTGTTGGATCGACTCACCATGCTAAAAGTACAAGACCGAGAACAAATTGGAGAAATCAGCAGGAAGATTCGACAAATCATTATGGATGCAGAGATTCCTTCCGATGTTGTGAAAGCCGTTACTCACTATCTCTCTCGGTTTGGAGAGGAGCATGCTTATGCAGTGCGTTCAAGTGCGACTGCTGAAGATTTACCACATGCCTCTTTTGCAGGTCAACAAGACACCTATTTAAATATCATCGGAAAAGAAGCAATCTTGCAGCACATCAGCAAATGCTGGGCTTCCCTCTTTACAGATCGAGCGGTCATCTACCGTATGCAAAATGGATTTGACCATAGTCACGTTTATTTATCCGTTATCGTTCAAAGGATGGTTTTCCCACAGGCTTCCGGGATTTTATTTACCGCTGATCCCATTACATCCAACCGGAAGTTGCTATCCATCGATGCCAGTTTTGGGCTTGGAGAGGCACTGGTCTCTGGCCTGGTATCTGCTGATTGTTATAAAGTGCTGGAAGAAGAAATCGTCGAGAAGAGGATAGCAACCAAACATTTGGCTATCCATGGACGAAAAGAAGGCGGAACAGAGACGCAGCAGATCGATCCCGATCAGCAAAAGACGCAAACACTTGCAGATGAACAAATTTTACAACTGGCACGCATTGGAAGACAGATCGAAGCTTATTTTGAGTCCCCACAAGATATCGAATGGTGCTTGGTTGAGGACACCTTTTATATTGTCCAGAGCCGGCCAATCACGACTTTATATCCCATCCCTGAAGCGAATGATCAAGAAAATCACGTTTATGTATCTGTTGGCCATCAACAAATGATGACCGACCCTATGAAACCATTGGGACTGTCTTTTTTCCTGTTAATGACTCCCGCACCCATGAGCAAAGCGGGTGGAAGGTTATTTGTTGATGTTACAAAAATGTTGGCTTCACCTGACAGCAGACAAACCATATTAGATACCCTGGGACAATCCGATCCGCTTATCAAAGACGCACTGATGACCGTCCTAGAGCGAGGCGATTTTATACAATCGTCCCCAAATGATAAAAATGAACAGAATCCCGGTAAAAGCAATAAAGGCATGTCGGCTTTTGGTTTTCAAGAACAATTCGAAAATGATCCGGCAATTGTTTCTGATTTGATTAAGCGCAGTCAAAGATCGATCGAAGAGGTAAAGCATAACATCCAAACGAAATCAGGGTCGGATTTATTTGATTTTATTCGAGAAGACATCCAGCAATTAAAGAAGATTATATTTGATCCACAAAACATAGGTGTGATTACGGCTGCTATGAATGCTTCAAAATGGATCAATGAAAAAATGAACATGTGGTTAGGGGAAAAAAACGTAGCAGACACGCTTACTCAATCTGTGCCAAACAATATTACTTCGGAAATGGGGCTGGCGCTCATGGATGTTGCGGATGTCGTTCGTCCTTATCCAGAAGTCATTGATTTTTTACAGCATGTAAAAGATGATAACTTTTTAAATGAACTGGTTCAGTTTGAAGGTGGACAGGAGACGCGAGACGCAATCTATGCGTATCTCACGAAATACGGGATGCGATGTTCCGGAGAAATCGATATAACGAAAACCCGTTGGAGTGAAAAACCACTCATGCTTGTCCCCATGATTCTAGGTAACATCAAAAACTTTGAGCCGAATGCTGGCAAGCGGAAATTCGAGCAAGGACGACAGGAAGCTTTGGAAAAAGAGCAAGAGTTAGTAGAGCTTTTGAAGCAATTACCGGATGGTGAACAAAAAGCGAAAGAAACCAAACAAATGATCGACCTCATCCGGAATTTCATCGGCTATCGAGAATATCCAAAATACAGCATGATGAATCGCTACTTCGTTTATAAGCAGGCTTTGCTGAAAGAAGCCGAACAACTCGTACAAACAAAGGTCATTCATGAAAAAGACGATATATACTATCTCACTTTTGAAGAACTTCATGAGGTCGTACGCACAAACAAATTGGATGATCAGATCATCAGCAAACGAAAAGACGAGTACAAGTTTTTTGAAAAACTGACTCCCCCACGTGTAATTACGTCTGATGGTGAAATTATTGTTGGTGAGTACAAGCGAGAAAATATGCCAGCCAATGCGCTTGTAGGTCTACCTGTTTCAACCGGTGTCATAGAGGGGCGAGCACGCGTCATCTTAAACATGGAAGATGCTGACCTAGAAGATGGAGATATATTAGTCACCGCCTTTACTGACCCTGGCTGGACACCATTGTTTGTATCCATAAAAGGCCTAGTCACCGAAGTTGGTGGACTGATGACCCATGGAGCAGTTATCGCGCGTGAATATGGCTTACCAGCAGTTGTCGGCGTGGAAAATGCAACAACACTGATAAAAGACGGACAACGAATTCGGGTGCATGGGACAGAAGGGTATATTGAAATATTGTAGTCAGGGGGCCTCGTGCCTCCTTTTTGTTTTGTTTTTCAGTCAAAATAAAAACAGTGTCAATGAAATAACATTAACACTGCAAGGATTAGATGTTCCCAAACATCGGCTGATCGACGACATTGGGGTCCAAAGTATTGGTTGCGTTGACACCATTGAGCGTATTTACGACGTTACCGGTGTTGCCGCCTCCTGAACCGGAGAATGTCTTGGCGGCGGTTTTTGGCGATATGTTGAGGGTGTCTCCGAAGTTAACGGTACCTGAATTGTTATTGATATTGACAGCTCCAATGACAGAAGGCACAGGCTATCTCCTCCCCCCGGTATGTGGTTCTTCGCGGAACAGGTGGCGAATGTTTACCACACGTGTTTCTAATGAAATGGACTCGTTTGAACCGATGTGGACAACAGAGGCAGCAGCTATGAATGGGACGCTCACATTTCGAACAAAAATATAAGGACAGTCATGGAACGTATCGATGCAGATCGGTTCAGTCAGGCTAGGTGCGATTAAAGGAATGGAAAAGGCAGAGTAATTCTCGAACATAAATTCGTTTTCGTAAAAGATGGCCTTTTCACGCTGGACCGCCAAAATATTGGAAACAGCATCTAGGCACTGGGAATCACCTATTTGCAGAACCGATGAGCCATCTACTGAGAGGACATCTACTTTGTGGACATGGCTGGTTCTCCGATACATCGTATCCCACTTCCTTACGAAGCAGGAATTGCCGTATCGACGGGAATAGTGGCACCTACAATCATTTTTTCAGGCGGTGTTTCATAAATCGATCGGAGGCTTACCGTCTGGGTGTCTCCGATAAATAAAGAAGCGGCAGAGGAGAGAGCTTCGATGGAGACGCGCTTCACACAAATGACTTCGTTTATCACCTGATACCTCATCATGGTTCGTTCACCTCACGAGGCAAATTTTTTACAAATGTTTCGCATGTTTTATCAATATCGCGTTTGACTTTTTGGACGATTGTTTGCACGAAAATGTCGAGATGCTCCGGTTCTAGTTCATCAGCAGGAAGCTCGTTTAAGTAATGCTTGATGCGTTGGTCAATCTGCTTTTTAATGTCATCTAAAATAAATGCTCGATAATTTTGGTCAAGTGGGTAATTGCACTCTGTTTCAATTTTTTCGAGAACGAGGTAGGCATCGCCCTCCAAATATTGATAAATCTCATTTTGTACACGGTCAAAAAGAGGAGCGCTGGTTTGGGGAGGATCAGGGATGTCCATCGACTGATTAATGGAGAAATCACCGATTCCAGAATCATTGCCTTTTGGATTTAATCCGATATTGAGAGTCCCTTCGAGGCGTTCAACTTTGAGCAAGTCGAATTTGTATTCATTTCTAATGACCGAAGGAATCTGCCTTTCTTTGAGGTCATTGACATCTTGTTGCAGTTGTTCAAGCATCTGCCTCATATTTTCGATCTTTTTGTTTTGCGATTGTATATAGTCATGTAACTGTTGAATATATTGCATCATTTCGTGTCCCATGTACATGACGACCATCCTTCTTCAGCTAGCATAAAGCGTAATTAGCGACGCCTCTAGGGCATGCGCGGGGTAATGCGTGACGGCTCTACCAACGGGACAAGTGGAACGAACTCCTCAGAAACAGCTTGAGGAAGTGGACCCGCTGGTGGTGCTGGTTCTGTGAATCCTCCCGTGTTGTAAAGCTTGGATAATGGCTTGATGATACCAGCACTTCCGATCTGGCACACAGAGGAGTTGGTAATGCCATCGATCTTCAGTGAGTTGATTACGATATGCTGCGTGACAAAAAAGTTCATGCGAAATCTCGTCCCTTTGCCCGGTAATCATTCGTTTCTTCTACAAAAAGCGGGATATCATTATCGGATTGTTCATTGACGTAGACGACGCTACGTGGAATTTTAAATGACAAATTTGTACCAGAATTGAATGATCCTCCACCTGCGAAGGTCTTGGCATAGCTGGTAGGAGCGATTTTACGGACGTCTCCGACATTGAAAACGCCGCCCACGTTGTTTACATTGATGACTCCAACGAATGCTGGCATGTTCGGCACATCCTTTTGGGAGAGATCCTCTCTGTATTGTATGTCGTAGGCCATTGGGTGTTCATACCTGTTTTTGCGACCGAACCAGTGCGAGTTGCATACGATGTATGGATGGGCGCGAGTTTTAGGAAAAGGAGAAAAAGTTCCATGAATATGAAGGTGACGAATAAAAAAATAGACGTCGGTGATTTCAGTTTTGGTGGAGTAACTAAGTCGTCGATTGTGCTGATTGGGGACACCGATGTCCTTTCCTGCTACTCTATATTTGATACACCGCTACATGCCGTGATTTATTCAACCCAGGTTCCTATCCAGGCGTTAGACCTTGGTTTGCGAAGAGGGTAGCGGTGGTTTTTACGTGTTTGTGTATTTGGTCTGATAGTGGCTGAGAGCCAGCAACGGCCAAATCCAACGATAGCTGTGATAGGCAAAGTATGTGCCGCCAGGGCGTCCCCCGCCAGTCGGGTAGCGAGTCGTCCAGTCATTTGCTTGATTGTGAGTGAGCAAATAGTGAATCCCTCGTTGCAGCTCTGTCGTCGGCTTGGATGATACGGCTATCAGTGCATCGATTGCCCATGCTGTCTGCGAGGGAGTGCTTGCTCCGAGGGGGATGTACGTTTTTTTCTGGTCACTCTGGCAAGATTCTCCCCAGCCGCCGTCGGGATTTTGGTTGGCAACCAGCCATGCAACTGCTTTTTGGATGGCGGGATCAGTAGGGGAAAAGCCAACCGCCATTAGCCCGGTAATGGCAGCCCAAGTGCCGTATAGGTAAGCAATTCCCCAACGTCCATACCAGGAGCCGTCTGACTCTTGATGTTTGAGAAGCCAGCGGACTCCTTTTTCTACATGTGGGTCAGTCAATGTTCGTCCGGCATCGTTTCCGAGGAATTCCAAAGTCCTCCCTGTCAAATCGGCAGAGGACGGATCTGTACTGACGGTATCAGCTCCTTCAATCGGCAGGTGGCGAATGAAATCAGCATCTGTATTTCGTTCAAAAGCAGGCCAGCCTCCATCGTCGTTTTGCATGGATAATAGCCATTCGAGACCGCGTTTCCAAGCAGCAGAGGCTGTCATATCCGTACGGGCGAGCAGGCGTAGAGAGCGCAGAGCAGCCGTCGTATCATCAATATCCGGGTTCATCGTGTTGTAGTCAGAAAAGCCCCAACCGCCTGGCTTTCCTTTTGGATTGCGGATTTTCCAGTCACCGTACGTATGCTGCTGTTTCTGGAGAAGGTAACGGTTTGCTTTTTGAATCGCGGGATGGGTGGTAGAGAGTCCGCTTTTTTGCAGAGAAGTAGTCAAGAGCGCCGTGTCCCAGACGGCTGATGTAGCTAGCTGCAAGTGTGCGCCGTTTTCGTAATCGCAGACACTGTTCGTAAGCCCTTGCATCGCCTTTCGAATAAGCGGATCTTTCGGAGAAAACCCCCGAGCGAGCAGCGCAAATATCATGAAAAAGGTAGAGGTCGAATAATTGTACAGAGTACCATCTGGCTCGATTCGCGCCAGGATGTATTGTTCCAGGCGCCGCAGGGCGAGCTTGTGCAGTTGTCCGGGTAAAAAGGGGAGCCGCTGCAAGGAATCGTGGATGGTGGCGAGGAACGATTGGCCCTCCTTGAGGAAATTCTCCAGGAATCGATGCGGATATAGACCGCGTGAGATAGGCGTATCTGCGTATAGATCGGACAAGTCTGGTGCATTGTCAGGCTTTTTTACATATTTGCGATCAGCCACAATCATCATGGGTGCAAGATGGACACGAGCGTACCCGACAAAATCGTAAAAGCTGACAGGGAAGCTCGAGTGCAAGAGAGCAATCTCGACGGGAACGAGAAAATGCGAGGGCCACTGGTATTGGCCTGTCAAGGCTGTAGCAAATTTGGTGAGCATGTTCGCTTGTGTCAACCCACCCTTTTCCAAAATAAACGAGCGAGCCAGAGCCATTCTTGGTTCGTTCTTCGTGTATTTGCCTGATAACAGCAGAGCGTAATACGAATCAATGGTCGTAGACAGATGGCCATCATGCTCGTCAGGATACAGCTTCCATGCCCCATTCTCGTGTTGGAGAGATATGATGTGAGCAGTGAGCTTCTCCATCAAACGCTCATCATGAATACCCAGTGTACGCAATAGGATGATCATGTGAGAATCTGTCATCGGTGAGCTTTCCAGACAAAAGCGCCAAGTGCCATCCACTTGTTGGCGCTGTAACAAATAGGCTTGAATGCGGTTGATTTCTTGCTGGACTTCACGCAACTCATTCACCTCCCGATAAAATACGGCGTCTGAGGAAGAGAGGGGGAAGAGCATCGATGGGGCTGTCGTGGTACCAATACGCATCACGTCTGCCGCTTGCCGTAAATCTGGGGAAGGTCCGTACGGCGACAGCATTATTGCCAGAACAAGATCAAAAGACTGTAGAGCGGATTAGACAGGAGACACTCGCCCACAACCGCGACAACATAGACAGAACGCGCGCCTATTTGTCGTTTTATCAAAAACATCCACAAGTTCACTGGGCGCTATTGGCACATCTCGTATCACGTAATGCGGGATGGAGTATGACCGATTTGCGGGGAGAATTATTGCCTCGCTTGCTCCGAGCAAAAGAGCAACAGGAATATTTTTCGTTATTGGAGCGGGGAAACTGGCTGATTTTTCACGATGCATACCCTCAATTGTTACTGTATGAAGAGTGTGTCAGGCGACAGACCAACCTTTTTTATTTACTGCCTCATCTGGGCGTCTCTACTTTCATGCAGGCGATCTGGAATCATTTTTGGAAGACAACGGATAAAGATATACTCGCCATTGGTTTGATCATCAATGAACAAAACTACTTGGAAGAGCAGGTGATGAAAGACCCGGCCTATCAAAATTCTGTTGTCCGCACAATCCCGTTTGCCCTGCAGGAGCTTTTGCAACTGAATATGATCTTGCTTCCTCAGCAAAAAAGGGTTGATGAGCAGGGAAGCTCCTTGCAGCTCGCGGGTGAGCGCGTGTTTCATTTTGCCTCCTTACCAGAGAGAATCAGCTTGGGAAAAAGGCTGTACAGTCTGCTGTTTGGGGCAATAGATAGGCAGGAGGCAGCGTACGCTTGGGCATTGGATCAGCCACACACAGGTTCGCGAAAAGATTATTGGCCCCATCTTTTTCACGATGTGAATGAGACAGTTCCTGGCAAGCCTTATCAGGTAAAACTAATGAACTGTCAGCTGCGATCAGGGACAAAGCGGCTATTTTCCCCAACGCTGCGCCAAGTTTGGAGACCGGTCAGCCATGAGCAGCCAAAGGAGTTAGATTGGTACAAAAACAAAGGCGATGTATGGCGTGTGTTGACTCGAACGGAGGAGACAGCCGATGCAACAGAGATGAGTGAAGCGTATTGCCAGGCGTTGGCAAAAATCGAGTGGGCTGTCGCAGCCAGAACGAGAATACTTGGCTAACTTGTAGTAAAATAGAGAGGAATCCAAAACGTTAGACTGAACCTCGACAGGCTTAGAGAGTTTTAGAAGGAGCGATAACCATTTGAAGATATTAATTATTGCGGAGAAACCTGACATGGGACGAAATATTGCTGCCGCAATAGATCCTAAAGCGAAAAATCACCGCACCTATTTAGAAGGTGAAAAATACATTATTACGTGGGCAATCGGGCACCTAATTGAACTGGCGGAACCGGAGGCGTACGACCAAAAATATAAAAAGTGGAATATCAATGATCTTCCTATCATTCCCGAGCCATTTAAACTAGTGCCCAATCGGAAAACAATCGATCAGCTAAAAATAATCGGGCAGTTGGCCAAACGAAGCAATCTGCTGATTAATGCATGCGATGCCGGGCGGGAAGGTCAACATATCTTTTCACTCATTCAGCGACATCTAAAATTGCGTCAACCCGTTAAAAGACTGTGGATCTCGGACTTGACCCCTGAAACGATCAGGAAAGGATTTGCGGAGATGAAGGATGCCGCAGCCTATGAAAACTTGACGAAGGCAGCAAAAGCTCGTAGTGAAGCCGATTGGCTAATCGGGATGAATGGCTCACGTGCATTTACGACCAAACATAACGTGCTCCTTTCTGTCGGACGAGTACAGACCCCTGTGCTTGCTCTCATTTATGATCGACAGAAACAGATTGAAGCTTTCTCATCGGTTACGTTTTTTCAAGTAGAAGGGCATTTTTCGCAGGGGGAGAGGACGTACAAGGGGATTTGGCAAGGTGATCGCTTAACCGATCCATCTAAAGCAGAAATGTTGGCTCGTAAAGTGAAAGGAAAACAAGGGCGGATCGCGTCCTACGAAGTAAAGGATACCAAGGAGTACCCATTCAAGCTGTACGACCTGACATTGCTGCAACGTGAGGCCAATGGCAAGTACGGTTTTTCCGCCAAGAAAACCTTGGATGTAGCACAGGCACTCTATGAAAAACACAAGGTGATTTCTTATCCGCGGACGAATTCCAACTATGTGACAGAGCAAAATATTCCCGAAATGCACAACACCTTGTCGTCCCTGCAAGGCACTGGGTATGACGATCTGGTAAAGGGTGCAAACCGTAGTTTGGTTCATAAAGGCAACAAATTTATATGCAATCCAGCAAAAGTAGACGACCACCACGCTATCCTGCCGACAAATCGCAAGGCTTCAGGGTTAACGCCAGATGAGCAGAAATTATACGATTTGATCGTTCGTCGCTTTCTGTCACAGTTTTATCCGCCAGCGGAATATAAGATGCATACGGTCGTAACCGATGTCGAAAATGAATTTTTCAAAACATCGGTGAAAGAACGGAAAAGTCTCGGTTGGAAGATTATTTATGCTGACCAGCAGAAGGAAAAGCCCAAGAATGTAAAAGGTGCGGCCAAAGAAGAAGAGGATAAGGAAGAGATTGAAGTTAACGAGCCTTTTATCATTCAACCTGATGCCAGCGTATTATGCTCGGATGCCATTGCAAAGGAGAAAGAAACACAGCCGCCCAAGCATTATACGGAAGGAACGCTTCTAAAAGCCATGGAAAGCGCAGGCAAGCAAATCGAGGACGAGGAACTGCGTGATGCGATGAAAGAATCTGGTCTGGGAACCCCGGCAACTCGTGCCGCAACTATCGAACGGCTGAAAAAGGTCGGATACGTTGAGATGCAGGGGAAAAGGATTCAACTTACGCTAAAAGGCCGTACCGTTATCGAATTGATTAGGGGAGCAGGGATCGAACTATTAACCTCTCCTGAAATGACGGGGCATTGGGAGCGCCGCTTAAATGAGATCTCCCGAGGGACCGCTTCCGATGGGCAATTTATGGAGAATGTGAAGAAATTCGCTACGATGATCGTAGAAAAGGTTCGCGTGCAATCTCGTGCTGAGAAGACCTTATTTGAGAGTGAGAGTACCGCGCAGAAAGGGTCTTCGAAAACAAGAGGACGAGCTGGCGGGCGAAGTACAGGCAGTTCAGGTAGCAGGAATGCCACAAAGACTGCAACTCGAACAGCAGCTAAGACCGCTAGTACTACTTCGAGTATCATCACCAAATGTCCACGACCGGGGTGCGGAGGCTCCATTTTCATGGGACGCAAAGGTTACGGTTGTTCGAATTACAACGTGGGCTGTAAATTCGTCATATGGAAAGAGAATTACGGGCGTATGCTGACTGATACACAGATTAAAGCACTCATTGAAAAAGGCAAAACGGGTAAAATGAAGCTTGAACGTCAGGATGGAACACAATTTCAAGCAAAACTGATTTTGAAAAGCGTTGAATCGGGCGAACTTACTTTCGAGTAGGTATGTAAGCCAATAAAAAAATAAATTGTTGAAACTTACTTGCGTAACTATCGTAAATACATGTATAACGGGGACGGCAAATAAGCCGAACTACCTAGCAGGTACTTAAGGAGGAATAATCCATGTCCATTTTTAAAAGACTGCGTGATTTGACCATGTCCAATTTGTACGCTTTGATTGAGAAAGCAGAAGATCCAATCAAAATGACAGACCAGTATTTGCGTGATATGCAAGAAGACTTGAGTGAAGCAGAGAAAGCGGTTGCCGCTCAAATTGCTCTGGAAAAGAAATTCAAGGTGCTGTATGAAGAACAGGAAGCCTTGGTGAAAAAGCGCGATGAGCAAGCTCACATCGCAGCACAAGCACAGAACATTGATCTGGCTCGACGTGCTCTGGAAGAAAAGAAAGCTGCCGAGCAAAAAATGAACGAATACAAGGAAAGCTACGAGAAAAACAAGCTGGCAGCCGACGGATTGCGCGAGAAGCTGGCTGAGATGAAAAAACAGATAACCGAGCTGAAAAACAAGCGCGAAACATTAGTTGCTCGCGTAAATGCAGCAAAAGCGCAAAAGACGATCAACCAAGCGATGGGTAGCTTCGACACGAACTCGGCTATGTCAGGCTTGAAACGCATGGAAGAAAAAGCACTGCAAATGGAAGCAGAAGCAGAAGCGAGCGGCGAGATTTACAAAAAACAGAGCTCTTTGGATGATGAAATTGCGAAGCTGAATAAGGATCAAGCCGTTGAGGACGAATTGGCTGCTCTGCTGAAAAAATATGAGGGGTAAACCGCTTCAGGCGGTTTCCCTTTTTTTCAGACCTTAAACACCTTGACGGAAGTGGAGTGATTCGCTTTGACGTGGACAGAAATACTAGGGATGCTGGTTTGGACAGGAGCCGGCGGCATTTTACTTTTTGTTTTAATGTGGATCGATTCGTTGTTTACGAAATACAAGGACATCACGGAAATCAAAAATGGAAACATCGCGGTCACGACGCGTTTTGTCATGAAGCTGTTTGCGCAAGGATACATCTTATCGCAATCTATCATTACCTCCAACTCATTGTGGACAGCACTGCTCTTTTCTGTGATTTCTTTTATTATTTTATTCCTTTTGGAAAGAATCGTGGAATGGCTGTTAAAGCAAGTAGCCGGACTGGATCTGGAAAAAGGGACGCAGGAAGGAAAGGTGGCTCATGCCATGATGGCTGGTTCATTCCATCTCGTGGGTGCCTTGATTTTGGCTGCATGTCTGTAAGACGTGAAAGGGAAGGGAGTACAGCATGAGTTTGATGAAGCGAATCCAAAACATTTTTGCCAAGCATGAGCCTCCTGCACCGGAGAAGAGCATTCTGACGGTGGGACCGGGTGATGTGGTCGATGTATCGCTCGTTACCTATCAAGTAATCGGGAAGGCGAGCAATGCGAGTCGCAAAGCCACGATGCTTACCTTGCAGGATGGAACGACCATTCGCTACCTGTATATCGAGGAACGGGAGAAGATCGTCTATCATCTGTATAGCGTCATTGATGGACGACTGGATTCAATAGACGAGGTACCGACCACAATCGAGATGGACGATGTCACCTACCATTTGGAGGAGCAATATAATGGCGCCATCCAGACTGTGGGAAAAGCGCCGTTTCACACATCAGGGGAGCAGTACATTTGGCAATTCCAATCGGATCAACGCCAATTGCTGCGGATCGAGTGGCAGGATGGCCGTTTCATGCTCTATGAGGGAGAAAGTGTTCTGCCAGCGGACGTGCAGGTATTGCGCGGCACATAGAGAGGAGGGACAAGTACATGCCAAATCCATGGATGAAATCAATCAAGCTCCTACTGATTCCGGCGTTGTTCCTCCTTACGCTAGCGGGTTGTGGCAGCCCTGGGGTTGGCGAGACATATCCGCTTGAATCTGTCTCTACGAAGGACAATGGACAGTCGTCACGCATCTACCGTGCGGAAAACAAGACTGTACCGGAAGTAGCCTCGGAGCTGGCGGAGCAGAATTCGCCAGATGAAATCTCCAAAGAAGATTCGCAGCATATGTTCCTCATTTATCCGGACGAGATCTACCATTTGCAGCAAGACGCTGCCAAGCCGACGGATACGTTGATCGAGGTCGACAGCAAAGAGTACGTCCGGCAAAACTACGATTCTTCGTTTTTGCAGGGATATATTGTAGCCAGCGTACTGGATGATTTGTTCGACGGACTTAAGAAAAGTACAAAGGGTAGCTATCGTGGCTACTCTAGCAAGGACATATACAAGCCTTCCGGTACGTATCGCGTGCCTACAATCGAGGACAAAAAAGTAGCGCCGCCAATTACCAAAGAGGGTACGGGAAGTATTTTCAAACGGGGTAATGCGAAGAACGCGGATGGTATGGTAGGTTCTGACGGCAACCTTTTCAAGAAGAAGGCGGATTCATCTTCTAGCGGTAGTTCAGGCAAGATTATTCGTTCTTCCAGCAGTCAATCGTCGAATTCAAGTGACTCTTTTTCATCCAAACGTTCGAGCTTTTCCCCGCCGAAAAGTAAATCGCCCCCACGAACGAAGGTTGGGGGTTCTGGGCGGATCACCAAGCGCCGATAACTGTAAAAACAAGAGAGAAACGAAGACCCCCAAACGATTTTGATAGCTCGTTTGGGGGTGTTTTTTGTTTTGCTGATTAACGCTGCTTGGTTTCTACCGTATACACAACGTCTTCATTTTGATATTTGTACACATACAAGAAGTAACGGCCTGGCTTTACTTGATAATGGGCACTTTGCAGATTTCCCTCCCGCTCTTGCGGGTACGTTACAGGCTGATCCAGATTTCCTTCATGGAATAGCATCCAAGTAACACCTTGTCCCTCTTGAGGGTTTAAAGAAATGCGTATTTCTTCTGGTTTATCTACTTGGAAGGCAAAGATATCTTGCCAATCGTTTCCTTTCATGTCCCCTGAAACAGTCGTACCAATCTTTAATGGACCATTTGCTTGTTCGGTAGAATCATTGCTCTCGTTTTCTTGATAGAGCTGCTCTTGTGGGCGATCTTCCCCCGTAACCAATAAGCGAAACGGTTGGTCCTCTTGTCCTGTACGATACGTATAAGCAGTCACATAGTAAGTCCCCGGTTTCGCATCGAATGATCCGATCAGCTTGTTGCCTTCACGCTTGGTGGGATAGGAGATGTAGTTCTCTCTATCAGACTCGTGGAATACAAGCCACGCCACACTATTGCCATTCTTTGTTTCCATCTCTACTTGAAGCTGTTGGGCTGATTTCACATCGAGCCGGAACTCCTGACTCGGTTTTTGTGGATGGATGATACCCGTGATCGGCTTACCTAATGAAATTGACGATTCTTCAGGATTTGGATTTGGATTTGGCTGTTCCGTTTCGGAGCCATCTTCTTGAGCCAGCTTCCCGTGGAACACGATATCATAGGCAAAGCGTCCATCTTTTGTTGTACGATAATTGGTAAAATAGCTCGTAACCGTGTCATAGCCATTCCAGGAGAGATCCGATAACTCCTTGAGGAATCCATCGGTGAGGCGGTTCATTTCCTGCCAATCCTGATATTCTCCTTGAGATGTTCCGCCCGTATAGACCCCGCGCAACGTGAAGCTGCGGAAATCCCCAGAGTCTTTTTCATCTGTTTTTACATCGGTCAGAGAGGCAACCTTTGCGATTTGACGATAAACCTCTTCTTTGTTCGTCACGTCTACTTTTTGTAGGTAATCATCTGAAACGAGAGGAACATCCAACTCTTCATACTGGTCGATCAAATCTTCTAACGTTTCTTGATAGCCACGTTCAAGTGCGCGATCATGGCTGAATTCTTCGATCAAGTCATCATAAGCAGATACATCATTGGAACGGATCGTATCATTGATTATATCCAGACGAGCAAAATCATTCTTGAACAGATGGTACTGAAGCGCGAATGAGTAGTCGTAGAATGCCAGGGTTCCGTATTTGGCACGCATCATATCGGCCGCAGTGTAATCGAGATAAGGCGCGGCATTTCGAATATTGCCTACAACTGACTGGCGAGGCTTGATTCCTTCTGTTCGGGTAGCACCTGCGAAAAACTCGGCTCCACCTTCCTCATACCAAGGCAAGCGACTGTTTTCATAAATCTTTCCCTGTCCCCACATGCCCGGCACTTCATATCTGCCTTGCAAATAGTGGACGAATTCATGACGGAACAGCTCTTCCAGACTGTAGATGCTTTGTTCTTTTGTCCGATCGTAGGTGAAAAAAGTGCCGGTACCCTCGATGTAGATACCACCATTATCTGTGTCGTATCCGTACAAGAAGCGATTCATTTTATATTCATCAGGCGTATTGTAGATGACAATAGTCAGTACATCATCCGGATTGCCGCTCTCAAGCTCCTTGTCATTGCCGATGACACGATGAAATTGTGCCTTCACTTCCTTGGATGCCCAATACAAGCGCTCAACCTGTTCTTCTGTTAGGTTGTCTCCTGTTTTGAACACAACCGCTCCGTCATCAAAAGTGAATTGCTGCGGAAGATAATGCTTTTTGCCTTCTTTTTTCATTTCCTCGAGGTCGATTTTTTTGCCATTGGCATCCTCGCCATATGCTTCCACGATTTGTTGGGCCGCAGTGAAGTATGGCTCGCTCCACTTTTTATACGTTTTCATCGCTTTGGTCAATATGTCATTGGCTTTGTCAGGATCACTGTAGTAGCTTCCTAATTTCCCTGTGTAATACAGGGCATTGTTCGTCAACCATACGTGATCAGCGGAGGTTTCCCCATTTTCGGCCATGTCAAAAATGGGGTCGATAAATGCGTCGATGCTGCCTTTCAGCTCGTCTCTTTCTGAATCATCTACTCCCCAAATCAGAACGTAGCCGACACCTTGAAGGACGCTGTAAAAGGCCTCGCTTGCTTCGCGATCATCTGACCATTTATCCCGATTGTCGTTAAAGTCCTCCATTACTTTTGTCAGAAGACCGATTGTCTCTGAATCAACAGTCGTGTTGCTAATTAATTTTCCCGTAGAACTGATGATTTCATTTTGAGTCTTTGTACCTAAGGCAAAATTTTCATTGGTAGTAATTGCTTGAAGGGCTGGAATAATCCTTTGCTTATACTTTGGCTCCATCAAATACTTTAATTCATTATGGTAGTACCCCAAGTAATACCCCGAACGCAAAACCTCTACATAGGTATGGATGCCCTGCTCGTCATCCTTAGTAAAGTTTTTGCCACTCTCTTGCAGGGCATCGATGATGGCCTGAACCCGCTCCCGATCCTCATAAAATTCCTGAGTGTCGTCGTTGTAAATAAACAGCTCGGGGATTTGCGTCCAACTGATTTCCTTCAACAATTCAACAAGCTCTGAATTCTCCAATGTATTCAGATGCGAGATGCTGTACTTCTCCTGTTTGGCTGCTTGGCGTAATTGTGTTTTCGACATGTTTTCCTGAACAGGTGTATGACCAATCTGCGAATCAATGGGCTCTTGGGATAGGATTTGCGGTGTGCTTTTGGCTTGAGCTGCTAGTGGCAAGCCAGCCGCTACCGTTGAAATTGCAATTGATCCTGCTGTTACCATGCTAATCCATGAACGATTCATTTCTTTCGTTGACTCCTTTTTCATTCATTGTGAAAGTAGAAGTGAATATTTTATAGTATCGGTATCCAACATGAAAATCCTTACAAATAAAACAAAAGATGACGGAATATAGCTCTTTTTTTCTATTTGGCAAAAAGAAAAGAATGTCTAGTGAAGTAGCTTTGTAAGTATGGAAAGAGAGCGACTTTTGTTTGCCCATGACGAAAACATGATTGTTGATCGACAAAAGAAGAAGGGATGTGCATCCAGCATTCGACAGTCTTTGTTAGCCGCATTGGCTATGATTGACATTGGGAAAGCACAGATAGGCGAAGTTGGCGGAGGGGAGTGCTAGAAGATGCTGGAAAAAATTCTCGAACTGCGTTCACGATCCATGTCCATTGCACAAATTGCCAAAGAGTGCGGCTTAACGATCGGTCAAGTAAAGTATCGTCTGCAAAAAGACCGTGCCAAGCCAGAGGCATCATCTCCCGCTAGAAGAGAATTGGAATGGCAATTGCCTGGGTTTTATGGTCGGGACATTGTCAAAGTGATGGTACAAGGACCGACGGTGTTATTCATCTATTGGGAAATCACTTGGCCGCGCATGAGAATGGTCGCATCGTACCTGCAAGCCGATTATCGTCACATCCAGAAGGGCTTGCGTCTGTATGATGTGACCGAACGCTTATTTGATGGAAAAAATGCGCATTCCGTCCGAGCTGTGTTCGTACATGAAGAGGCTCATTCCTGGTACGTGAAAGATGTAGAGCCAGGACGTACATACATTGTTGATTTTGGTTTATATGAACACAATCGGTTTTGTCCGATATTACGCTCGGAAACGGTAGTTACTCCACGCCATTCAAAAGCTAGCTGGGGGGAACCGCTAGTTGAGCCCGTCCACGATCCAGCTGCACCTTCCTGGTTTGAGAACTTTTCCTCCTATTCGTTGTATACCAAAACATCAAATAAGTGAGGTGTCATTTGTGCACAAAGGTTATCTCTCCCTCGTGTTGCATGCCCATCTGCCTTATGTCCGACACGGGGATCGGGACGATCGCCTGGAAGAGCGCTGGGTGTATGAAGCCATGCTGGAATGCTATCTTCCTTTGCTCATGGTTTTCGACAAACTCCTCTCAGACGGCATCGCTTTTCGCATGACCCTTGCTATTTCTCCGACATTACTTTCCATGCTGGATGATGATCTGATCGTGACACGTTTTCGCACACATCTAGCGAAGACCGTTGAATTGGCTGGGAAGGAAGTCAAACGAACCGCAAGTCAACCCCGAGAAAACCGTATCGCCAAAATGTATGTGGAACGATTTCGAACCATCATTGCCTATTGCCGCAAGTGGGATTTTCAACTGATCAAGGCCTTTCGGCAAATCGCGGACAGTGGATGCCTCGAACTCATCACTTGCGCTGCCACACACTCCTTTTTGCCCTATGTAGAAACAGAAGAGGCGATTCGGGCACAGCTTCTGGTAGGTATTGATACACATGAGCGGATTTTGGGAAGACGTCCGAAGGGAATTTGGCTGCCAGAGTGCGGGTATACACCTGGACTGGATCGTTTGCTGAAAGAAGCCGGACTTCGGTATTTCTTTGTAGACAGTCACACGATAGAGCATGCGACGCCTTTACCTCGCAGAGGGGTGCTGGCTCCCTTGTTTACGCCGCATGATGTGGCTGCCTTTGCCCGAGATGAAGTGGCTTCCCGCCAGGTATGGAGCTCGATCGATGGTTATCCGGGGGACTATGACTATCGGGAATACTACAGGGATATCGGGTTTGACAGGGAGATGAGCTACATCGAGCCGTACATCCATCCTGACGGCATTCGCGTGCATACCGGTTTGAAATACTATCGGATTACCGGAAAAGAAGGGGATAAAGACTGGTATGAGCCAAGCTGGGCGCTCGAAAAAGCAGCGTCACATGCGGGCCACTTCCTGTATCACCGAGAGCGTCAAGTAGAGGAAGCCAGTCACTGGATGGATCGCAAGCCGTTGGTTGTCGCCACTTATGATGCGGAGCTGTTTGGCCATTGGTGGTTCGAGGGTCCGCAGTTTTTGGATTTTCTCATACGCAAAACGGTTTGTGATTCAAAAAAAGTGAAATTAATGACACCATCTGAATATTTGGAGGAGTATCCAGAACAGGATCGCGGTCACTTGCCGATGTCTACATGGGGAAGAAATGGCTACGGAGAAGTCTGGCTGAACGAGAACAATGGCTGGATATACAGGCATTTGCATCAGGCAGAGGGGGAACTGATCGGAGCGATTACTACCTATTTTGAAATGAAAGGAGATCAGCTTGCCTTACGGTGCCTCAGGCAGGCCGCACGCGAATTGATGCTCGCCCAAAGCAGTGATTGGGCGTTTATTTTAGACGGTCAAACGGTCACTCGGTATGCGGTACAACGCATTCATGACCATTTGGTTCGCATGCGCGCTCTCTTGGCGATGTATCGGGAGCATCAACTGGATGAAGAGGCTATTACACAAGCAGAAGCTGATTTTCCGATCTTTCCTGACTTGGATATCACGTTCTATTTGCCTAAACAAACGCATAGAGTGAACGTATCGCGTCAATTGGTAGCGGCTGCGCAAGATCAGTCTTCGACAAAAACTGTTTTGATGCTTACATGGGAATTTCCCCCTCATGTGGTAGGGGGGCTTGGCCGGGCTGTCTACGATCTCGCCAGGCATCTTGTCCAGCAAGGAGTAGCGGTGCATGTGCTGACACGTGCGACAGATTCATGCTCCAAAGATGAGACGATGGAAGGGGTTCACGTACACCGTTTGCCTACGTATATTCCTTCTGAACAAACTGACTTTCTGGCATGGGTGTTTCAACTGAATTTGGCGATGGTCGATGCTGTCTCCCAACTATGGTCACTCGGGGTGCGGCCAGATCTTATCCACGCACACGATTGGCTGGTGAGTTGGGCTGCGATCGAACTGAAACAGAGGTACTCCCTTCCGCTCGTCAGCACGATTCATGCACTGGAACATGGTCGGCATCAAGGTATTCATACGCCGGTGCAGCAAAGGATTCATGAGTGTGAACGTACGCTAACACAAAGCTCTGACTCGATGATCGTATGCAGCAAGTATATGGAGTCGGAAGTGATGCGCCTGTTCGGAACGCCATCGTCCCAATTACGTGTCATTCACAACGGTGTCGATCTCATTCCCCTGCCGGATGTAAATCGTGAACAGCTTCGGCAGGAGTTGGCGATAGGGGACGGTCCTGTTCTCTTTTTTGTAGGCCGCTTGGTCCGGGAAAAAGGTGTTCACCTATTGTTGGAGTCCATGGCAAGGCTGCGCGATGAGTTTCCGCATGCGAGGTTGCTGGTAGCTGGCAGAGGACCGATGCAAGACGAATGGGAGCAGTTGGTCCATCAGATGGGACTTTTTGAGCAAGTACGCTTCTTGGGCTTCGTAGATGATCGAAGGAGAAATGAGCTGTTCGCCTTGGCTGATGTGGCGGTATTCCCAAGCTTGTATGAGCCTTTCGGAATTGTTGCACTGGAAGCGATGGCTTTAGGTACGCCTATTCTGGTTGCGGATACGGGAGGGCTACGAGAGATCGTTCGCCACGGCGAAAACGGCGCCATGATGTACACGGGTGATCCCGAATCGCTGACGAATCAACTCCGTTGGCTACTGCGCGACCCTGATCAGCGGCATAAACTGGCCCAGACGGCAATGCAAGATGTTAAACAGTTTTACAACTGGACACTTCTGGCTAGCCAAACCATCGATCTATACCGTTCGCTTGGCAATCCCGCGGAAATCGGCATGACAACATAGATTGCAACGATGAAGGAGGAAGAAAAAAAGATGAAGGCAGTAATCATGGCTGGGGGAAAAGGTACACGACTACGTCCGTTAACATGCCACACGCCAAAACCAATGGTGCCACTCTTAAACCGGCCTTGCATGGAGTACACGATTGATCTATTGAAAAAGCATGGGATTACTGAGATAGCAGTGACACTCCAGTATCTGCCTGATGTCATCCGAGATACGTTTGGTGATGGGTCTCGCTACGGTGTTTCGCTTGTCTATTTTGAAGAAACAATTCCGTTGGGCACGGCAGGCAGTGTGAAGAACTGCGCCGATTTTCTCGATGAGCGTTTTGTTGTGATCAGTGGAGATACGTTGACAGACATCGATTTGTCGGCAGCCATTCGTTTTCATGAGCAAAATAACGCACTGGCTACGTTGATTTTGACGCGCGTAGAAACACCGCTGGAATTCGGAGTTGTCATGACAGATGAGGCCGGACGCATTACCCGTTTTTTAGAGAAGCCGAGCTGGGCGGAGGTTTTTAGCGATACGGTGAATACGGGGATATACGTCTGCGAGCCGGAGGTCTTGTCTTCTATAGAAGAAGAGCGGGAAGTGGATTTCAGCAAGGACATTTTCCCGTCCTTTTTACAGGCAGCAAAGCCTTTATACGGATATGAAGCAAGTGGCTATTGGTCCGATATTGGCTCTATGGAGGTTTATCAGCAAGCCCAGTTTGATTTGCTGGATGGACGCGTACATCTCGAAATAAAAGCACAGGAAATCGCGCCGCGCATTTTCTTGGAAAATGATGTTCGCATCGATTCATCAGTCCGATTGGAAGGCCCTGTCTATATCGGTGAAAATGTACACTTGCAGGCTGGAGTTGCCGTCGGTGCTTATTCCATTCTGGGAAAAAATACGGTGATTTCTTCTGGTACGAAGCTGTCCAGGACGATTATTTGGGAAAACAGTGTTATTGGGAAAAAAGCAGAGATCACAGGAACGACCCTCTGCCGCAACACCCGAATTGCAGATTGCGTACAACTCGGGGAAGGGGCGGTCATTGGAGACCAGTGCCTCATTGGGGCGAAGTCAGTGGTAAAGGCCGGAATCAAAATTTGGCCGGATAAGGAAGTCGGGGAAAATGCGACTGTCACCACCTCGCTCATTTATGGTGCCAAGCAAACCAAAAACTTGTTTGGGACGCAAGGAATCAAGGGCATTGGCAATGTTGACATCACGCCCGAATTCGTCACTAGACTTGCTGCTGCCTACGCGTACTTACTACAAGCGGGGGATAAGATTGCGCTTTCGGCATGCGCACACCCATTTGCTCAGCTATTGAAGCATAGCATCATGACCAGTTTGTGCTCTTCCGGAATTGATACAGTCGATCTCGGGATTGGCAATTCACCTTTGATCCGGTACGGCGTGCGCTCTCTGGATTGCAAAGGCGGCATTCATGTTTATATGGCAGAGCCAGTCGATGATAAAGAGATTGTCATCCAATTCATCGATCAAGCGGGCTTGCCGATTTCCCGTGAGATGGAGCGCAAAGTTGAGAATGCCTACTGGCAAGAGACTTATGTTCGCAACCTGCATCGGTTGGGAGCACTGCAAGTCGAGCATCAAGTACAAGAGGCATATCTTCACGCTTTGGTTCAACAGTTGAACGTATCGTCCATCCAGCGTCAGCGCTTTCGACTGCTGATCGATTGTGAACAGCGTTTTTTTCCTACTTTTCTTGCGCCACTCTTGCATGCACTGGGAGTTACCGCCGATTACAGCTCTATACAAGAAGGTATTCGAAAAAAGGGAGCAGATTTAGGCGTTCGTCTCGATAAAAATGGCGAGCAATTTACCTTGTTTACCGAGCATGGAGAGAAGCTCTCGAATGAACAGATCACGGCGCTGCAACTGCTGGCATGCAGTGGTCAACATCGGCGTATCGGCCTGCCAGTGAGTGCCCCGATTGAATTGGAGCATATGGCCCAGCTGTTGCAAATGGAGGTTGTACGCACCAAGGTCTCTCCGCGGTCCATGATGGAGGTATCGAGCGAACAACGTTTTCATCCGATGTTTGACGCCGTTTACAGTCTCATGCGAATTCTTTCGTATCTCGCTTCTGAAGAAAAATCGCTCAGCGTTTTGCTGGAGTTGTTGCCAGCGTGCCATATGGAGAAAAAGACTGTCTTTTGCCCATGGGCAGCAAAAGGGAAGGTCATGCGCAGAGTGATGGAAGAAAACAAAGGCAAGCTGCTGGAGCTCGTCGATGGAATCAAGGTGTACGATTCGAATGGCTGGGTGCTGATTTTACCCGATTCAGAGGATTCGCACGTAAAAGTGATTTCGCAAGGGGCGACGGCAGAGACCGCGGCTACGCTTGCTTCTTCCTATGCGAGGCGAATTGCCGAATATCAGTTTCACGAAAAGAGAGAGATCGACAGCCTATAACGAAAAGGACGTGAAGGCATGCCGAGACCGCTCGTCGTCGGGAATGGAAAACTGCTGATTAATTTTGATGACAAACTGCACATGCGAGATCTCTATTTTCCGTATGTCGGTCAGCTGAATCATGTCGGGGGACACTTTAGCAAGCTGGGGATATGGGTACAAGGTCGCTTTTCCTGGCTGGATGAAGACGGCTGGACGCGGCAGCTCGGATACGGACAGGAGTCTTTGGTGACAGATGTTCATGCGCATCATGAACATCTGGGCATCTCCTTGCAAATCGCAGATGGGGTGCATCAGCGTGACCCGATTTATTTGAAAAAGGTGTGCGTTCGAAATTTGACGAGCGAGATGCGGGAAGTCAGGCTGTTTTTTCATCACGATTTCAGCTTGAATGAGACGGAGGTAGGGGATACCGCTGTTTTTGATCCCATCCTGCGCACCATTTATCACTACAAGCGCAATGTGTACATCATGGCGAATGGAAAGACAGATATGGGTGGGATCGATCAATATAGCGTCGGAATCAAGCGGTTCAACTATGCGGAGGGGACCTGGAGGGACGCAGAGGATGGTCTTTTGTCTGGCAATCCGATTGCGCAAGGCTCCGTAGATAGTACGATCTCTTTTTCCCTCACGCTGCAACCCCAAGAAGAGAAGGCGCTCTTCTACTGGATGTGCATTGGTGAATCGTATGAGGCTGTCAAAGGATTGAACCAGTATGTACTCGAAAGTGATCCGGAACATTTGCTCAATCGGGTAGCGGTGTATTGGCAGCGTTGGGTCAATAAGGAAGGGCGTGACTTTGCTGATCTTCCGGCAGAGGTTGTCAATCTGTACAAGACCAGCTTGCTACTCGTGCGTACGCAAATCGATCAGAACGGAGCGATTCTCGCAGCGAATGACTCGGATATTCTTCAATTCAATCGCGACCATTACAGCTACATGTGGCCAAGAGACGGGGCGTTGATTGCGAGTGCGATGGCGAAAGCGGGCTACACGGGAGTCGTCGCACCATTTTTTCGGTTTTGTGCAGACGCCTTGAATAAGGAAGGATATTTGCTGCACAAGTACAATCCGGATGGGTCTGTCGGCTCCAGCTGGCATCCGTATATTGTTGACGGAGAAATTCAGCTCCCGATTCAGGAGGATGAGACGGCACTCGTGCTGTATGCCCTCTGGGAGCAATACAAGAGCGGCAAGCAAATTGAAGATTGCCAGGCTCTCTATCCCACGCTGGTTCGTCCGGCAGCTCGCTTTTTGCTGGAGTATGTCCATCCAGAGCTGCAACTCCCAAAACCAAGCTACGACTTATGGGAAGAGCGACGGGGAATTTTTACGTTTAGCAGTGCTACGGTTTTTGCAGGCTTAATGGCTGCAGCTCGTTTCGCCCAGTTGTTCGGGGATGATCGGCGCTACAAACGCTACGCAGAAGGGGCAGAGCGCATTCGCGGGGCGATGGAAAAACATCTGTACGACCCTGAAAGCGGGCGTTTTCTGCGCGGGATTTATGTAAGAGCAGATGGGAGTGTCGAAAAAGATTTCACGGTGGAGAGCAGCTTGTTCGCCTTGTTTGCGCTTGATGTGTTTTCCGTAGATGATCCGAGGGTTGAGCGGACAATGGAAGCTGTCAAAAAAAGTTTGCGGGTAGACACGGCGATCGGTGGAATTGCCCGCTATCAAGGGGATTACTATTTCAAAAAATCACATGACACGGTGAAGGTGCCGGGAAATCCATGGATCATTTGCACTTTATGGGTGGCTGATTGGGAAATTGCCAAGGCAAAATCGCTCGATGAACTCCAAGAGCCAAAGAGCAGACTGGCTTGGGTCGTACGGCATGCCCTACAAAGCGGCGTGCTCTCCGAACAGCTCGATCCGTATACAGGTGCTCCTGTGTCCGTTGCACCCCTGACATGGTCGCATGCTACTTATGTTGCCACTGTTTTGCGTTATTTGGAGAAGGTGAATGAGTTGCGGTAACGAGGGGAGAGATGAGTAGATGACAACGATCCGTTTCGGTACGGACGGTTGGCGCGACATAATCGCAGATGGATTTACTGTCGAGAATGTCCGTATTGTCGCACAAGCCATCGCCAGCTATACCAAAGAAATCGGACAGCAGGAGCAGCCTGTTTTGGTTGGACACGACACGCGGTTTCTCGGGAGACGCTTTGCACAGGAGGTTGCAGCTGTCCTGACCGCCAATGACATTCGTACCTATTTGGTGAACGAAGCAGCGCCAACGCCTGCCGTAGCCTTTGGAGTGAAGCATTTTGCAGCGAGTGGCGCAATCATGATCACGGCCAGTCACAATCCACCCGAATATAACGGCATCAAATACATTCCGGAGTACGCTGGACCCGCAACGCCTGCGATCACGCAAAGATTGGAAGAGTGGATCAGCGAAACCTGCCAGACCAAATCGGTGCGTACGATTTCCCTCGCGGAAGCAAAGACCCGCAAGCTGCTGCAAGTTATTGTGCTGCGTCCTCATTACGAGGCGCATCTGAGACGGATGGTAAATATGGATGTTTTGAAAAACTCTTCCTTGTCCGTTGTTGTCGATGCCATGCATGGTGCCGGTATGGGCTATGTGAGCGGTTTTTTGTCAGAGGCGGGGGTGAAAAACGTCGGTATCCGAGAGGTACCGGATGCAGCTTTTGGCGGAGATTTGCCTGAGCCAAACGATAAGCATTTGCATTTGTTAAAAAAAGAAGTCGTAGAACGCCAAGCATCTCTTGGTCTTGCCAATGACGGCGATGCGGATCGCTTCGGAGTCGTCGACCGCTTTGGACAGTATATCACGCCCAATGAAGCACTCGTGCTGCTAACCTATCATTTGCGAAAAAATCGTGGCTTGACTGGACGCATTGTGAGAACAGTAGCAACCACGCATCTGCTGGATCAGATGGCTACGCATTATGGTCTTGAGTTGGTAGAGACGCCAGTCGGTTTCAAGTACATTGGTGAGGAAATGCGCAAAGGCGATGTGCTTATCGGCGGAGAGGAAAGTGGCGGGGCGAGTATTCTCGGTCACATCCCGGAGAAGGACGGCGTACTCATCAATTTGTTGCTTGCCGAAATGTGCGCGTATGAAAACAAAGGAATCGATCAAATACTGCGAGACGTCTACGAGCAGTTCGGCGAGCTGTTCCATACGCGGCTTGATATGAAATTGCCGGAAAAAGATCCATGGGTACAGCAAATGATCGCCAAGCCACCTGCACTCATCGGTCCTTATCAGGTTTTGGAGATTCAAAGAGTGGATGGGGTCAAGCTGTTGCTCGAGGAAGGACATTGGGTCCTGATCCGTCCGTCTGGCACAGAGCCGTTGGTGCGTATTTATTGTGAAGCAACGAATGCGGCAGCCTTGCAGAAGCTGCAAGATGCGATTCGCGAATGGTTTTTGGAGATTAATGTGTAAATTATGAAAGGGAGAGCCTGCATGATGTGTCAGGTTCTTCTTTTTTTGCTGAGGATCTTGCTATGCGGCTGCGGAGAAGAGAAGAATATTTCCAGTCTAGGCTCCAGGCTCCGTCCTGCTGAGGGCAGAGACTGTCCGCTCCGAAGGGATTCGCGGGGAAACGCAAAAGTGGTAGCCGCTTCGTAGCGCGAGCACGTTGCGTTTCTTTTGCCCGCGAATCCCTTCTCCGCTGGGGAGGACTCCACAAGTCGCTACGTCTGGAAATATTCTTCTCTGGCGAAACGATTACATTCTTCATTCTTTTAAAGCTTTAAAATGTGTGGTAAACACAGGAAGCTCGTAGAGGAAACAGGAGAAAAAAGCGAAGATCTTAGGGACACCGACCGAGGCGCAATGAAAAAAAGAGAAACAAGCTCTTAGCGTCCACCTCTGAGATACCTCCTGAAAGGACGACTTTGGACGCGGGTTTCGTTTTTTTTCATGGAGCCGGGCAGTCAATCTCCCAGCGGGTGGCCCTAGAATCTGAGCGTTTTCTCCTGTTTCCTCCCCACCACAACAGCACCATACAAGAGCCTTATTTTCCAAATGAATCAGTTAGAATCATTCGTTATACACTACATAAAAACAGGTACGATTGGTGGACATTCGCTACCCATTTACCAAATCAAAAAAATGAGGTATTCTTGTCCATATGCAATCCTTTCATTGGAATCGGACAGGACCTCCTGGCCCTACCAGTGCAAAGGATTTTTTGCCCCTTATAGGAAGTGTCTGAATGATCGTAGTAGTAATTTTGTTTTAACGTAGTTCGAAGTCGGTAACTGATGAGAGATGATGAGAAACGATGCGGATCGATCAGCATATATTGAAAGCTTTTTTACAGGAAGTTCAAGTGGAGAGTCTGTCGCCGGATGATCCAGTCGTCGTACACCACACGCCGTATCCGTGGGAGCTGGTCGGTACTGGCAATTATGCTGCCGTATTTGCCCATCCGGACTATCCGAAGGTAGTGATCAAGCTGTACGCACCTGGAAGACCAGGAGCCGAACAGGAAATCGAAGTCTATCGCAAGCTTGGCGAGACTCGTTCCTTCCCCATCTGTTATGATTATGGAGAAGGATACTTGGTCATTACGCGGATGAACGGCATACCCCTGTTTGACTGTGTGCGCTTTGGTATCCCGATTCCTCCGCAGGTGATTGAAGACGTGGAGGAGGCGCTAGAAGAAGCCCGCAGGAAGGGCTTGTTTCCACATGATGTCCATGGGAAAAACGTATTAATGGATCAGGGACGAGGGTATCTGATTGATGTATCGGATTACTATGTCAATGATACAGACACGAAATGGCGTGATTTACGCAAGGCGTATTACAAGGTGTATCTGCCGTTTATCAAGGATCGTGGATGGAAAATCCCATTGTGGATGCTGGAAGTCGTACGCAAAGGCTATCGACTGTACAAAAAAGGAAAGCGCTTGTTCACGTAGGCTGTCTCTGGTAAAATGATCATTTGACATTGTGTTTGTACAGTTGCTGGTCGAAGCAGAATAAGGAGGACATTCCATTGTTGTACTATCTCATTGCGGCAGTAATTATTGCGCTTGATCAGTTTACAAAGTATTTAGTCGTGAAGTATATGGAACTGGGAGAATCCATTCCTTTGATCGCGGACGTATTTCATCTAACTTCCCATCGAAACATGGGAGCGGCGTTTGGCATCCTGCAAAATCGACGTTGGTTTTTTATTGCCATTACCACTGTCGTTGTGATTGGGATTGTCATTTCCTTGATTCGCTTGGGAAAAAAACAGCCTCGTGCATCGTTGGCGCTGTCATTTGTCTTGGGTGGAGCCGTCGGGAATTTCATTGATCGTGCGACGTCCGGTCAAGTCGTAGATTTTCTCGATTTTACGTTGATTCACTTCCCGATCTTTAACGTGGCTGATATGGCCATCACGATTGGTGTGGGGATTTTGCTTCTCGATGTTTTTCTGGATGGGAAGAAAAACCGATAGTCATGAGAATAATAGTGGGAAAGCTCGGATAGGTGGAGAACATACATGAATGACACGCAATTATTTGAACGTTACGATTGGACGGTAGACCCAGCGGATACGAGCGAGCGCATCGACAAATTTATCACGCTGCAAAATGAAGATTGGTCCCGTTCACAGGTGCAGGCTTGGGTAAAGGAAGGTCGTGTCACTGTAAATGGTGAACCGATCAAAAACAACTACAAGCTACAGGCAGAGGACGAAGTGACCCTCCGTGTTCCGCCGCCCAAAGAAATGGCGATCCAGCCAGAAGAGATGTCGCTTGATATTGTATACGAGGATAGCGATGTCGTGGTCGTGAATAAACCACGTGGTCTCGTCGTGCATCCTGCTCCTGGTCATTACACGGGGACACTCGTCAATGGGCTTTTGGCACATTGCAAGGATTTGTCCGGAATCAATGGCGTTTTGCGTCCGGGAATTGTCCACCGCATTGACAAGGATACTTCCGGCCTTTTGATGGTAGCTAAAAACGATAAGGCACATATGGGTTTGGCTGAACAATTGAAAGCACATACAGTCAATCGGAAGTATGTCGCGATTGTTCACGGTGTCATCCCGCATGAAATGGGAACGATTGAAGCACCAATCGGGCGCGATCCGAAAAATCGCCAGCAAATGGCGGTCGTTTTTGAAAACAGCAAGCCAGCTGTTACGCATTTTATCGTGTTGGAGCGCTTTAAGGAGTACACGTTGGTAGAATTGAAACTCGAAACAGGACGTACCCATCAAATTCGCGTACACATGAAGTACATTGGCTATCCACTGGCAGGTGACCCGAAATACGGTCCGAAAAATACATTGGAGCTCGATGGACAAGCTCTGCATGCGAAAACATTGGGCTTCATCCATCCACGTACAGGAGAGCAGCTCGAGTTCGAAGCGCCAATGCCGAAGGAAATGCTTGACGTCATCGAAGTTCTCCGACAAGCGTAAAGAGAACAGGAGGAATAGCCGTGCTAAAAAGATTAGCGCATGTAACGCTGTACGTTCACGACTGTGAAGAGGCATTGCGGTTTTACACGGAAAAACTCGGTTTCGAAAAACGCATGGATTCGCGTATGGATGATGGCTCTCGTTGGCTCACCGTCGGCCTGCCCGGGCAGGAGATAGAGATTGTACTGCATGACCCAACTCATTGGCATCGGGAAGACGTTGCGCAGGAAATGCTTCGTCAGGTCGGCAAAAATCCAATGTGGGTTTGGGAGACGGATGATTTTTGGTCCACATACGAAACACTGGGTCAACGTGGCGTAAAGTTTGTGAGTGAACCAAACGAAGTGATGTATGGCATTGAGGTTGTTTTCGAGGATCTGTATGGCAATCGTTTTTTGTTGTTGCAGCCAGTCTTCCTATGACCCTTACATAATGGCAGTTGGATTGGAAAACGCTAGTAGAGAGCTTATTACTTTCTTCTGGCGTTTTTTCATCATTCAATAGAGCGTGTAAGGAGTGAATGCCTGTGATCGGAAAATGGGGGAAGCTGATCAGCCTTTTTGTCCTTTTGGCTGTACTTGTCACAGCAAACGGTGAAGCAAAGGTGGCAGCCCAAAGCCAAGGGCCAGAGCGAGTGAACAAGGAAATAAGCGTTCCGGCAAAAATTGCATTTACGAGCAACCAGCATTTGTTTTTGGTAGATGGACGGGATGCGTCGGGAAAGATCAAGCAAATCACCAAGGATGGCTATGCACAGATCGTGGGCTGGTCGCCAGACGGCAAGTGGCTCCTGTTCGTGAAATACAAAGGCAACGACAATTACTCGACACCAGGCAATGTGTGGATCGTCAGCGCTGACGGCAGCAAAGCTGTGCAGGTAGACGAGCGAGCGGTTTTTGAAACGCCAAAATGGTCTCCGAAAGCGAACAAGCTCGCGTACACCGTGAATGTTGGCAGTAATGAAGCACCCAGATTATTGCTGATCGTAAAAGAAGTCCAAGAGCATGGAGAATTAGCTTTGCAAAGTACAACGAAGGCTGATTTCGCAGACTTTGCCTGGATGCCGGATGGGGAAAACCTGCTTGTCTCGCTACCAGCCGAAAAAAATAAGCCGATGACGCTGGCCTTGCGCACACTTGCAGGTAAACCGTTGGCTGCCTATCCGATAGCAGAACCGCCAAAAGTGGTGGAGGAAGGCATATACCCATGGGCAGCGACAGGCTTAAAAGTATCTCCGGATGGAAAGGCTGTGGCCTACTTTGTCAGGTATAACTCCGGTTCCTTGTCTGCAGATGGCGTACCGATTCAATGGTTTGATTTGACACAGCCTGCTAAAAAGCCAATAGACCTCGGAACAGGATTGGCTTATCCTGATTGGCTTGCCTGGACACCAAATGGCGAACAGCTCGCTTTTGTCGATGGAACTGACCGGATCGCCACGACTAACAAGCAGTTGAAGCTGATGGATCGAGCAGGAAAGGTCAAAACAGTCAGCCCTGGTCCAGTGGTGGTAGACACTTACCCGGTATGGATTCCGAAAGCTCCGTACACGCTGCTTTTCACCAGAGGCTTGGCTACAGAGTATTCATACGACCCAAAGAAGGTCATGGTACCGGAACAAGGCATCTGGCGGCGATCCACAGATGGAGCGGAGCAGCAGGTGACAAAAGGGGAAGCGAATACAGCGGACTACTATCCTGCGCCGTCTCCAGATGGGAAACAGCTTCTTTTCTTGCGGTTGGATCGAGCGGTGCATGGCTCCCTGTTTATCCAAGGAATTGGCGAGAATGCGGACAAACAAATCGAGCTGATCAAAGATATGACAGGGGACATTGGTTATTATGCGAACTACTTGCCACCGTGGGTCAGCGTCTATTGGGAATAGTTAGACTTTTTCGGGCTGCATTGACACCCGTCCAGAATCGTGTCATAATTCTACATGACGAATGGAACCTTTAAATCCAGTCCAGTGAGGCTGGCAAGGGCACGGAATGACAAACAGGCGGGACGTTTAAAAGTCCGGTCAGTTTGTCCGAGGGCTTCTTGTCTCCTGACAAGGAGCCTTTTTTCGTAAGGTCCACTGTTCCCGTCGAAAAGGGGGATATTGAGATGATCAACAAAAGCGTTATTATGGATGAAGCGGCGATCCGCCGCGCACTCACGCGAATCGCGCATGAAATTATCGAGCGAAATAAAGGCGTCGAGGATCTCATTATCGTGGGCATCAAGACCAGAGGGATCTACCTCGCGCAACGCCTTGTGGAAAGAATCGAAATGATTGAAAATGTGAAAGTCCCAGTCGGTGAGCTGGACATTACGTTCTATCGTGACGATTTGCAACACAAGTCCGAAGATGCCATTTTGCAAGGCTCCAAGCTCCCGGATCAAATCACAGGCAAGACCGTGATTCTGGTAGATGATGTTCTCTACACGGGAAGAACCGTGCGTGCCGCATTGGATGCACTGATTGATAACGGTCGCCCACGGATGATTCAACTGGCTGTTCTGGTTGATCGTGGTCATCGCGAGCTGCCAATTCGCCCTGATTTCGTCGGAAAAAACCTCCCTACTGCCCGAACGGAAATTGTCGATGTACAATTGGCAGAAGTGGACGTTATGGATATTGTCTCCATCCGACAGCTACTGTAAAAAGAATAGGATTCCTCTTTAAAAACGATCCCGTGAGGTCGGCAAGAGGCAAGATACTTCCCATGATTATGGCGAAGCTAGCCTCTTTGTGTCCGCACAAAGAGGTTTTTTGTATAAAAGACACTTTTTTGAATGGAAGAAACAAAACAGGGGGCATACAGGCATGAGCCAGAAAAATTACATCGATGTAGACGAAACACCACATATTTCGCGATTGCTGCCACTTAGTATCCAACACTTGTTCGCGATGTTTGGCTCGACTGTATTGGTGCCGATCTTAACGGGGCTGGATGTAGCAACGGCGCTCATGGCAAGCGGGATTGGAACCCTTTTATTCCTGTGGATCACCAAAGGAAAACTGCCAAACTACCTCGGTTCTTCCTTCGCTTTCATCGGTCCGATTATCGTCGTGAGTCAATCACATGGAGTAGGGACGGCACTCTTGGGTTGCTTCCTCTCCGGGATGGTGTACATCATCGTCGCCGGTATCGTGAAAAAGGCAGGAGTCAAATGGCTCGATCGGGTACTGCCACCAGTTGTCATCGCTTCTGTCATCGTCGTGATCGGTCTGAGCCTGGCTGGCGTAGCAGTAGACATGGCAACGAAAGTCACTGTAGACGGTCAATCGCAAATGTCGCTGACTTCGATTGAAATCTCGCTCGTAACTGTGGTCATAACAGTGCTTGCAGCGGTCATGCTGCGCGGATTCCTTGGTCTTATCCCTATCTTGATCGGTATGGTTACAGGTTATGTATACACGCTGCTGCGTCACCCTGAACTGATTAACTTTCAAAAAGTAGTAGAAGCAGACTGGTTCATCACGCCACAAAAAATGTTTACGGAGCACTTCAAATTTACCGAAGTCATGAGTGCGATCGGTGACGGCTCTGCATGGATCGCAGCACTGGTCATCGCGCCAGTCGCTTTCGTCACGCTGGCAGAGCATTTGGGTCACTTGCTGGTAACGAGCAAGGTCATGGATCGCGATCTGATGAAAAATCCGGGTCTGCACCGCAGCTTGCTTGGAGACGGGGTGGCGACCTCACTGGCAGCCATCATCGGAGGTCCGCCAGCAACGACTTATGGAGAAAACATCGGTGTCCTTGCAATGACGAAGGTATACAGCCGAGTAGTCATCGGTCTGGCTGCTGTACTGGCAATCATGTTCGCCTTCGCTGGTAAGATTAGCGCCATTTTAATGACGATTCCAACGCCGGTACTTGGTGGTGTCTCCATCATCCTGTTCGGTATCATCGCAGCACAAGGCTTGCGGATGTACGTCGAGCACAAAGTGAATTTTGCAGACAAGCGCAACATGATTCTCGCAGCGGTCATCCTCGTCACGGGAATCGGCGGATACAAAATCAGTTTTGCAAGTACAGATATGGCTTTCCTGAGTGATCTGACCATCGATAATATCGCACTCTCTACCTTCCTGGGAATTATTCTGCACCTGATCCTTCCAGGAAAAGAGACTGCGATGGGAGAAGCGCACCTTGAAGAACAAAAATAAATAGCCTAACGTTCCCAATCCTTTAAATCCAGTCCAGAGAGGCTGGCAAGGCAAAGAACGCTGTTTTGGCTGCCCAAAAAAGGCACTCAACCAGCTTCTTGTCTCGCTTGCCTCCAGATGCAAAGCGATGCCAAGAAGCTTTTTCTTTTGAAAAATAAAGAACCGGAGGGATTCATGATGAAAAATGTAGCGCATTTGATTGGCCTCAAAGACTTATCGAAAGAACAGATCATCCAGCTCCTCGAGCGAGCAGAGCATTGGGCTGCCAGACCAACTGAGCAAGCGGATATCCTGCGCGGACGGTTTGTCGCGAATCTGTTCTTCGAGGCCAGCACCAGAACCCGCTTCTCTTTTGAAGTAGCTCAAAAGCGACTGGGCGCACATGTTTTGAACTTCATTCCGGAAACCTCCTCTACCGTAAAAGGCGAGACGGTCTATGACACGATTCGCACCTTGGAAGCAATGGGCGTGGAAGCAGCCGTGATCCGCACCAAGAAGGAAGGCCTGCTGCAAGAGCTGGCAGAAAGCGTAGACCTGAAGCTGATCAACGCGGGAGATGGAACGAATGAGCACCCGACCCAATGCCTGCTCGATCTTTTGACCATGAAAAGAAAGTTTGGCAAGCTCTCTGGTCTCACGGTAGCGATCATTGGAGATCTGCGCCACAGCCGCGTGCTCGGTTCTCATCTGCATGCGCTACCAAAGCTCGGTGTGAACCTGCTGCTCTCGGGTCCTGCTACGATGATGCCGGCACATATCCCGCAAGGTGTCAAAATCGTGGAAATGGAAGAAGCAGTTCAAACCGCAGATGTGGTCATGATGCTGCGCGTTCAGCTGGAGCGCCATGCGGAATCCCTCTATCTATCGAAGGAAGAGTATCACAAGGCACATGGGCTCACACTGGAAAGAGCCAAAATGATGAAGTCCGACGCAGTCATCATGCATCCGGCACCCGTCAATCGCGGGGTTGAGATTCATACCGATTTGGTAGAATGCGAAACGTCCTTGATTCAAACCCAAGTGACCAACGGAGTCGCAGCAAGAATGGCAGTTTTAGAAACTCTTTTGAAAGGGAGCGAAATGACATGGGAATCATCCTTGGCAACGGCAACGTACTAAATCAGGCGGGGGAACTCACCCCGATGGAAATATTGGTGGAAAAGGGAAGAATCACAGCAATGGGGGAAACACTCGATCGCTGTGGGCATGAATGGATCGATTGCCATGGCGGCATGATTAGCGCGGGTCTCATCGATGTCCACGTACATCTGCGCGAGCCAGGCTTTGAACATAAAGAAACGATCGAAACAGGGGCAAAAGCAGCGGTACAAGGCGGATTTACAACAGTAGCATGCATGCCGAACACACGACCGTCCATTGATAGTGTCGAGACCGTGACCTACATTTTGGACAAAGCGAGCGAGGCAGGTATGGCGCGCGTGATCCCGTATGGTGCGATTACTGTTCGCCAATTGGGAAAAGAGCTGACGGATTTCGCTGGGTTAAAAGAAGCGGGGATCTTCGCGCTGACAGATGACGGTGTGGGTGTGCAATCAACTGCGATGATGAAAAAGGCCATGCAAAAAGCAGCAGAGCTCGGGATCGCAATCGTCGCTCACTGTGAGGACGAAGACCTGTTGATCCCGGGAGCAGCTTTGCATGACGGGGTGGTTGCAGCTCGACATGGACTCCCGGGAATTCCTTCTGAATCAGAGTCCATCCACGTTGGCCGCGATATTTTGCTGGCAGAACAGACAGGTGTCCACTACCACGTATGTCACATCAGCGCGAAAGAGTCGGTGCGTCTGGTACGTGACGGGAAACGCGCTGGCGTGAATGTAACATGTGAAGTCAGTCCGCATCACCTCTTGCTGTGCGATGAGGATATCCCGGACAATCTGGATACGAATTGGAAAATGAACCCGCCGCTGCGCTCTCGTGAAGATCGTGCTGCACTGATTGCGGGATTAAAAGACGGCACCATTGATATGATCGCAACCGACCATGCACCACACACCCAAGAGGAAAAAGCAAACGGGATAAACCGTGCGCCATTCGGAATCGTCGGACTGGAGACAGCATTCCCGCTGTTGTACACAAATCTCGTACAAACGGGAGAGCTGACCTTGAAGAAGCTGGTTGAGCTGTTGACCGTGAAGCCAGCAGAAGCATTCAATCTGCCATACGGACGTCTGGAAGTAGGCGCGCCAGCAGACCTGACTGTGATTGATCTGGAAACGGAAAAAACAATTGACCCAAGCACATTCGCAAGTAAAGGAATCAACACACCATTTGCCGGTTGGGCATGCAAAGGCTGGCCGACCCTGACACTGGTAGATGGGAAGATCGTATATCAAAACGTGTAAAAACGACTGACAGACAAGACAAAAGTTTTTACACGACAATGGAGGAGGAGCATAGATGCGTGCAAGATTGATCTTGGAAGACGGAACAGAATTTATCGGGACGGCATTTGGAGCGACAAAGGAGTCCTACGGGGAAGTGGTTTTCAATACAGGGCTGACTGGCTATCAGGAGGTTTTGTCCGACCCATCCTACTGCGGACAGATCGTCACCATGACATACCCGCTAATCGGAAATTACGGGATCAATCGAGACGACTTTGAAGCTGTTCGTCCATACATTCACGGCTTCGTTGTTCGCGAGCATTGCGAGGCACCGAGCAACTGGCGCAATACGAACACACTCGACGAACTGCTGAAAACATACGACATTCCGGGCATTGCTGGAATTGACACCCGGATGCTGACGAGAAAAATTCGTTACCACGGCACGATGAAGGGCATGATTACAACCAGTGAAGCCCCGTTGGCTGAATTGGTTGCTGCCTTAAACGGCACGACATTGATGACAGACCAAGTATCACGCGTTTCTACGAAAAGCGTCTTCAGCTGCCCGGGTACAGGTCATAGGGTAGTACTGGTAGACTTCGGAGCCAAGCACGGGATTTTGCGCGAGCTGACTAAGCGCAACTGCGACGTTGTCGTTGTGCCTTACAATGTGACAGCAGAAGAGATTCGCCGCATCCAACCGGACGGAATACTTTTGTCCAATGGCCCTGGGGACCCGAAGGACGTACCACAAGCCGTAGAGATGATTCGGGAAATCTTGGGTGAATATCCGCTGTTCGGAATTTGCCTCGGTCACCAACTGTTCGCGCTCGCATCTGGCGCTGACACGACGAAAATGAAATTCGGACACCGTGGCGGCAACCATCCGGTAAAAGAGCTGCCAACCGGACGCACCTATATCACATCCCAGAACCACAGCTATGCAGTCAAAGAAGACTCGCTCGCAGGCACGGAACTGGAAGTTACACATATCGCACTGAATGATGGCACCATCGAAGGCGTACGTCATGCCGCTAAGAATGCATTCTCAGTACAGTACCATCCAGAAGCAGCTCCAGGACCGTATGACTCCGGCTACCTGTTCGACCAGTTTCTTGCGATGATGGAAACCGCTAAGGAGGAAAAAACTCATGCCAAAACAAGATAATCTGAAAAAAATCCTCGTAATCGGCTCTGGACCTATCGTTATCGGGCAGGCAGCAGAATTTGACTATGCAGGCACGCAAGCATGCGAGGCGTTAAAAGAAGAGGGCATGGAGGTAGTTCTGATCAACTCCAACCCGGCGACCATCATGACGGATACAAACATGGCGGACAAAGTATATATCGAGCCAATCACACCTGAATTCGTAGCGCGCGTCATTCGTCAAGAGAAGCCGGATGGACTACTGCCTACACTTGGCGGTCAAACAGGCTTGAACATGGCTGTTGCCCTCTCAGAAGCAGGCGTTCTCGAGCAAGAAAATGTAAAGCTGCTCGGAACCAAGCTGGAATCGATCAAGCAAGCAGAAGACCGCGACCTGTTCCGCTCCCTCATGAATGAACTGGGCGAGCCAGTACCTGAATCAGTCATCGTGAGTACGGTAGAAGAAGCTGTCGATTTTGCAAACGAAATCGGTTATCCCATCATCGTTCGTCCTGCCTACACCTTGGGTGGTACAGGCGGCGGAATTTGTGATGATGAAGAAACACTCCGCGAGATCGTCGCAAGCGGATTGAAATACTCCCCGATTACGCAATGCTTGATCGAGAAAAGCATCGCCGGCATGAAAGAAATCGAGTACGAAGTAATGCGCGATGCCAACGACAACTGCATCGTCGTCTGCAACATGGAAAACATCGACCCAGTCGGCGTGCATACTGGTGATTCCATCGTAGTAGCACCTAGCCAAACACTGGCTGACCGCGAGTATCAAATGCTGCGTACATCCGCACTGAACATCATCCGGGCGCTCGGTATCGAGGGTGGCTGCAACGTACAATACGCACTCGACCCGCACAGCTTCCAGTACTATGTGATCGAAGTGAACCCGCGTGTGAGCCGCTCTTCTGCACTGGCTTCCAAGGCAACAGGCTACCCAATCGCAAAGATGGCAGCCAAAATCGCAATCGGCTACACGTTGGATGAGCTGAAAAACCCGGTGACAGGCCAAACTTACGCATGCTTTGAGCCAACGCTGGACTACATCGTCAGCAAAATTCCACGCTGGCCGTTCGACAAGTTCCAATCCGCCAACCGCAAGCTCGGTACGCAAATGAAAGCGACCGGAGAAGTGATGGCAATCGGTCGGACTTTTGAAGAATCGATCATGAAAGCCATTCGTTCCTTGGAAATCGGCAGTTATCACATCGAGATCAAAGGAGCAGACGAAATCAGCGAGGAAGATTTGAAAGCACGACTGGTACACGCGGATGACGAACGCCTCTTCCTGCTGGCAGAAGCACTGCGCCGTGGCTGGACGATCGAAGAACTGCACAACCTGACCAAGATCGATCTGTTCTTCCTGCACAAGTTCCATAAAATGATTGCCTTTGAAGCGGAACTGGCAAAAGGCTTGACGAGTGAGAAGCTGTACGAAGCAAAGCGCATGGGCTTCACGGACCGCAAAATTGCCGAGCTGTGCGGTGAGACAGAAGAAGCGGTACACGCAATGCGCAAAGAGAAAGGCTTTGTACCTGTATATAAAATGGTAGATACGTGCGCGGCAGAATTCGAAGCGCAAACACCGTACTACTACTCCGCTTATGAAGTGGAAGACGAGCGCATTGAGACTGGCAAGAAGCGCGTGGTCGTACTGGGCTCCGGACCAATCCGCATCGGTCAAGGAATCGAGTTTGACTATGCGACTGTCCACGCTGTCTGGGCACTGAGAGAAGCAGGCTATGAGGCAGTGATCATCAACAACAACCCGGAGACTGTTTCCACAGACTTCAACACATCTGATCGCCTATACTTCGAGCCGCTGTACATCGAAGACGTCATGAACATTCTCGATGTGGAAAAACCAGAGGGTGTCATCGTACAATTCGGCGGGCAAACCGCGATCAACCTGGCTGACAAGCTGGCTGCACGCGGAATCAAAATCTTGGGTACGAGTCTGGAAAACATCGACGCAGCAGAAAACCGCGAGAAGTTCGAAGCGCTGCTGCGCGAGCTGGAAATCGCCCAACCACCAGGCAAAACGGTAACTTCTGTCGAGCAGGCAGTCGTGGCAGCAGAAGGTCTTGGCTTCCCAGTCCTGGTACGCCCATCCTACGTACTTGGCGGACGTGCGATGGAAATCGTCTACAATCAGTCCGAACTGTTGGAGTACATGGAAAAAGCGGTGAAGGTAAATCCTGATCACCCTGTACTGGTAGACCGTTACATGGTCGGGGTAGAAGCGGAAGTCGACGCGATCTGCGACGGAGAAAACGTCCTGATTCCAGGCATCATGGAGCATATCGAACGCGCAGGGGTGCACTCCGGTGACTCCATCGCTGTATATCCTCCGCAATCCTTGTCCCAAGCGATCAAGGATGAACTGATCGACATGACGACGAAGCTGGCGCGTTCCCTGCAAATCAAAGGCTTGCTCAACATCCAGTTCGTCATCTATAAAGACCGCCCATACGTCATCGAGGTCAATCCGCGCTCGTCCCGTACGGTGCCATTCCTCTCCAAAGTAACGGGGATTCCAATGGCGAACATCGCGACGAAAGCGATCCTTGGTCACTCGATCATCGAACAAGGCTTTACACCGGGCTACCATCCAGAGGAGTCGATGGTCTCTGTCAAAGTACCCGTCTTCTCCTTTGCTAAGCTGCGCCGCGTTGATATTACGCTTGGCCCTGAAATGAAATCGACCGGAGAAGTCATGGGACGCGAGAGCACACTGGCAAAAGCGTTGTACAAAGGCTTGGTCGCAGCGGGCATGAATATCCCGACACAAGGCACCTTGCTCGTGACAGTTGCCGATAAAGACAAGGAAGAAGCGCTAGACATTGTGAAACGCTTCCGCCACCTCGGCTTCAAGCTGATGGCAACAGCAGGCACTGCCGATTATTTGGAGCAAGCGGGACTGCAAGTCACACGCGTGAGCAAATTGTCCGAAGGCACGCCAAACCTGCTGGATGTCATCCATACAGGCGAAGCGAACATCGTACTCAATACACTGACAAAAGGCAAAACGCCACAACGCGACGGTTTCCGCATTCGTCGGGAAGCAGTAGAAAACGGCGCGGTATGCTTGACTTCGCTGGATACAGCTTCCGCTCTCCTGCACGTACTGGAGACGATCACATTCTCTACAGAAGCAATGCCTGCCCAGCGTGCTGGTGCAAAAGTGGCAGTAACTGTATAAAAAGGGGAGAGCAGCGTGCAACAACAACTAACCGATATTCGCGAACGCATGATTGTTGCGCTCGACTTTTCCACACTGGATGAAGTCAAAAAGTGCATCGAGCCGCTACAGGGGCATATCCGCTATGTAAAAGTAGGGATGGAGCTCGCTTACGCAGAAGGGCCAGCGATCGTTTCCTTCTTGAAGGAAAAAGGACTCAACGTGTTCCTCGACTTGAAGGTTCATGATATTCCCAATACAGCTAAAGGCGCAATGAGAAGCCTGGCGCGACTGGGAGCAGACATGGTAAACGTTCATGCGGCAGGCGGCGTAGCCATGATGGCGGCAGCGAGAGAAGGCTTGGAGCAAGGGACAGCAGCAGGTGCTGCTCGTCCCCTCCTGATCGGTGTAACGATGCTGACTTCCACTGGTTTGCAAACGATGAATCAAGAATTGGCGATTCCAGGTGCGGTAGAGGATGTTGTCGTGCACTATGCGCTGATGACCAAGCAAGCTGGTTTGGATGGGGTCGTTGCTTCTCCGTTAGAAGTACCGATGATCAAAAAAGCTGCTGGAGACGCATTTGTAACCGTAACCCCAGGAATTCGTCCACTGGGAGCAGATCAAGGCGATCAGACGCGTATCACGACACCAGAACAGGCATTCCGCTTGGGCAGTGATTACCTTGTGATCGGACGCGCCATTACGGGTGCAAAAGATCCGGTAGGGGTTTGGCAAAGTATCGTCGCAGCAGTGGAAAAAGATCGTTCGTAAAGTAGCCAGCTGGAGGGAATAAGTGAAATGACGACAATGACAACCGCTAAACAAATTGCAGCGAATCTTCTCGAAATCGGGGCAGTTCATCTGCGACCGGAGCAGCCTTTTACATGGACGTCCGGGATCAAATCCCCGATCTACTGCGACAACCGGATCACGATGTCTTATCCGCATGTGCGCCGCGCCGTTGCAAGAGCCTTTGCCGATCTGATCAAGGAGCAGTACCCAGATGCGCAAGTCGTGGCGGGAACAGCAACTGCTGGTATTCCACATGCTGCATGGGTTGCAGAGCTGCTTGATCTGCCTATGATCTACGTACGGGACAAGGCAAAAGGCCACGGTCGCCAAAACCAGATTGAGGGTGCATTGGCGGCTGGTCAAAAGGTCGTCGTGATTGAAGACCTGATTTCCACAGGAGGTAGCTCCTTGAAAGCAGCGCAAGCGGTACAGGCTGAGGGCGGAGAGGTACTGGGAGTCGTAGCCATTTTCAGCTACCAATTCCCGGATGCCCAAGCCTTGTTTGAGGAAGCTGGCATTCCTTGCTCGACCATATCGAATTACACAGCACTTTTGGAAGTAGCTTCAGAGCAAGGGGTTATTACGAGCGAACAGGAAAAAGTATTGGGCGAATGGCGGAAATCCCCGCGTACTTTTTTTGAATAAAAAGGGATACAGGATGAAGAGTAGGGCGGCACTCAGACCGTCCTACTCTTTTTTGTTTCGTCGTGGATCGTAATCTGGACGCCTTCGGATCGATAGAACTGGAGGATATCGAGATCATTTACCGCACTGATAATCAAGCTCAAATCATCGGGAGCATGGGCGAGAGGATCAAATTAGAGATGTCCAGAAGGAAAGGCTTTAGCCTCGTAGATGTGAAAGGAAAAGACTTTCCAGCAGACCTTCCTCCCAGCAATAATTCGAGAGTCGGGTGGCGATCGTGCAGGATCTTGGCAATTTGGCTCCCGACTGTTCCATAGCCGCCGACAATTAAAACTTTCGTGAGATTCATAAAGATTTCTCCTTTGATCAAACGTTCATTCGTTTAAGTATATTAACGAATAGATGTGAAAAACAGGGACACACTGTCCCTTTTCGTGACGGGTCAAATTTAGTTGCACTCTTCCTCAACGAAAGTCACCAATTGCTTAAAAAGTCGGATCGCTTCTGTAATTTCAAGCCGATAAAACATCTCCGTTCCCTTCTTTTGAACGTTTACTAGGCCCGCTTGTTTTAATATTTTCAAGTGATGAGACACCGTAGGTCTGGACATGGGAATATGTTGGGCAATTTGTGTTACATTCATGCTTTCCTTGTCGATGAGAAGAGCTACGATTTGCTGCCGAATCGGATCACCCAAGCCTTGGAAGTATGGGCTTAACTCCATAAATAATTGAGTCGCTTTTTCATTGCAGGTTGGATTCGTCGTCATTGTACACTCCGTTAATAAACTTAATCATTTAAACTAAAGTATATGGGTCTTCCTTATTTTTGCAAGCGATAAAAACGCTTCTTCTCATTTTGGGGGACGAAGCGTTTTTCATATAAAAGAGCTAACTTTAGTTAGTGTTAGAAGGAATTAGGCTAATGATATCATGATTGATGATTGCTATTGAATCAGGCAGGATATCAGAAAAAGTTCGAAGGAGGAAGAGCGATACACAGAGGAAAGTGAAGTCGGTGTATCCAGGCCTGAAAGAATGCAAGCAGGTAACTGATCAAATGACAGAAAAGTACAACGATTGCTACAAGGAGGATTATGGTACATACCAGGCCTTTTGAATATGAGCAAGACGAAGCGTTTATTTGGGAATTGTACTGCTCTACTCGAACCGAAGAAATAGCTCTTTGGGGTTGGAGTGAGTCGGACAAGCTTGCTTTTTTACAGTCGCAGTTTATCATGCAGCAGAAATCTTACCACATGCAGTTTCCCGCTCAAAATCATCAAATCATTCTCCGATCCGGGCAACCTATTGGTCGTTTGATCACGGATGCGAGCGGAGATGCACTGCATCTTGTCGATATTTCTTTGCTGCCTGCTTATCGGGGACAGGGTGTTGGTTCTATCATTATGGGTGAACTGCAAAAAGAGGCTGAAGCTGTCCCATTACCGATCCGTTTACATGTTTTACAAGGGAATCCTGCCTTTCGATTATATGAACGACTTCATTTCATCGTGACAGACTCAACGGGGCTGTATATCCAAATGGAATGGCAGCCGCTTTTGCAAAAATGACCAGGCTGTTCGCTTGACAAAGGGAATAACCACATTACATAAGGAGGAAGCAACATGGCAGAGCCATTTCTTGGAGAAATCAGGATGTTTGGAGGAGATTATGCACCACAAGGATGGGCATTATGCGAAGGACAGATCTTATCTATTTCTGAATACGACACGTTGTATAGTTTGATTGGAACCACATATGGCGGGGATGGACAAACGACTTTTGCGTTGCCTGATTTACGAGGACGTATCCCGCTCCATCAAGGGAAAAATCCGCGTACAGGAACTAACTTCGTGATAGGTGAAAAAAATGGTGTAGAATCCGTCACCTTAACCATCCCACAATTGCCCGCGCATACACATACGGTCCATGCATCATCGCAGCCAGGAACGCAGAACAGCCCTGCCAATGCTGTATGGGCAAAGAATACGCAGCTATATTCAACAAATGCACCTGATGGATTGATGAACGCGTCCAGCTTGAGTGCTGTAGGTGGAAATCAACCACACAGTAACCTGATGCCGTCTACGGTTATTAATTTCATCATTGCCCTGTATGGGATTTATCCTCAACAAAATTAACATTCCAATTGAACAGGAGGATTTTACATGGAACCATTTCTTGGAGAAATTCGATTTTTCCCCTTTCCATTTGCGCCAAAGGGGTGGGCTTTTTGTAATGGAGCGCTGTTGCCTATCAAAGGAAACCAGGCACTGTTTTCCTTGTTAGGAGTTGCTTATGGGGGGGACGGGAAAAACACGTTTGCTTTACCGGATTTAAGAGGGCGTGTCCCTGTTCATGTAAACAATCAACAGGATCGCCCCATCGTTACGCGCGGTCTGTCGGCCGGCGAAGAAAGTCATGTACTTTCGACAAGCGAGATACCCGCCCATACCCATATGGCAACCGGCTCGAATGCAGCAGCCTCTGAAAAAATTAGCGCTGGGAACTACTGGGCACAAGCATCCACTACAACCTATGGGACAACCCCTGATACGACGATGAGTGAGAGTGCGTTGCAAACAGTAGGAAACAGTGCGCCTCATACGAATATGCAGCCGTATTTTGTCGGGAATTTTTGCATCGCGATTCAAGGGATTTACCCGTCAAGAAACTAAAGGAGGCACTATCATATGGATCCGTATATTGGAGAAATTCGTATTTTCGCTGGCAGCTTCCCGCCAAGGGACTGGGCTTTTTGTGATGGACAATTGCTTACGATCTCTTCCAATCCTGTTTTGTATTCGATATTGGGTTCAAAGTATGGCGGAGATGGCAAGACCACATTTGCGCTTCCCAATTTAAGAGGCACAGCCCCGATGAATCAGGGGGCAGGACCTGGCTTGACACCGCGTACGGCAGGTCAGACAGATGGCGCTGCCGCTATAACACTTCTGCAAAACCAAATTCCGGTTCATACTCACGTTCCAAATGCGTGCTCAACTCCTACAGGGGATACGCCAACAGGGTCAAAATGGTCATCCACTGGTGGCCGGGGAGGTATCATTCCTTACTCCAACACGAGTGATGGGACACAGCTAAGCCCGCAAGCAATTGGAACCACAGGCGGGACTCAGCCTCATAATAATATGCAACCTTATCTCGGACTCTCGTTTATCATTTGTGTGGAAGGCGGAGCTTTTCCGTCGAGAGGATAGAGACTGGAACTTGGACGCCCGATGCTGTGTAGCAGGAGGCGTCTTTTTCGAATGATGGTCACAGCCCTTCTTCCATCTTTTCCTACTTTTCGTATTCTTCTTGCGAGACGTATGCATTATAATGGATATGTCCGTGATACTAAACGATCGCTTGAAGCTTAAACGATCGCAGAGGATGAAGCAGATGACGAAGATAGAAATACTGAAAAGCATGTTGACGAGCGATCAACGCAATGCACCAGTATGGCTGTTGTTAGGGTTAGAGCATGCTGAGCAGGGGGATCGTACGGAGGCTTTACAGGCGTTTACGCAGGCTCTTGCCTATGGTAATGAAGCGATGAAGGAAAAAATTGTGATCGAGCTCAACAAGCTACAAAAAGAATCCCCCTATTCGCGGACGTTAAAAGGGATCAATCAGAAGGATTCCTCTACATACACTACGATGTTTTCACCTAAGATACGCGTCATTGAAGGGGGCAAAGGGAAGACCACCGCGAAATCGGTTCAACTCGTTGAGAAAACGGCGGGCTTTGGAACGGTCGGCGGGCTTGGACGAGTAAAAGAGGCAATCTTCCAAAGACTCCTACGGCCTATCTCGCAACGGCTGCCTCAAAAGAAAAGTACCCTTTTACTTTACGGACCTTCGGGGTGCGGAAAATCTTTGCTGGCAAAAGCAACCGCAGAAGAATGTCAGGCTCATTTTTTCTCTATCGCAATCACAGGCGGTCGAAGTATGTATACGCCGTCAAACAGACGTTTCAACATCCACGATTTACTAGCGACAGTCCCTGCCAATAAACCGTTTCTGTTCTTTTTAGATGAACTGGACGCTTCCAGCCATGATGAAGAGCATGCGAACTCCTATCCTAAACAGGGGATCGATTCCAAATGGCTTCAGCAGATAGCGGAGGCAGGCGAGTACGACGAACGATTAGTCCTGATGGGCGCAACCAATGTTCCATGGGAATTGGAGCCTTCCATGCTTCGAGCGGCTGGGTTTGATCACTGGATTTTTGTCGGACCGCCAGATCGGCAAGCACGGGAGGATATTTTTCGCTTAAAACTGGAGGGCCGTCCCTCTGAGATGCTCGATTATGAGCAATTGGCAGGATGGACAGAGTTTTATTCGGGGGCAGACATCGAGTACGTGGTGGAGCTCGCGACGGAGCAAGTATGGCATGATATCGTAACAAAAGGGGTCGATCGCCCGATTCAAATGAGCGATCTGCGTGAGGCCATTGCAGCTACGTATCCAACAACCATTGAGTGGTTGAGGACTTTGAAAGAACATTTGAAGCAAGTGGATGACAATGGAATTTATGATGAAGTGTGGGACTACCTATCTCTTCATAGTAGAATCTGAAATCAACGAAAAGACTGTCGGCACGCTATCAAGCTGCGGTCTTTTTTTGTGCAAATGTTAGAATATTGACTCAATACAGTCTTTTTTGTACGCTGAGTATAGGCGCTAACAGTTGCTGGAAGGTGGAGAATACGCGATGAAAATAATAGATATATCCCGTCCGTTCATGGCAGGTATGCCGACCTGGCCAGGAGACACTCCCTTTTACTATGTCGTAAACTGGCCCAAAACGGAGAGTGGCTCAGTCAATGTCGGTAAAGTAACCATGAGTGTTCACACAGGTACCCATGTGGATGCTCCGTTTCATTTCGATGACGATGGCCGAAAAATAGCTGAATTGCCTCTAGACTTGTACATCGGAGAGGCAAGAGTGGTGGAGCTTACTGGACGTTCCAGCATTGGCCCAGAAGATTTTGCCCAGGTTGATCTGGAGGGGGTCGAACGCTTGCTGCTCAAAACGTTATCATGGAGCGATCCCCATCAATTTCCGTCAACCATCTGTCATCTGCGAGCGGACTTGCCAGCGTTTCTCGCCAAAAAAGGCATTCGGCTGATTGGAGTAGATGTCCCATCTGTCGATCCGCTAGACAGCAAGGAACTGGCTGCTCATCATGGACTTCACCAGCAGGATATTCATATTTTGGAGGGGCTTCTGCTCGATCATGTCGAACCGGGAGATTACGAACTGATCGCACTGCCGCTGTCTTTGGTAGAAGCAGATGGAAGTCCGGTACGTGCAATCTTGCGTCGTTCGTAAGGCTGCATATTGATAAAGCAGTGATTTTCTCGAATAATAACAGGGTAACGACAAAAAACCATCATTACGGCGTACGTATGAAGGGAATGAAAAAGTAGATGGAAGCGATGACCTTTGTCCTTTTTGGCGCGACAGGAGATTTAGCAAAACGCAAAATTTTCCCTGCGCTCTTCAATTTATATGTCGATCAAAAGTTGCCTGCCGCCTTTTCGATTATCGGCGTGGGGAGAAGGGCGTGGTCTGATGACGAATTTCAGGAATCTGTTCGCCATTCTGTCCATGAGTTTTCCCGTCGGGCCCAGATTGATTCCCACGAACTAGATGCTTTCTTGTCTGCTTGTCGCTATGCGGAAGTAAATGTCATGGAACCGCGTGCTTATGTTACGTTACATGATCTAGTCCTGCAAAGAGAGCAAGAGCTGCAGATTCCGCAAAACCGGATGTTTTACTTGTCAGTGGCCCCGCAATTTTTCGAGGGAATTGCAACCAATGTCAAAGCCAGCGGACTCGGTTCAACGACAGGCTGGAAGCGTCTGATCATTGAAAAACCGTTTGGACATGATTTGCAATCCGCGAAAGAATTGAATGAAAAGCTGGGGAAAGCATTTTCGGAAGAAGAAATTTATCGCATTGACCATTACTTGGGAAAACCGATGGTGCAAAACCTCGAGGCTCTCGAATTCGCGAACCCAGTCTTTCAGGCCCTCTGGAACAATCAGTACATCGCCAACGTGCAAATTACGGCGAATGAAACGGTCGGCGTCGAGGATCGGGCTGGATATTACGAGCCAGCTGGAGCACTGCGTGACATGCTTCAAAATCACATGCTGCAAATGCTCATGATTATCGCCATGCAGCTTCCGAAGCGAATCACATCCGCCCATATCCGCGAAGAAAAACGCAAGGTGATGGCAGCCGTGCGTCCGATGAAGAAAGAAGAAGTCGGGACCCACGTTATTCGCGGTCAGTATAGCGAGGGACATATTCAAGGAACGCCTGTGGCTGGCTACAGGGACGAGCCTGGTGTTGATCCAGTTTCCCTGACAGAAACGTATATTGCCACTCGTGTCTGGATTGATGACCCGTTTTGGGAAGGGGTACCTTTTTATATTCGCACGGGAAAAAGACTGCAAGAGAAGTCAACCAGGATCGTTATTGAGTTCAAAAATCCACACGAAAAGCTATACCAGGAGCAAAATGAAACGACAGCGCCTAATTTGTTGATCATCAGTGTGAATCCGAACGAAGGTATTGCTTTGCAGGTAAATAGTAAGAATCCGACAAATAGCGGTAAGATTGAGCCGGTGACGGTAGATTTCAGTGCAGGGACAAAAGACGTGCCAGAAGCGTACGAGCTGCTCTTGTTCGATGCACTCCGGGGGGATTCCACTTACTTTGCGCATTGGGATGAGGTCCGGTTGTCGTGGGAGTGGGTGACACCGATTTTGGAAGCCTTCGCTGAAAATTTGGTGCCGCTCTTCACGTATGAAGCCGGCTCATTCGGACCAAAGGCCGCAGAGCAATTGCTTGCAGCAGACGGATTCGAGTGGTGGCTCGATAAGGTCGAAGAACGAGTGCCAGTCACTGCAACGAGATAGAAAAAGAAAAGGGAGCGGATGAGATGCGATTTGGCGTAATCGGAACGAACTGGATCACCGAGGAATTCATCCAGGCTGGTCAAGAAGTAGAAGGATTTTCTCTTCAGGCTGTTTATTCACGTACCATCGAACGCGCCAAGGAAATCGCTGACAAGTACCATGCTCCATTCGCCTATAGCAGCATAGAAGAAATGGCTGCAAGCAAAAATATTGACGCGGTCTATATTGCGAGCCCCAACTCCTGCCACGCGGAACAAGCGATCCAGTGCATGGACGCGGGGCTGCACGTATTGTGTGAAAAGCCACTCGCTTCCAATGCAATTGAGGTAGAAGAAATGATCGAGGCAGCGAAAAGAAATGACGTGCTTCTCATGGAGGCTGTCAAATCTACACTGTTGCCCAATTTTTTTGCGATACAAGACAACCTTCACAAGCTGGGAAAAGTACGGCGTTTTATTGCGAGCAATTGCCAATATTCTTCGCGCTATGACGCCTACCGCGAAGGGAAGGTTTTACGTGCTTTTGATCCTGCTTTTTCAAACGGAGCCTTGATGGACATCGGTATTTATTGTCTTTATCCGTTACTCATCCTTTTTGGCAGACCAGACGACGTCAAAGCAGGAGGAATTGTGCTTGATTCTGGCGTGGATGGAGAAGGCAGTATGCTGTTGAAGTATCGCCAAATGGATGCCATCATTAGCTACTCGAAAATTACGACCTCCTATCAGCCAGCAGAAATTCAAGGGGAGGATGCCACGATGGTGATCGATCGAATCAACCATCTCAAAGAAGTGGACATTCGTTACAGGGACGGACGAATCGAGCAAGTAACAAGGCCACAGACCCCGAAGACTATGCACTATGAAATAAGAGAATTCTTGCGCTTGGCAAGGATTGGGGCCAGACAATCCGCAACGAATTCGCATGAAGTTTCCAAAATGGCCATGCAGGTCATGGATGAAGCGAGAAGACAGATGGGGATTGCTTTTCCAGCGGATCGAAAAAAACAGTAGGCAAAGGGGAGTGGGTTTGGGATGAAAATGTATGATGTAACCGCCACCGTGTACGAAGGAATGACGGTATATAAAAACAAGCCGGAAAAGCAGCCGAAAATACATACGGCTACCAGTGGGTATGTAACCGAATCGAGAATCGATATGGACCTTCACACGGGTACCCATGTGGATGCTCCCCTGCACATGGTGAATGCTGGCGATACATTTGAGAGTATTTCCTTGGAGAAGCTAGTGGGCAATTGCAAGGTTCTCGATCTCACAGCTGTAGAAGACAGGATCACACGCGCTGACTTGGAGAGATTCGATCTTGCGCGGGGAGATTTTGTCCTGTTTAAAACGAAAAACTCTTTTGAAGAGGCGTTCTCTTTTGAATTCATCTTTCTGTCAGAGGAAGGTGCGGAATATGTAAGTGAGCTGGGGGTGCGGGGTATTGGTACCGATGCACTTGGAATCGAACGTAGTCAGGAAGGTCACCCCACACATAAAAAGCTGTTTGCAGCGGGAGTCATTGTCATTGAAGGCTTGCGGCTAGCAGAGGTCCCGCCAGGCGAGTACTTTCTGGTAGCTGCCCCACTCAAGCTGATTGGCACCGATGCAGCCCCGGCAAGGGTCCTACTGTTTGAAGGTTTACATAGCAATTTGTCTATCGAAACTGAATGACGAGGAGTGGGAAGCATATGCTCAGACGACCAGAGCGGGATGAATACGCTGCTTATTTTGACTATTATATTGGACTTGTACCCGAGGGGGAGCTGCAAACGATCCTCACACAACAAGGAGAGAGGCAAGTCGCATTATTTTCCTCACTTGCGCCCGAGCAAATGGATTATCGGTATGCACCAGGCAAATGGACGGTAAAAGAGGTTTTGGGTCATCTCGTCGATACAGAACGCATCATGAGCTATCGCTTGTTAAGAATCGCGAGAGGAGATCAGACACCCCTCGTTGGTTTTGATGAGAATGCTTTTGTCGAACACGGGTATTTTCAGCTAAGAGACCTGTCTGATTTACTGGAAGAGTATAAGGCTGTTCGTGCTTCCACCATCGCGCAGGTCCGCGGAATCTCTCCGGAAGCATGGTTGCGTACAGGACTTGCCAACGGAAACAAACTATCTGCAAGGACATTGGCCTACGCGATTGCTGGACATGAAGCTCACCACACTACCATTTTGAAAGAGCGGTATTTGGGGGAAGGTAAAATGTGAGGGTAGTAGTGAGAAAGACAATTTCATAGGTGGAAACAGGTTCTTTAGGGCGTAAACATATTCGCCACAAGGATAATAGGGAAGCTCGGTGCAAATCCGACACGGTCCCGCCACTGTAAGAGGGGAGTCAGCGTCCAACAAGCCACTGGTCTATCCAAATAGACGGGGAAGGCGACGCTAGACGATGAACCCATAGTCAGGAGACCTGCCTGTTTCGACAACACTGATAGACCTACGGGAGATAGGGAGGTGTTAGAGATGGCTTGCGAAAAACAGCGAGTGGACAAGTACGTCCCTCTTTTTCTGGCATTTTCTAACGATCGTCACGGTCGAGCGGAAAATGCTTTTTTTATTTTGGGCAGGATAAAAGAAGAGGAGGGCGTATGATGATTCAAGTTTTTATTTGCCAATGGTGCGGATATGTTGAGGAAAAGGAGCTGCCTGAGGACTGCCACGAGGGCGTGTTTCATTGCACTTGCTGCAGTATGGAAGAGGTAGAGAGCCTGTTCACCTACAACTGAAAGCTTTGCCAAAATCAGCTTGCAATCAGAAAAGAAAGAATTTTGTTGACGCTTGCCTTGGAATTTCTTAGAATAAAGCTCAACAGCATAAATGGTTCTTATCCAGAGAGGTGGAGGGTCTGGCCCGATGAAGCCCGGCAACCGTTGCATATAGCGACAAGGTGCCAATTCCTGCGAGACGTTTCGTCTCGAAAGATAAGAAGCGGGTTACTCCATTGGTAGATGAACCTTCTTCTTAGCGAAGAAGGTTTTTTAATTTCATATTTTCTTTATCCAGAGAGGTGGAGGGACTGGCCCGATGAAGCCCGGCAACCGTCACGCATATTTTGTGACAAGGTGCCAATTCCTGCAGGACATATACGTCCTGGGAGATAAGGAGGGGGAGCATTAGCTACTTACAAGCCTTCTTCTTATCGAAGATGGCTTTTTCTTTTTATCCAAAATTCGGGGTATGGGGTGGTTAGAATGAGTGCAGAAGTGGTACGCGTAGGATTATTGGGATTGGGGACAGTGGGTGGAGGCGTAATCAAAACGATTCGCTCGCAACAGGAGAAGCTGGCTACTCGTCTGGGTAAACGAATTGAGATCGTCAAGGCATTGGTGCGTGACTCGGAAAAAGAGCGGGCGGTTCATGTCGACCCGGCTTTATTGACAACAGATTTTGAGGATGTATTGAGAAGCGATGTGGATATCGTGGTGGAGGTCATGGGTGGTGTAGAACCTACCTATGACTACGTTCGTGCTTTGATCGAAAAGGGCTGCCATGTGGTAACGGCCAACAAAGAGCTCCTGGCGAAAAAAGGAACAGAGCTAGTCGATTTGGCAAATCAGCATCAAGTGCATCTTGCCTATGAAGCGAGTGTGGCAGGGGGCATCCCGATCTTGAGTGTGCTGAGGCAGTTCCTTCGCACGAATGATATCCAAGGTGTTCGCGGTATTCTCAACGGAACAACGAACTTCATCTTGACGAAAATGGAAGCAGAGCAGCTCTCATATCAGGAGGTGCTCAAGCAAGCGCAGGAGCTGGGCTATGCGGAAGCAGACCCTCGTTCGGATGTAGAAGGCTTCGATGCTATGTACAAATTGTATATCTTGGCACAGCTTGTTTACGGAGAATCGCTGCCTTTAGCGGATGTTGTTCGTAAAGGAATTGCAGATTTGTCAGCAGGTCACATTCGGATTGCAAGCGAGCTGGGGTATCGGATCAAGCTGATCGCGCAGGCCTATCAAGCTGAGAAAGGAATTCGCCTATCTGTTGAACCAACTATGCTTCCGCTGAGCCATCCGTTGGCGCAAATCCACGACGCATTTAATGCTGTCCAGCTATCCGGCAACATCGTGGGGGACTTGCTGTTTACAGGAAGAGGGGCAGGAGAGCTTCCTACAGCAAGTGCAGTCGTGGAGGATTTGGCCTATTTATTGACACAGCCATTCACGCCGCATCCTACCTGGAAAGAAAAAACGGCTGACAAAGCTGGAGCTACATCGGACTCGGCAGAACACGTCCTGTGTTATCTTGAGGGCTCATGTCATACTGCGACGCCAGACCGAGTCTTGCATTTCCTTCAGCAGGCAGGAGTGAACGTGCATAAGCTAAAAGTCCAATTCGATTTGGGTGGCGTCTTGCGCGCAGGCTTGATCGTGACAGGAATCAGTGAAGAGCATGAGTCTTTCTTGAAAAATGATTTTGGCTTAGAAGTGCGCTGCTTCCCTGTTCTTGAATCTGCGTAAGGAAGAGGAATCATATGAAGAAAAGCCGTATTTCTAGGTATCTGGAAACACGGCTTCTTTTGTCAGGGGGCAGTCTCCACCGCATTAGCATGTGGCTGCACACGCCCGTCACTTTGAATGTCGACACTCTCAGAAATGGATTCGATGCGTTTTAGCAGGGCAGCGCCATTGCTTTCATTCATGGGTACGGCTTGTCCCAATTCTGCGTGAAACGGAAGCATCGTCAGTTCACAATCGCCGCTTTTCGTACAGCTTGCTTGCAGGACCATCGTTTCCCAAGTCTTGGGTTCGTTTGACCGTGTAAAAATGAAATTGCCAAGACTGTACGCAATCCATTTGTCGTTGTATCGTTCAAAGCCTTGAAGTACGTGGGGATGACCGCCAACAATCAAATCTGCACCAGCATCGATGTAGGCACGGGACAGCTCTTTTTGATGATCGACAGGATAGTCGGAGCGTTCCTTGCCCCAGTGTGCAATCACCACGACGAGATCAGCTTGGCTGTTCGCATCCTGGATCGCTTTCACTGCCAGTGTAGGATCATAGGAAGCGGCCATACCTGGCTGGGAATCTCCTGCAAACCAGCTCGTTTCGGGAATGACCCTGCTGAAGCCGAGAATCGCGATCTTGATGCCGTTCTTTTCTATGAATACAGGTGAATAGGCACGGCTGGCATCTTTACCGGCGCCGACGTATTCAATCCGGTTTTCGTCCAAAGCGTCAAAAGTATCCAACAATCCTGGAACTCCTTGGTCCATGGAGTGGTTATTGGCGAGATTCACCACATCAATCCCCGCGTTTTTCATGGCAGGAACAGCAAGTGGCGATGATTTGTAGACATACTCCTTGTTTTGAGCGGCAACACCTGTGGCGGTGATCGGCGTCTCCAAATTGGCAATGGTGATATCATCTTGCAAAAAGAGCGAGCTTACATGTTTATATGGGTAGTCATAGCTGTTTGCGAGTAAGGTTTTCTCAACATTTCCTGACATCATGATGTCACCGACAAAGGTGAGCTGCACAGAAGTCTTTTGGTTTGCGGTATTGTCAGGAGTAGGCTGTGTGTTCGGGTTGGCATGTTCTCCATCCATGGCAATTTGGAATAGGTAGTAGGTTCCGACGACGAAGATGGCCAACAAGCTAAATAGGAGCGTGTTCTTTCCCATACGTACCCATTTTCTGCGTGAGCGCTTGCGCCGAGCATGTATCCGGCTTGATCTGTTCTCGTTCATTTTTCCCCCTTGCCTTTCTATCCTTACATAAATGAAGTTTGATATCCTATAAGTAATACGAAAAAGGGGCGAAAAAAGGTGCGATTAACTTTTGATCATTTGGTTCATTTTGTACAGCGGACTCCACAGGAAGCAGCGGAACAATTTTGCCAAGCGGGTTTTCATGCGGTAGCTGGAGGGCGTCATGCGTCTTGGGGGACATGGAATAGCCTTAGTTATTTCGGGCTTTCTTATGTTGAATTTTTGGCGGTTGAACACCAGGAGCTTGCTCGACAATCAGAGAATCCGCTCGTACGTCAATGTATCGAGGATGAAGCAAAGGGGGAAGGATTCGGTCAGATTGCGCTTCGGACCAACGAGATGGATGCGTGGGCAGAGCGCCTGCGAAGCCAAGGCTTGCAGGTTACTGGACCTGTTGCGGGAAATCGTACGCGTGATGATGGTACGACGCTTCGGTGGCGGATGTTGTTTCTCGAAGATACAGATAGTGCTCTTCTCCCGCCATTTCTCATTGAATGGTCGCAAACGGATGAAGAGAGAAGAGAAGATTTGACGAATCGCCGTATGATTGCCGCACATCCGAACGGTGCAGCTCATCTCCAGTCAGTAGGCTATGCAGTAAAGGATCTGGAAGAAGCGACAGCCCGTTGGCAAAGCTGGTTTGGGTGGGAGAAGAGCGAAGTATTCCACGATAAAAAACTGGGGGCTATCTGCCAAGCATTTGAACTTCCGGGGGGAAATGTAGTGCTTTGCCAACCGACTGAGGAGGGATTGGCGCAGACGGCATGGAAAAATCGCGGGCAAAGACCGTTTTTTGCGAAGCTCGCAGGAGCATGCAAGAATAGCGAGTATAAGATTGGTGGAGGATCTTACTTTCTGGCAGCGCTGGAGTAGTCGTTTAAAAAAGGGAGGCGTACATATGGGATCACCTCGGCATACGATTTCCGCAGCAGCGATTATTATCAATGAGCGTCAGGAGATTTTATTGATCAAGGGTCCGCGCAGAGGATGGGAAATGCCCGGTGGAAAAGTAGAAGAGGGCGAATCTCTCAAGGAGGCAGCCATTCGAGAGACGAAGGAAGAGTGCGGTTTAGAGATTGAAGTGACGAAATTTTGCGGTATTTTTCAAAATGTGAGGAAAAGCCTCTGCAATACGCTATTTTTAGCCAAACCGATCGGCGGAAAATTGATCACGACCCCGGAATGCTTGCAGGCCGTCTTTTTTCCGGTAGAGGAAGCGCTGGAGATGGTCACCTGGAAAAACTTCCGGCAACGGATTGAATTGTGTTTGCGAGAAGAAGAGCATCCGTTTTATGTAGAATTTTAAGAAAGAAACCACCTCGCATTGGAGGTGGTTTTGTATTAGGTGCCAAACGTCTTTTTGGTTAAGTTCCGGTACATCACCAGCATCGCGATACGCCAAGGCACGAGCATACCGAATGCGAGCAAGAAGAACAGTCCACCTGTTTGAATCGGTGTAAAGCTATCATTGATCAACAGTTTAATAATCAGCCGGATGACCAACAGACCGGACAAAATGAAGAAAAACGCACGGGACCGTTTCAGATATACATCTTGCCCAATGATTTCAAAACGTGATGTCATAATCAACGGAATCGAAAAGATAACCCCAACCACAAAGGCTGCAATATCAAACTTGGGCGGTAATTGCGCCTCCGGGAACAAAAACATCGCAAACCCTGTCGCCATAAAGAATGGTGGCAAAATAATGCTTTTTGCAGAAGCCGGCTTTTTTTGCCGACGCATTCTCAAAAAGATCACTGCAATAGCCATCACGAGAGGCAGCAAGATTCCCAAAACGGGAGAGGAAAGTATCTGCATGGAAAAACGCCTCCATAAGTGTTCAACATACTTCAATAGTGTACACCAAAGCATGGTCGATAGGAAAGCGTTTGTCATGGTACGTTATATGCCGATACTAGGCAGCTGCTTCATCGTGTGAGCGAACATCCAGCTTATGCTTTTTACTGTAGATGAAAGTCAACAAACCAAAGAGCAATGTCAGCGAGCCGATGAAGAGGAGGTAGCCGCTAATGCCGAGAAGGTCCAGCCCAACTCCTGTAATTGCGAGAGCCAACAAGAAGAACCCACGATCCAGCATGCTTTTGAAAGAAAAGAATCGCCCTTGCTGGTGTGGAGGTAGGCGCTTCTGGAAAATCGTTGCGATGACCGGGAAGAAGAAAGCAACGACAAAGCCGAACACGGAGAAGGAAGCAAGCACCATGAATTTGTTATCCGCGAATGACATGCCAAACTGGGACAGTGCGAAGAAGAAGAGCATGATGGTGGACGCTGCCACGAGGTTTCTGCGGCCTATCCAACGTTTGGCCAAGAGCCCTCCAATCAAAATGCTGATTCCTTCTGCTGCATAGATCCATCCCATGAGCTGAGGTTCCTGCTGCAGCTCGCTAAAGTTCAAGATCATCAGGTTCACACCTCCAAGGAACAAGGTGATCAACCCATTATTAATCAACCCGACAAACAAAGCCGGGTCTTGTCGTGAGATCGTCAGTACTTCGCGGAACTCCACTTTTTCCTGAATTTTCCGAGAAGTGACGGGTGGAATACGGAGAAAGAGCGTAACTACAGCGAGTACTGCATACGCGATGATAGAGCAGACATATAGCATGGACAGGTCCATGGATGCGACGAGTATACCGCCGATTGCTGTTCCTCCAATGCGCGAGAGGGTAGAGATATTCAAATATGCGCTGTTCGCCTTGAGTAACTCGTCCTGGGAAAGGATGGCTGGCAAGGAAGCCTGCACGGTCGGAAAATAAAAAGCAGCAGAGCATTGCATCACGATCAAAGATACGATCATCCACAGAAGAGAATCGTTTGCAAGAGCAGGGAACATGAAGACTGGGCTGAGTGTTCGGACCACACTGGCAAACAGCATGATCTTGCCTTTGTCGTACATGTCAATCACCACACCCGTTTTTGGGGCGAGGAGAATGCTGACCACCAATCCACACATCAGAATCAAGCCCTTCACCGTATCAGAAGGAACAAGTTTCTGCATGAACGCAAGATTGGCAATAATCGAAATCCACATGCCCGCTCCCGCGACGATCTCTCCGCTCATTAAAAGCAGAAAGGTACGATTACGCCATAACATGAGAGCCACTCCAAACATTCGTTAGATAGGTAAAAATTTGAACCGAACCATTTTTTGATAAAAAGCGATTTATCTAGTATAGCATTCATGCAAACGCTTGTATATTTATTGTCTTTGTGGGTATTCTTCGTATTTATAACGGACAAACTAACGCAATACTGCGGCCATTACGCACAAAAGGAGCTATTCGTAAATGGCGCGAAAACGAACGTTACTACTGTTGATCGTGTACGGATTTGCTGCGACACTCACGATCTTTTACGGACTGGTGGAAAAGCATAGCGTCATTATCACGTTCTTTTCTTTTCATGTGCTCGTTTGCATCTGTATTCCCGTCATTCACGCATGGTGGGAGGGAGATTTGCGAAAGCACTGGCGTTTCGCGTGGGGAAGTTTTGAATGGCAGGGTACTTTATACGGACTGGCACTTGGGGTTCTGATGTTGACAGGAGTGCTGGCTGGACTTTGGTTGCTCTTGCAGGAACCGGGAAGACCGGAAGTCGTTCGAGCAGGTATGGAAGCATGGGGGATTGAGCGCCGCTGGATTTTGGTTTTTGCCGGCTATCTTATTTTCATTAACTCGCTACTGGAAGAATTGTTTTGGCGAGGCTTCGTATTGCAGCGGTTTCGTGCATCCTTGTCCCGCTTCATGTCCATTTTCCTTTCCGGCTTCTTTTATTCTTTGTATCATCTGATTATCTCTACGATCCTATTTGGTTTTCGAAACGGCTTGTTAATTACCTCGTTGGTTTTGGGCGCTGGGCTGATATGGGGATGGATGAAAGAAATGTTTCCTTCGATTTATCCAAACTGGATTAGTCATTTACTCGCGGATTTGGGTCTGGCAATAGCTGTGGTTCTCTGGATTTATTGACCGGATAGGAGGAGGGCGGAACGGATGCTGGCGATTCATGAAGAAACGAGACTTCGCAAGCGATTGCTCAGTATACTTCGGCAAAACAGTGAAGCATTTCAACTCTACTATGACACGTATGGGTATACCCCGGTCGAGCCGTTGCTGAAATATCTCCATACGCTGAAAGGGTGCGCATATATAACGAGGCAAGATCTTCATCAAGTCATGGAATTCGATCCGGAGCGAAGTATCGAATGGGACGGAGGAGCACTCATTCGAGTTACCTGCGGCTTTTTGCCCTCGATTGCAAAAAGCAGGCTCATGGAGATCGTGCCACCTGACGTTCTCTACTACGGGACACATCGAAAGTTATTGAAACAAGTACTCACTGGCGGTCTGTTGCCGATAGCCAGTGAGTATGTGCAGCTTGCGGATAGACCGGAGCATATCGGAGAGCCGACAGACACATTGCGCCTCGTCACTGTGAATGCAAAGGAGGCCCATGAAGCCGGCATTTGCTTTTACCGAGTGGGCGAGCGCTATTGTTTGAGTGATGCTGTCCCAGCCACTTTTTTGCAGTTGTACGCAGATTAGCTTGACTCGTTGTTTCGACGTGCTTCGCGCATTTGTAGCTGGTGCTGGCGTTCTGCCAAAACGTCGCTGCGATCCCTCAAGGTATGCTTATTCAGCAAGTAGGCGTCTTGCATATCGCTATCCCGATGTTCTGGGTGATTTTGCATCGTACAAGCCTCTTGATACGCTTTTTTCAAGGAATCGGACATGGGCAAGGACAGGCTTCGATAGGGCAGACCATTTTGCATTTCCGTCAGGCGCTCTTCAAGCAGGCTTACCAGACTGGAACTATCCAACCCGAGCTTCTGAATGTCAAGATGATGCTTTTTGACAAGGGAAATAGCGCTCGTGAGCATTTTGATTGCACCTGACTGATTCCCGCGTCTCTGGTGATAAAGAGCGACGGAGATTTGAATCAAACCTACCCACACTGGCTTTCGCTCATGGGGAGGAGCGCTTTTCCAATACTCCTCGAGAATCTCATGACACTCAAAATAATCGCGTTCTACATGAAATTGGATCAAATAATCCAGATACGGTTGCGGATACATGGTGATCTTCACCTCACTGCTTGGTTTTCAATGGTTCGTTTATGTACTATTATAAAGCATAGAGAGTAGAAAATGAGGTGTAAAACCATTTATGACAAGAGATGAACTCGTAGCCGTATTGGAAAAAAAGCGAATGACCGAAATCATAGAACTGATCGAGGATGCTGAACAGGGCGAACTGGAAGAGCTCGAGCTCGTGGAAAGCCTGGGATTGCTCATGGATCAGGAGTTGAACAAAGAAGTCCTTTCGTTGTTGGAGAGCTTGGGTGTCACCATTATTTACTTGAGCGGCGATGAAGAAGACGAAGAGGAAGAAAACGACGACGAAGACGACGACATTTAGGAAAAAAGAGAACCAACCTTGTGCATGTTGCCAGGTTGGTTTTTGCATTCTTACTTTTGCGTCCATACGCGATTTTTATTTCGTGTAGCGGGGAACTTTTCCCCTCTGGAAAGCTCGATGATCATCGGGTCCTGCACGCTTGCACCGGACTCACCAATCTCCATGTATACGGCATTTTTCGGAGACTTTTCTCCTTCACGAAAACGGCTGTGTTCTCCCACGAAGGCACCTTCTTCCTAAGGAATTGTCATCTGAATTAGTATGACCCCGTATACAGGCTTCATGCCCTCGCTCCTGTTGACGATAGATTTTGAATTCCTGTACGATCATTTCCATTCGCAGCGTCGGAAAAAGTGCGATCCAACCAGCGTTTGACCACTCCTACTAGTGAATTGCCTACGAGACATCCGCTGATTTTGATTCGTATATAGACTTCTGTCCATGCCGATATGTCTTCACCTACATACCTTGTAGATGTAACGAACAGGAAGGGGTGAGGTTAATGAGTTGCGGATGCAGAAGATCTCGTCGCAGATGCTTTAAATGCTGCGAAAAGAAAGTGTACAGAAAGCATTGCTTCTACAAGCCACACTACAAAACCCATTGTAAACCATACGGTCGTAGCTGTGGACACGGTCACTTTGGTGGTTATGACCACTTCGGCGGCGGTTACGGCGGTTACGATGGTTACGGCTCCTCTTATGGTGGCGGATACGGCGGCGGTTACGGTGGAAGTCACGAGAGCAAGTATTAATAGAGAAAGGCGCCGAAGTGGCGCTTTTTTCGTTTTTTCGCAAGTTTTGCACAATTTGTCGTACAATAGAGGAAAAGGATTAATGGAGGTATGGGTATGCAATTCCTGAATGGGAAAGAGGAACGAATGTGGGCGATGATCGTACATCTATCTGCCTTCCTTGGTTTTATCGTTCCGTTCGGCAATGTACTAGGACCTTTAATCGTATGGTTGATCAAACGTGAAGAAGGAGCCTTTTTTTATCAGCATGGAAAAGAGGCCTTGAATTTTAGCATCTCGGTGACGATTTATGCCGCCATTTCAAGTTTGTTGATCATTATTTTTATTGGCGTACTATTATTGGGAGCCCTCTTTATTTTTTGGGCGATTTTCGTTATTATCGCTGCGGTGAAAGCGAATGAGGGAAAGGAATTCCGTTACCCGCTCACTCTCCGGTTTATCAAATAACCGTTCTTGGGAAAGTCGTTCCGCAGGGGACGGCTTTTTTATTTGTTTGAATTTTCTATTAAAAAAGAGGGTGAACAGTCGTTCATCTCGAATTCCAAATGAGTGTAGTCGGTGAAGGGGGAGTCAAATCATGCTGACAGGAGTGACGATAGTCGATTTTTCTCGCCATCTTCCAGGTCCGATTTGTACGATGCGCCTGGCTGATTTGGGGGCAGAGGTCATCGAGGTGGAACCGTATCACGACAATGCTCACTCATCGTTAACCAGGCCAACTCAATCCGAAGCTAGAGAGACGGGAGCGTTTTACCTGCGTTCACATCGAAATCATAAAAGTATTTCCTTGAATTTGCGGACAAATGAGGGAAAAGCGCTCGCGTTTGCTCTGGCCAGACAGGCTGATGTCGTGGTGGAAAGCTATCGACCCGGTGTGATGCGACATTTGGGACTTGATTATGATCGCCTGTGGGAGATGCACCCTGCGGTTATTTATTGTTCTGTGACGGGCTATGGTCAAAGCGGGGAGCTATACCAAATAGGGGGGCATGACTTGAATGTCCAAGCAGTAAGCGGATTTCTCTCGCTGGTTCGCGATCTGGAAGGAAAGCCCGTTGTTGCTGATATTCCGCTTACTGATTACGCGCTCGGCCTGTATGCAAGTGAACAAATATGTGCGGCGCTTGTGCAACGTGCGCGGACAGGACGAGGAGCTTATTTGGATGTATCATCGGCTGACTTGTTTAGTTCTTGGACAGGGCTTCATGCGCTGTTTATGACATACAGTTCGTCGATTGGACGGGAAACAGGAAGAGGGAATTTGCTGGCGTACCAGGTCTTTGAGACAGCAGACGGTCAGTATGTCGCGCTTGCTGCCCTGGAAGAGAAGTTCTGGCTCAATTTTTGCCGCGCGGTAGGAAGAGCAGACTGGGAGCTATGCCACCTGGCGAGCGTTGCTGAGTATCCAGAAGTGTTTGACGATATGAAAGCACTGTTTCTGTCCAGAACCCAAGCCGAGTGGAGTGAGTTGGGCAGCGAAGTGGATTGCTGTCTGACCGCTGTTGAAGATTGGGAAAACTGGGCAGACAATCCGTACGTTGCGAACAGGGAGATAGCGTATACGCTTCCTTATTTGGAAAAGAAGTCTTTCAATCAAGAGGGGAGCTTCTCGCATCGTTACAGGGCAGAGAGGTTGTCACCCCCATGGCACACCGATTACACGCACGAACTGCTCAAACGCAAGCTGAACCTGACAGAGGGAGATCTGAACAGGCTACACAGGCAGGGGGTTATACCTGCTGCTTCTTTATAGGAAAGGGTGAGAAAATCATGGAACAGGATCATCAAACGCAATTAATCGTAACAAAAGCTGGTGGAATCTGCACGATTACGCTCAACAGACCACATGTCCTCAATGCGATGACGGTAGAAATGTTTTCGCTTTTGCAGGACGCGATCGCAAAAGCTTCAGCCGATGGGGAAGTCGATATGCTTATTTTGCGGGGAGCAGGAGGGAACTTTTGCTCCGGTGCTGATTTGGGCGTGTTGACTGCGCTGACGGATAAGAGTGACGCTGATCAATCATTGACGATCATTAATGATTTCATCACCAATTTGCATCAAATGCCAAAGCCTGTGATTGCCGTTATCGAGGGAGTAGCTGTTGGAGCGGGACTCAATCTCGCGTTGCATGCTGATTTTGTCATTGCGACGGAAGATGCACTGTTGCAGGAGCCTTTTGTCCAGATCGGTCTGACAACGGATTTTGGTGGGACGTACCTTTTGCCGAGGCTTGTTGGTACCGCGTGGGCGAAGCGGCTAGCACTCCTGGGAGAAAAGATAACAGGGAAAAAAGCGGAGGAAATCGGCTTGATCTATCGAGCGGTAGAAGCAAGTCAAGTCGAAAGTGAGGTTGAAAAATTGGTTGCTGCGGTACGGCGCCTGCCCAAACAAGCGTATGCTATAACAAAAGAAGGGGTGGGACGCTGCCACACAAACAGCCTAGAATACGCTCTGGCCTGGGAAAAGCAACAGCAGCCGTCCCTAATCGCACGTCCTGAATTTCAGACGCTTGTACAAGCGAAATTAAAGCGGATGTAGCGATAGGCTATTTTGCGCTCGGAAAAGTCCAAAGGGAACTTTATCCGTTGAGAAATGGACCATTCTGTGATAAAGTAGGGATATCAAGATCCTGCGATGTACGATAGGCCGTAAATGTTTCTAACCTTATACGTGTTTTTTGGGAGACGGAAACTGTGATGGATGTCAGGCCCACCTCCTTTTTGGATGCATGGGAAGGCTGAAGTGCAGAAGGGTCGCCCACCTGTGTGAGCGCAGGTTATAGAAACATGAGGTCAACGGCAGAGCGGGGACTTGGCCGTTTATGAATGCAATGAATTGCCGATAGCACAAAAACAAAAACCACTTGGAATCAGCTTCCAGGTGGTTTTTGTTTTTGCCTTCAAATTAATGAGTGGTTTTGTTTTGCTTGCCCGAGCTGTGACCCTGCCCTTGTTTTTGTGAGCCCTGGTCTTGATCTCCGTGATCGACAATGGTCAGGTCTTTTTCAAGGGTTTGGGAGTCTTGGGCGTCTTGAAGAATTTGATACATTTGCAGGAAGTTTGCTTTTTGTCCCTCAGGAATTCCTTTAATGCGAACGGTCAACTCTTGCGGGCCGCCGCCATTTTGCTGCTGCCCACCTTGGCTGTTCCCTTGTCCGCTGTGTTCATTTGAACTCGGTTGTTCATCGAGAAAACTGAGAAACATCGAGTCGCTGTCTTGGTCTTGTTGGTTGTTTTGTCCGCCGTCATGTGATTGCTGCCCTTGTCCGCTTCCGCCTTGTCCGCCTTGCTGCTCAAACAGCACGTTGAATTCGTTAAGATCGGTCTGGATGATGCCAATGACGTTCATCCTGATCCTCCTTCCAAAATAGAAATGATGCTTCAGCCCGGATGTTTGGAATGGTGGACACCGTGCCGTTGCAGGTAACCATGGAAAAAGTATTCGACCACCGTAATGGCAAATGCCGTCAACAACAAACCAGATAAGGATATGGTTTGACCAAACAAGTAACAGCCAAGCCACAAGGAGGCATACACGAACAAGAAATCAGCGGAGCTCGCAAACGTATTGTTCGTACGTGGGAGGATTGTCAAATCCAGTACATAACCCAGTAAACTGACAATCACGCTTGCGAGCACAGCAAACATAAGGGACGTCCCCGACCACCAAAGCCCTGGAATGGCGATGATTCCGTTAAACAAGAGCTTGAGAACGATGTTCAAAGTGCGAACACCACCTTTCATGCCCTTAGTATGAACTTAGGTAGTCGCACTATTCGTAGAAGAGGTGTTTGATTTTAAACGGCGGATCAATGCTTCATCTGGTGTTACATACAGCGTTCGTTGCTGCTCGTAGATCACATAGCCAGGCTTGGCCCCGCTCGGTTTTTTTACATGCTTGACGAGCGTGTAATCTACGGGAATTTGGCTGCCTTCTTTGGCGCGACTGAAATAAGCCGCCAGATTCGCAGCTTCCAGCAACGTTTCATCCGAAAATTCCCGAGCGCGAATGACGACATGGGACCCAGGGATATCCTTGGTGTGTAGCCATGTTTCTTGGGATGATGCGAGCTTGTTGGTCAAGTATTCATTTTGTTTATTGTTTTTGCCGACCAAAATTTCAATGCCGTCCGAAGAAAGGTATGTATCAAGCTCAGGTCTGGTATCTTTTTTCTTGCGCGGACCGCGTTTTTTACGATCCCGCATGTAGCCTTGCTCAACGAGCTCCTCGCGAATTTCTTCGGCATCTTTTAAGGTGGCATGTTCCAGTTGAACCAATACGCCGTCCAAATACAAGAGTTCAGCCTGCGCTTGTTCAATCTGCTCACTCACGATGGAGAGGCTGTTTTTGGCCTTGTTATACCGTTTGTAATACGACTGCAAATTTTCCGACGGGGTCTTCAATGGGTCGAGAGGTATGGTGATGGTATCTCCCGCTTCGTCATACCAGTTAACCGTGACGAGCTCGCGATCCCCTCGCTTCATTTGGTGCATATTGGCGGTGATCAATTCCCCGTACAAACGGAACTGGTCTGCTTCATGCGCATCTTGCAGCGTTTGCTCGAGCTTCTCGATTTTCTTTTCATTTTTATTGCGCTCAGAGGTGACAAAGCGAATCAAATCGTGCGCACGTTGCTTGACCGTGTCACGGAGCGCCTTTCCTTCGTAAAATGCCTGCAAGCATTCTTGGACGGAAGGATAGGGGGTGGTAACCCCGTTTGAGAGATGAGTCAGCTCGACGACGTGAAAATACGCTTTGCCATTCGCCTCAACAATGGATGGTGCATATTCATGTTCGTTGATTGCCTTTATTACCTGTGAAAAGGCAGCCCACAATGTTTCACGATTCGCGAGCCCTGCTCTGTGCAAAATTTCTTTTGCCAGTAAGGGACTGATCCCGGTATAGCCATCTACGATTTGCTTGTCCAAACGACCGCTGTTCCAGTCGAGGGAAGAAAGAAACGCTTGCTCGGTTACAGTGAGAGGGTCGCGTTTATCTTGGTTCGGAGGAGAGACGTAAGGTCTGCCAGGCGTTACTTGTCTGTACTGGCTAATGGCCAGCGTCACATGCATGGCGCTATCCAAAATCACTCCGGTTGCAGGATCGATGAGGATGATGTTACTGTGCTTGCCCATGATCTCTACAATAATTCGGCGGACAGCCGTGTCACCCAGCTCATCCCGGGTGCGTACATCGATGTGAATGATTCGCTCCATCCCGATTTGCTCGACAGATTCAATGACGCCGCCTTCACAATGCTTGCGCAATAGCATGCAAAACATCGGAGCTTCCAGCGGATTCGTGAATTCTTCTGTCGTGATGTGAAGCCTCGGATAGGTCGGGTTTGCAGACAGGAGGAACTTTACTGTTTCTCCTTGTGTCCGTACTTGCATAACAATATCGCTATGGTGGGGCTGGTGGATTTTCGAGATGCGTCCTCCTACCAGTTTATGTAATTCCCGCGCAACGGAGCGGGTTACTACGCCATCAAATGCCACAAAAGTCACCTCAGATCAAAAAAATGGCTAGAATAATAGATAGACAGCTGCCAGTCACAGTGTAGCATAAGTCAGAGCAAGGAGGAATCTTCTCAATGGTGGGGCTGCTTCGGTTGACACTGCCAAGAGTTGTCTCCTATAATAAATTAACGATTTTGCGTCTATGGAAGTGAAAACTTGTGATTCGAAGCATGACTGGTTACGGTAGAAAAGAAGATAGCAAAGGCTCCATTCGAGCAACAGTCGAGATTCGTGCAGTGAATCACCGTTTTTCTGAGATTGTCGTGCGCCTGCCCAAAGCATGGAATATGCTTGAGGATTCGATTCGTAAGCTGGTCGCACAGTATGTCAGAAGAGGGCGTGTCGATGTCACTGTCTCAGTGGAAGGGAAAAATTCTTCTGCTACGGTCATGGACATTGACTGGGATGTAGCTGAACAGCTCGTCTCCATTTCCCGCGAGATGACTCAGCGTTTTTCGCTAGAGACGCCTTTAACCGTCAAGGATCTGCTACACTTTCCTGGCGTGATACATACCAAAGAGTCAGAGGACAATGTGGAGGAGCTGGCAGAGTGGCTCCAAGACCTGGTAAGGGCCGCAGCAATGGATCTCGTTTCGATGAAAGAGACCGAGGGTAAACTGCTGCATGCTGATCTAGCCAGTCGCCTGACTGCCGTCAACACATGGACCCGGGAGATCTCCCAGTTGGCCCCACTTTGTAGGGAAGATTACAAGGGCCGACTTGAGCAACGCGTTAGTGAGTGGGTCGGTTTGACACCTTTTGAATTGGACCCTGCTCGTGTAGCGCAAGAGGTTGCCTTTTTCGCTGATAAAAGTGATATTAGTGAAGAGTTGACCCGTTTAGATAGTCATTGCCAACAGTTTGCCAATCAATTAGGCAAAGAAGAAGCAATTGGTCGAAAACTGGATTTTCTGCTCCAGGAAATGAATCGGGAAGCCAATACGATTGCTTCCAAAGCGAATCATTTGCGCATTCAGCATTTGGCTGTCGAGATCAAGACAGAACTGGAGAAAATGCGGGAGCAAATACAGAATGTCGAGTAGCATGAAAGGATGGGCTGGGCCGTCATGGCAATCAAGCTAATCAATATCGGTTTTGGCAACATCGTCAATGCCAACCGCATTATTTCAATTGTAAGTCCGGAGTCCGCTCCTATCAAACGGATCATCCAGGAAGCGCGCGATCGCAACATGCTAGTGGACGCTACCTATGGGAGACGTACACGTGCGGTCATTATTACAGACAGCGATCACGTGATTTTGTCAGCGGTACAGCCAGAAACAGTGGCGCAGCGCTTGACTACGAAGGATGACGAATCGGACGAATAAAGTAGGAGTGTAAACAATGAGTATGGTTGATCGTGGTCTCCTTTTGGTTCTTTCCGGACCAGCTGGTGTGGGAAAAGGAACAGTATGCAAGGCACTTCGTGAAGTGATGCCTGATCTGGTGTATTCGGTTTCTGCTACCACACGCCAGCCTCGTCCTGGAGAGGTAGAAGGGGTTAATTACTTTTTTAAAAGCCAAGAAGAGTTCAAGCAGATGATTGAAGAAGATGCTCTCCTGGAATGGGCAGAATACGTAGGGAATTACTACGGAACCCCTCGTCAGTTCGTGGACGATATGCTCAATGAGGGTCGCGATGTCATTCTTGAGATTGAAGTTCAGGGTGCTCTTCAAGTAAAAGAGCGCTTCCCGCAAGGTACATTCCTGTTCCTGGCTCCGCCTGATTTAAACGAACTGGAAAACCGGATTGTGGGACGCGGGACAGAATCGCAAGAGATCATTCGCAAGCGCATGGAAGTAGCGCGTGCTGAAATCGAGCTCATGGACCACTACGATTATGTAGTCGTAAATGACGTCATCGAATCGGCTTGCGATCGAATCCAAGCAATTATTACAGCGGAACATCTGAAAAAAGATCGTCAGGTTCACAAATATCGTAAATGGTTACAGGAGGTTGAATAGAATTATGTTGTATCCATCTATTGACGAATTGACCCAAAAAGCGGAGAGCAAGTACATCCTGGTGACAGTCGCATCCAAGCGTGCGCGTCAGCTTCGCGAAAACAGCGAAATTCAAGTGGTGAGACCAAAATCCAAAAAGTTTGTAGGTTTGGCACTGGAAGAGTTCATCTCCGACGAGCTCGTTCACGAGTTTTTGGACGGTCGCAAATAAGCAGTCACCTTTAAAAACAACCTCACGAGGTTGTTTTTTTCGGATTTCGGTTAGGGGAGAAGGGAGAGAGTGCAGATGCATTCGCTTGCAGGAAAACGTATTGTTCTTGGAGTATCTGGCGGCATCGCTGCTTACAAGGCTGCTGCACTGACCAGCAAGCTGACACAGGCAGGTGCATTGGTACATGTCATTTTGACAGAGGGCGCCTTGCAGTTTATTCAGCCTTTGACGTTTCAAGCCTTGTCTCACCTGCCTGTTTATACAGATACATTTACGGAGCCAGACCCCCATGTGATTAGCCATATTGAACTGGCTGATCGAGCTGATCTCGTATTGATCGCGCCAGCAACAGCCAACGTGATCGGCAAGATGGCGAATGGCATTGCGGATGATATGCTGACGACGACTGTACTGGCTACGAAAGCTCCTGTCATGGTCGCGCCTGCCATGAACGTCAATATGTACAATCACCCGGCGGTTATCGCCAATATGGATAAGCTTACCTCCTATGGTTATCGGTTTGTTGAACCGGGTGTCGGGCTATTGGCATGTGGCTGGATTGGCAAAGGACGTTTGGCGGAGCCGGAGGAAATCGTCGAAGCTGTGCGTCAATGGTTTGCTTCCGATGAGACCAGACAAACGATCCGAGAAAAGGATTTGCAGGGCAAGCACGTACTGATCACTGCGGGACCGACTCGTGAAAAAATTGATCCCGTTCGTTACATAACCAATCATGCTTCAGGAAAAATGGGCTACGCCATTGCGGAAGCGGCACGAGACAGAGGGGCAAAGGTCACACTGATCAGTGGGCCGACTACCTTGGCACGCCCTGATGGAGTAGAATTCATCGCGGTGGAATCGGTACAAGAAATGTTTGATGCCGTCATGGAGCAATTGCCGCACTGTGACATCGTCGTCAAATCAGCAGCCGTTTCCGATTATCGACCAAAGCATGTAGCTGAACATAAGATGAAAAAGGGTGACGGTCCACTCGACCTTGTGCTAGAGAAAGCACCCGATATTTTAAAAACGGTTGGTGAGCGGAAAACGAAGCAATTCGTCGTAGGCTTTGCAGCAGAGACCCAAAATGTGTTACAGCATGCCCAGTCCAAGCTGGAGCGAAAAAATCTCGATATGATTGTAGCCAATAATGTATTGCTGGAGGGAGCAGGTATGGGGAGCGATACGAATATCGTGACCTTGCTAACCCGTGGCGGAGAGCAACTGGCGTTGGATAAATTGAGCAAGCGGGCTGTGGCAGACAAGCTGTTTGATGCTGTCCTTGCCGTGCAAGAGCATAGACCGCTCCGAGACCTGTCATGATTGCCCAAATTATCGTGGACGTTCCGGTCAATCGGACGAATCGACCTTTTGATTACCATGTTCCGCCTTGGTTGCGTCCACTGATTCGCATTGGCAGTCGTGTGGTTGTGCCGTTTGGCCCCCGTCAACTGCAAGGCTATGTCATCGGGATCGTAGAGGATGATGAAGCTATACCAGACCGTTCGCGACTAAAAGATGTCGTGCAGGTACAAGACGATACTCCTCCTCTAACGCCAGAGCTGCTAAAAATGAGCGAATGGATGTCCAAGCAATACTTGTGTCCGTGGGTAACGGCTGTACAGGCGATGCTCCCGGCTGTGCTCAAAGGGAAGTCGGAGAAGTGGCTGACGGCGACAGACGCATTAGACGAAGAAGCATGCGGGAGATCCGGGCTTCTGTGGGAATTGTTTCGCAAACGGCAAATTCCGCTCTCAGAAGTGGAGAAGCAATTTGCGGAGGAGTATTTGCTCGTTCCCGGTTGGATACAGAGTGGTTTGCTTGCAACAGAGTATCAGGTAAGAGACAGAATTACCCGCAAGCAGCAATCATTTGTCCGAAGCTTATTGGATGAAGGTAAGCTGGAAGAAGCGATTGGTTCGTTGCCAGCACGGGCGGAGCAGATGCGCCGTGTCCTTCAACTGATGCTTATGCACAAGGAGCAGTCCTTATCTGTACAAATGCTGCGGGATGAATACGGAATTACGCGCTCCCCGCTAAAAAGTCTGGAATCAAAAGGCTGGATCGCGATCGAGCAAGTGGAAGTTTACCGGGACCCGTACGCCAATCGACGATTCCAGGAAAAGCAGAAACCCGTCTTTACTCCCTTACAGGAAGCGGCACTGACCCCTATTTTGCAATCGATTGAGTCGGGAACGTATGCTTCTTACTTGCTGCACGGCGTTACCGGAAGCGGTAAGACAGAAGTGTATCTCGAAGCAATCGAACGCACATTGGAAAAAGGGCGCGAGGCGATCTTTCTCGTTCCGGAAATTTCACTGACTCCGCAAATGGTCGAGCGCTTCAAAGCTCGTTTTGGAGCAGACGTAGCTGTTTTGCACAGTGCGTTGTCACAAGGAGAGCGCTATGACGAGTGGCGCAAGATCATCCGCAATCAGGTCAAAGTGGTGGTAGGGGCACGCTCTGCCATCTTTGCTCCGTTTCGGAATGTTGGGTTGATAGTGATCGATGAAGAGCATGAGAGCTCGTATAAGCAAGAAGAGACGCCACGCTATCATGCGCGGGAAGTAGCCCTGTGGCGAGCGAAAGAGAATCAGGGTGTCCTCGTCATGGGAAGCGCCACTCCTGCTTTGGAGACGTATGCATTGGCCACACGTGGGCGATACGAACTCTTGCGCATGCCGGAGCGTGTCGGGAATCGCCCGATGCCAGAGGTTCATGTTGTGGATATGCGCGAGGAGCTTCAGGCCCAGAATCGTTCGATGTTCAGCCGGAAGCTGCATGAGATGATTGCAGACCGACTGGCAAAAGAAGAACAGATGGTCATTTTCCTTAACCGAAGAGGTTTTTCTACCTTTGTCATGTGCCGCTCCTGCGGCTATACGATGCGCTGCATTCATTGCGACATCTCGCTTACTTATCATAAAACGAATCATACAGCACGCTGTCATTACTGTGGATACACCATCGCACAGCCCAAGCATTGTCCAGAGTGTCAAAGTGAGCATATACGCTTTTTTGGTACCGGAACGCAAAAGGTGGAAGCGGAGCTGGCAAAACTATTCCCCGGAATCCGGGTCATCCGAATGGACGTGGACACGACCTCGCGAAAAGGCTCTCACGAAGAGCTGCTAAACAAATTTCGTTCGGGTCAAGGCGACGTTTTGCTCGGTACGCAGATGATTGCCAAGGGGCTTGATTTTCCACGAGTGACGCTGGCGGGCATCATTGCAGCGGATACATCCTTGCATCTGCCTGACTTCCGTGCAGCGGAGAAGACATTTCAGCTTTTGACGCAGGTAGGTGGACGGGCAGGACGGCATGAGCTGGACGGAGATGTCGTGATTCAGACGTATACGCCGGAGCACTACAGCATTGTTCATGCGACCAAGCATGATTATCCCGCATTTTATCAGGATGAAATGATGCAGCGCAGACGAACAGGCTACCCGCCGTATTTCCGTCTCGTTTTAATAACGTTTAGCCACGAAGAGGTACCTGTTGTGATCCGCGGTGCGCATACGATGGCTGACTACTTGCGACAGCGTTTGGCACAGACGACGATTCTCTTGGGCCCTGTGGCTTCGCCCATTGCAAGGGTGAAGGATAGATTTCGTTTTCAGATCATGCTAAAATATCGTGATGAACCGCAACTGTCGGACCTGCTCGCTCAGGCGACGGCTGCGTTTGAAGAATGGAACAAACAGCAGAAAGTATTGATGACGATTGACGTCGACCCTTACGTACTGCTTTAGGGAGGATATGAAACACATGGCGATTCGCACAATTGTAAAACATCCAGATCCGATTTTGCGTGAAAAAGCAATGGTCGTAACCAAATTTAATGCCAATTTGCACAAACTGCTTGATGATATGGCAGACACGATGTACGATGCAGACGGTGTAGGCTTGGCTGCTCCACAAGTGGGCATCTCCAAGCGTGTCATCGTGATGGATTGCGGTGATGGACTGATTGAAATGATCAATCCGGAAATCATTGAGCATGAAGGGGAGCAATATGATTATCCAGAAGGCTGCCTCAGTATTCCTGGCCTGCAAGGAGACGTTCGTCGCCACAAGTGGATCAAGCTGCGCGGTCATGATCGTAACGGGAATGTGGTTGAGCTCGAGGCAGACGACCTGTTGTCCCGTTGCGCTCAACACGAGATCGATCATTTAAACGGCGTCCTCTTTATCGATGTAGCTGACAAGGTGTACAAAGTAAACCCGAACCAGGAAGGGGAATAACCATTTGAAAGATGCTCGCATCCTGTTTATGGGTACGCCTGACTTTGCTGTATCGAGTCTTACGGCAGTACTCGAAGCAGGCTACAACGTGATTGGAGTCGTAACACAACCCGATCGTCCCGTTGGACGCAAGCAGGTATTGACGCCGCCCCCCGTGAAGGAGGCGGCTTTGCGTCATGGACTTTTGGTATTGCAACCGGAAAAAATCAAGGCTGAGGATGCACTTGAAGAAGTGTTGGCCCTCGAGCCTGATCTGATCATTACCGCGGCGTACGGGCAGATTTTGCCGAAAAAACTGCTCGATGCCCCGAAATATGGCTGCATCAATGTACACGCCTCTCTTTTGCCGAAATATCGCGGGGGTGCCCCGATTCATAAATCGATTGTCGAGGGAGAAGCGGAAACAGGCGTGACCATCATGTACATGGTCGAAGCTCTCGATGCAGGGGATATGCTGTCCAAGGTAGTCGTGCCGATTGAGGAGCGCGATACCGTGGGGACCTTGCATGACAAATTGGCTGCGGCAGGCTCTGAGCTGTTGATTGCTACCGTTCCGCCCCTGTTGGCTGGAGAGCTTGTAGCAGAGCAACAGGATCATTCAGCAGCGACTTTTGCCCCGAATATCAAGCGTACGGACGAGAAGATTGACTGGAGCCGTTCTGCGGAACAGATTTACAACCAAGTCCGTGGCTTGAATCCGTGGCCTGTCGCATTTACAACATGCGAGGGCAAGATTTGGAAGTTGTGGTGGGTAGAAAAAATGCCTGTGTCGGGCGATGGCAAAGAGCCGGGAACGATCATCGCTCGCGAGGAAGACGGTATCGTTGTCGCTTGCGGTAGTGGTGCAGTGAAAATAACCGAATTGCAGCCAGAAGGCAAAAAACGTATGAGTGCACTCGACTTTTTGCGTGGAGCGGGCAGCAGCATTGAAATCGGCACAAAGGTAGGAGAATAGTCCGTGGCAAAAAAGGGAGCTCGCGATATCGCCCTCGACGTTTTGAATAGGGTAGAAGAACATAAGTCCTACAGCAATCTTGAGCTGCGCAATGTCTTGGATCGGGAAAATCTCAGTGCAGCAGATGCAGGGCTGGTGACAGAGCTTGTGTACGGTACCATTCAGCGCAAAATGACGCTGGATCATGTCCTGTCCCATTTTGTCGGGAATAAAAAGGTCCAGACCTGGGTCCGCAATTTGCTGCGTCTCAGCTTGTATCAAATTCGTTTTTTGGACCGTATTCCTGAACGCGCTGCCGTACACCAAGCAGTTGAAATCGCCAAGAAACGCGGTCATCAAGGGATTGCTTCGATGGTCAACGGTGTTTTGCGCAATGTGCTGCGCCAGCCGGATGTGTGGGAGCGTCAGCCAAAAGGCGGTCGTGCCCTGCAAATCGCTGTAGCCTATTCTCATCCAGAATGGCTTGTGCGTCAGTGGCTCGCCGTATATGGCGAAGAGACGACGATTGCGATTTGCGAAGCGAACAACAGAACACCGCATAGCTCAGTCCGAGTCAATGCATGGAAAACGACGAAGGATCAAGTGCTGGACAAGCTGGCGGAAGAAGGGCTGGAAGGACAAGCGTCGTCTGTCAGTCCTCACGCGATTCTGATGGAAGGCGGACATGCAGCAGGCTCGCGTTTATTCAAGGAAGGCTACTTCACGATTCAGGATGAGAGTTCCATGCTCGTAGCACCAGCTCTTGCTGCCCAACCAGGCATGCGTGTATTAGATGCCTGCGCAGCACCTGGTGGAAAAACAACGCACATAGCGGAAATGATGGAAAACCGCGGGCAAATCATTGCGAGTGACGTGCATCCGCACAAACGCGATCTGATTGCTGGTGCAGCGAAAAGACTCGGGATTACGATCATCGAGCCAATCGTTAGTGATGCACTGGACCTACCTGAAAAAGCGTTGGGAACTTTCGATCGAATCTTGCTGGATGCGCCATGCACCGGATTTGGCGTAATTCGTCGCAAGCCTGACCTGAAATGGAACAAAACGCCGGAAGATGTCCGTGCGATTGCTCAGCTACAGTACGAACTGCTCAAGACATTGGCGCCGATGCTTGCTCAGGGTGGTGTCATGGTTTACAGCACATGTACAATTGAGCCAGCAGAAAATCAGGAGATTGTTCGCCGCTTTGTTGAAGAATACCCTGATTTCGTATTCGATGATACACTGGCAAAGGACCTGCCAGAGGCCGTCAGAGTGCATGTTGATGAAACCGGAGCCTGCGTACAAATTTTGCCTCACCATTTCGAGAGTGATGGATTCTTTATCGCGCGATTGAAACGAAGAGGATAAGGTAATGGACGTACAAGCAAGGGGTGGCGCACCAACAGGTGGAAAATGCCACTCCTTTGCCTTTGTTTGCGAGCGCTTAGATTGGTTTACACTAGGAAAAGTGACGCATTTATGAATCTGGATGTCAAAACCGTTTGAAGCGAGACGCCCCACGAGGTACAATGATAGAATGGATTTAGGCAAGCAATGATTTTGAGGATGTGGAGATAGAATGCCGTTAACGACATTTACTGGCGCAAAGCCGCTTATTTACAGTTTGACGCAAGATGAAATGAAGGAATGGCTGGTTAGTGCCGGCGACAAAGCATTTCGTGCGCAACAAATTTTTGACTGGCTATATGTAAAGCGCGTCACTTCTTTTGAAGAGATGAGCAATTTGTCCAAGGAGCTGCGCCAAAAGCTGGCGGATACATTCCGCATGGAGCCACTCAAGGAAATCACACATCAGGAGTCGCAGGACGGAACGATCAAGTTTTTGTTCCAGCTTGTCGATGGGCATGCGATTGAGACGGTGATTATGCGTCATAACTACGGAAACAGCATCTGTGTTACGACGCAGGTGGGCTGCCGTATCGGATGTACGTTTTGTGCATCTACATTAGGGGGACTAAAACGTAACCTGGATGCAGGTGAAATCGTCTCTCAAGTATTGACGGCACAACGCAGATTGGATGCGGAAGGTGAGCGCGTCAGTCACGTTGTTGTCATGGGGATCGGGGAGCCTTTCGAGAACTTCGAGAGCTTGATGGCGTTCCTGTCTGTCATCAACGATAACCGTGGCTTGAATATCGGTGCTCGTCACATTACAGTTTCCACCAGTGGAATTGTGCCGAAGATTTACGAGTTTGCCGAACGAGGCGGACAAGTGAACTTGGCGATTTCCCTGCACGCTCCAAACACGGAGTTGAGAAGCCAGCTTATGCCGATCAACCGCGGCTTCCCGCTCGCTAAGCTGATGGAAGCATGCCACCATTACATTAACAAGACAGGGCGCCGCATCAGTTTTGAGTACGGTCTATTCGGCGGGAAAAACGATCAGCCCGAGCATGCAGAGGAGCTGGCCGAACTCATTGGCGACATGCTTTGCCACGTGAATCTGATCCCGGTGAACTACGTACCAGAGCGTGATTATGTACGCACGCCACGCAATGAGATTTTTCAGTTCAAACGCATCTTAGAGGAAAAAGGAATCAATGTGACCATCAGACGCGAGCAAGGCAGTGACATTGCTGCTGCTTGCGGACAATTGAGGGCACAACACGCTAAAGAAACCGTGGGGTGATGCCATGGAAATCGCGATGAAATCCCATGTTGGCCGCGTTCGTCAGGTTAACGAGGACTATTATGCCTGTGTGACCGATTTAAACGGACGCGTGCTCGCCATTGTAGCAGATGGTATGGGTGGCCATCAGGCTGGTGATATTGCCAGTCGCCTAGCTGTTGAGCGAATAGTAAAAGAACTGCGTCACCTAGATGGGGACCTCGAAGCAGAGGATGTGCGTGAGCAGTTGATGAACGCCGTCCTGCTTGCAAATAAAGAAGTCTATGAATATGCGGCTGAACATCCGGAGTGTAGTGGTATGGGCACAACTGTGGTTGCTGCTTTGTTTGACCAATCCTCCGTGATTACCGCGCATATTGGCGACAGCCGTCTGTATTTTTACAACCAAGACGGACTGGTCATGAAAACAGAAGACCATTCTCTTGTCAATGAGCTGGTGAAAAGTGGACAGATTACAGCCGAGGAGGCGTCTGTCCACCCTCACCGCAACGTTATCATGCGTTCGCTCGGGACAGAGCCGGATGTGCTCATTGATCTTGGACAGTTTGAATGGTCAGAGGGTGATGTCGTCTTGATTTGCTCAGATGGATTGAGCAATAAAGTCAGTCATCCTTCCTTGGAAGAAAATTTGCAGAAACAGATATCGTTACAAGCGAAGGTGGACGGTTTGGTGCAGGAAGCACTGGATGCCGGTGGGGAAGATAACATAACGCTGGTTGCCGTACGAAATACGCTTGATGCCGGTCAGAAAGAGGGGTGAGAGAGATGGAAGGTCAACGACTGGGAGGACGATACCAAATAGAATCCCGCGTCGGTGGGGGCGGTATGGCCATTGTATACAAGGCCAAAGATTTAATTTTGAATCGTCCAGTGGCAGTCAAAGTGTTGCGTTCACAGTTTGGTACGGACGAAGATTTCGTCAATCGTTTCCGACGTGAAGCGCAGGCGGTGGCGAGCTTATCTCACCCCAATGTGGTTGGGGTGTATGATGTCGGTCAGGATGGCGATACCCATTATATGGTGATGGAGTACATAGAAGGCTATACGTTGAAAGAGGTCATCATTCAACGTGGCGCGCTGCCGGTAGAAGAGGCAGTGCGGATCGCCGAGCAAATTTGCGATGCACTCGATCATGCGCATCAAAACCAGATCATTCATCGAGATATTAAGCCGCATAACATTATGATTGGAAAAAATGGTCGGGTGAAGGTTACGGATTTCGGGATTGCGCGAGCCGTTACTTCCGCAACGATTACGCATACGAATGCGATGCTTGGCTCTGTCCATTATTTTTCGCCAGAGCAGGCACGCGGTGGGATTACCGGGGAAAAATCCGATATTTACTCGCTGGGGATCGTTTTGTACGAAATGGTGACAGGTGAACTGCCGTTTTCCGGTGATTCGCCTATATCGGTGGCGCTCAAGCATTTGCAGGAGCCGCTTCCAGAGCCGCGCCAGGTCAATCCGGCTATCCCACAGAGTGTGGAAAATGTCATTTTGAAGGCGCTGGTAAAGGATCCATTTCTCAGATACGCATCCGCGAGTGAAATGCTAGAAGATTTGGAGACCTGCCTGTTCCCGGAACGATTAAACGAAGAAAAGCTGACGTTCCCGGTGGATGAAGAGATGACGCGAGTGGTGCCGATCATCACACCTGACATGCTCGAAGGCCACACCAATGGCAAAACCGGAGGAGCGGGGCGTAGCCGTTATGAGCAGCGCACAGAAGAAGAGGATGTCAAACCAGCAAAGAAACAATGGTGGGTCAAGGCTCTGCTGTGGGTAGGCGGTATCGGACTGTTTTTCGTACTGGCATTCTTCGGATTTAACTTACTGTTGAATCTGTTCCCGTCAGTACCAGAGGCACAGGTCCCTCATGTAGAAGGGATCGAAGTGACTCTCGCTGAGAAAAAGATTCAGGATGCCAAACTTGTTGCCCGTATCGTTGAGGAAGCCAACGATACGATAGAAAAGGGAATGGTGATTCGTCAGGACCCTGCACCTCCCATGCGGTTAAAGGAAAATTCCGTTGTGACCTTGTTTGTAAGCAAAGGACAACAAGAGATCAACATGCCAAATCTGGTTACGTTGCCGCGGGCAACAGCAGAGGAAGCATTGAAAAGCAATGGTTTTAAACTGGAGAATGTCACTTTCGTAGAGGAAGAGGACGACAAGGCCGAGGTAGGAACGGTTATCAAGCAGTCCCCAGCAGCCAATGAAAAGGTGTTCCCAATCAAAACGAATGTGACGGTCACGATTAGTAAAGGAAAAGCCTTCGTGAAAATGCCGGATGTCCGGAATAAATCCGTAGAGGCTGCGCAAGTAGAATTGTTCAAAAAAGGGCTGTCTGTCGGGAAAATCACCGAAGTGCCTACTTATACAACCGACAAACCAGGCATTGTTCTCAGCACTCACCCATACGATCCGGGAATGGATGTGCAAAAGGACGTAGCGATTCCGCTTGAGGTCAGCAACGGCCAATATCCGCAGGATGCCAAGACCGGGACTTCACCTGTCTATCTCGATGTGATGCCTGGTGATACATTGGAAGTGCAAATTGAAGTAACGGATGCCAGCGGTACGAAGGTTGTGCAGACTGAGACGGTTACTGAAAGCAAAGAATACAACGTGCAATACGTAGTGTCGCCTCAAAAAGATGCGTTGATCAGGCTTTTGGTCAAAGGGCCGAACATGAACAACTTTATGGAGGCACAAAAGTATTCGATTTCCTATAGCAGCTTGCCATAGTGTAGTGGAGGGACATGAATGCCAGAAGGACGGATTGTGAAAGCGCTCAGCGGTTTCTATTATGTAGCCGACGAAGGGCGAATCTACAGTTGCCGTGCACGAGGGCTCTTCAAGAAAAAAGACGCAAAAGTAAACCCACTGGTTGGGGATTGGGTCGTCTACGATGCGATCAATGAGGAAGAAGGCTATATCATGGAGGTGGGTGAACGGACGAATGAGTTGGTTCGTCCGCCCATTTCCAATGTGGATCAGGCGGTACTTGTCTTCTCGATGTACAAGCCGATGTTCAGTCCGTTGCTGTTGGACAAGTTCCTGACGCACACGGAGCATGCAGGGATTGATTCCGTGATTGTCTTATCCAAAGCCGATCAAGTGTCGGAAGAAGAGGTAACCGAAATCGTGGAGAAGTATGAAGCGATCGGGTACCGCGTGATTCCGACCTCCACGGCCGATGAACGCGGTGTAGAGGACGTGCGTGAGATTTTGCGGGACCGTATTTCGGTTTTTGCCGGTCAGTCAGGTGTAGGCAAATCCTCTCTGATCAACATGCTGTTTCCGGGTGTCAGCCTGCAGACAGGAGATGTCAGCCAAAAGCTCGGACGTGGAAAGCATACAACGCGTCATGTCGAGCTGATTCCGCTTGCGGGCGGCGGCTATGTGGCAGACACACCGGGCTTCAGTTCACTGGAATTTATCGATTTCTCCGAGCTTGACCTGGCGGAATCCTTCCGGGACTTTGCCGATCGCAGCTCGGAATGCAAGTTCCGTGGCTGTCTACACGTAAGCGAGCCAGCTTGTGCTGTTCAGGCCGCGCTGGAGGCTGGAGAGATCAGCGAACAGCGCTACGAGCACTACAAACAATTCCGCGACGAGCTAAAAGAATACCAACGGAGGAACAAACCATGGTAAAAATCGCACCTTCTATCCTATCTGCTGATTTTGCCCGTCTGGGTGAAGAAATTCTCGATGTCGAGAAGGGAGGAGCTGACTGGATTCACGTGGATGTGATGGATGGACACTTCGTTCCAAACATTACGATCGGTCCTCTGATTGTGGAGGCGATTCGCCCAGTGACCAAGCTGCCTCTCGATGTGCACTTGATGATTGAGGAACCAGATCGCTACATTCCGCAATTCGCGAAAAGTGGGGCAGACTGGATTACGGTTCATCAGGAAGCATGCCGTCATCTGCATCGCACGCTGTACTTGATCAAGGAGCAAGGTGTGAAAGCGGGAGTGGTATTGAACCCGGCTACACCGATTTCCGCGATCGAGCCAGTCCTCGCTGATTTGGATATGGTTCTCCTTATGACAGTGAACCCTGGTTTTGGTGGACAAAAGTTCATTCACAGCGTTGTGCCAAAGGTTGCCCAGTTGCGTCAAATGCTGAACGAACGTGGTTTGGGGCATGTGGAAATCGAAATCGATGGCGGTGTCAATGCACAAACAGCACGTTTGTGCGAGGAAGCAGGTGCCACTGTCCTCGTTGCAGGAAGCGCGGTATTCAATCAGGAAAATCGCGGTCAAGCAATCGCTGCGATTCGTGGACAATAAGAAAAACACTTAGCTGCTGTAAGCTGACGACGATATGCAATCGGCGTCAGCTTTTTTTGTGCTTTCCTCTGTTTATAATCGGTTTGTAATCATCTGAATATTATAACTAATTATGTGATAAATCAATTAATAATAAAAATAAAATTATAATTATCGTTCGTATTACAAATTGAATAAAATTGAATTATTCTTGCTATAACAAGGATATTTGGCGATATATGGTAAAGGTTAATTAACAAAAATAAAACATTTTGGAAAATATTGCTTTTTAATAAATATAATGATTAAATCAAATTATCCAGATAGATGGTAAAAATTTCCTATCTGAGAGATACTGGCCAGTATCAAGAATTGTTTCTCGCCCTCTAAAAAAAATCAGGAGTTGATCATGTATGAAATCGTTATGGAAAAACAGTGTAGCGGTTCTCACCATTCTCTCCATTCTGCCATTTTCACAAGCTGCCGTGCATGCTGAACAAAAACATTCGGAGTCGATCACGGCTTCTCAAGTAGACGTGCAAACGAAAAAATTGTCTATCGAAAAAGAAAGTACATTGTCAGCGGCTGAACGAGCTTTCGTAGGGAAAGTAAAGGCGAAGAAGGGGGTACATCGCCAAGGTGACTTGTATGTAGTCTCCCGTGGTGAAGTGCCTACCTCTGGCTATGGTTTGAAGGTTGTTGGAACAGAGCAAGGATGGGAAATGCTCACGGTATATGTAGAGCTGACAAATCCTGCTCCAGAAGATATTACAATGCCAGCGGTGCACACACCTTATATCATTGTACGGGCAAGCCTACCGCCTTACACAACAATGGTGTTTATGGATGCAAAAACTGATAAGGTGCTGTTCCAATAAACGTGAAAAAGGCCGGATGATTATATCCGGTCTTTTTTAGTCGGGACATGCTGTTGTGGGCGCCAATCTAATAAAAATGCCCCTTTGGAGTTGATTCCAAGGGGGCTCGTCGCAGAGTTGCTATTTTTATGTATGATGAATGGTAATTAAGGCTGATTCGAGGTTACATACGTACCGGCGATCAAATCATGGATCGAGCGTTTATCCTGACGAACAGCAATCATGATGGCGCTGACGATGATACCAAGACCGAGTGTAATGACGTACACGATCCCTCCGACCAAGTTGCGTAACAGCATAGTTCCGACTCCTACCGGCTCTCCATCGATTCGGGCGATGCGAATACCGACAATTCGTTTTCCCACCGTATAGCCATGCCAAAATACAGGTACGAGTAGGCTGTAGAGCGAGGAGATAATATTGGTAACAAGATTGTCTTCTGTATTGCCTGTAATGATATAGGTGATCAGTAGTAGCGGTAGTCCGACAATGATTGCATCTAGCAGACCGGCACCGAGTCGGAGCCAAAATCCTACGGGATTGCTTGGCGATGTGGTGATTGATTCCATGTTTTCCCTCTCCTTGTTATTCGAATAGGAATATATATGATTGCCCATTCGAAAATAGTGCAGATAAGGCTCCGTCGTTAAGTAGACGGAGCCTTAATTTTCCATAAAATTATACACCTGTAAAATTATTATGACAAGGTTAAAAACATCCGAAGCATGACGGCAATCCTGCCAGGAATAGCGTCAATGACGATATGCTCATGAGAAGCGTGGGCTCCGTCACCAACAGGTCCCAAACCGTCAAGCGTTGGTGTTCCGGCATCAGCGGCGAAGTTTCCATCGCTTGTTCCACCGACACCTTGCTCCGTCAATTCAAAACCTTCCAGACGCGCTTGTTCCTGTGCATGCAAGAACAGTTGCTGGGTACCAGCGGTTCGTTCCATAGGAGGTTTGGTGATTCCGCCTTCCACGAACAGCTTGGCTTCCGGATGGACAGGGGTCAGTTGATTCATCAATCGGGTTATGCGTTCGCTTTCCTCGCGACTTTGGATACGGACATCAATTTCCGTCATGGCAAAGTCAGGCACGACATTTGATGCACTTCCACCTGTAATGGTGCCGACAGACAAGGTTGTGCCCGCTTCATAATTCGTAAACGATTGAATCGCGAGGACGTGGTGAGCCAGCTCAGCAATCGCATTGATCCCCTTGGCGTGATCATTCCCTGCATGTGCAGCGCGGCCTGTTACTTTCAGAATGAAGTCTCCGCCGCCTTTTCGGCTTGTTTTCAAAGAGCCATCTCCAGCGGCGGGCTCCAGTACCAATGCATATTTACTTCTTTTTGCTTCCTCTCGAATGAGCATTTCGGAGGAAACACTGCCGATCTCTTCATCGGTGTTCCAAAAAAAGACGAGCTTATGTTTGGGCGAAAGATTATGTTCCATCATGGCACGCAGGGCGAAATAGCTAAAAACGATCCCTGCTTTCATGTCGTATGTACCAGGCCCATAGAGTCGGCCATTTTCCTCGCGACAAGGCTCAACAGCTAATGTTCCAATCTCTTTTACAGTATCGAAATGACCGAGAATGAAGATTTGTTCTTCGCCATCTCCATACTCCATGCGCAGCTGATTTCCGTATTGCTCTTGTGGCAAGCTCTCCACCCGACATCCCAATTGGCGAAAGCGTTCTGCGATCAGGCTGCCTAATTGATCGACAGCTTGCTTGTTATGGGTGGGTGTTTCCATCTCTACATATGTACGCAGTTCCTCAATAATTTCTGGGAGCTGCTGCCGAAAATAGGACGTCCAATTTTTCTCCATGTCAGCCTCCTGTAAATCCTTTTACTAGCACTATAAAGCCTTGTTTGCTTTTCTGCCACAAAAATAAAGATTTGTACATAAAATTCTGTATATTCCGTGTTTAAAACACAAGTAAAAAATGATTGAAATTGTTCAGATTATGAGTAAAATAATCATTGTGATGCATAAATATAAGTTTTCATGCAAATTAATGCTACGAATAGACTGCTTTATGCGTAAAAATCATAACAACGGGGGTTTCATCATGAAGAAAACAAAATCATTTATTTCTCTGGCACTTACTTCCATGCTTGCGGCAGTGTTAATCGCCGGATGTGGTACAGGCAATCAAACCGCAACAGGACAAGCACCTGCACCTTCTGCTGGAGACAAGAAAACATTGGTCATGGCTACTTCTGCCGACTATAAGCCGTATGAATATCACGATCTGAGCAGTGGAAAAGACGAGATTGTCGGCTTTGACATTGATATTGCGAAATACATTGCAAAAGAGCTCGGCTACGAACTGCAAATCAACGACATGAACTTTGACGGACTTATTCCGGCGCTGCAAACGAATCGCGCGGATTTCGTTATGGCGGGCATGACAGCAACACCTGAGCGCGAGAAGAACGCTGATTTCTCTACCATCTATTACGATGCGAAAAATACAATCGTAGCAAAGAAAGACAGCAATCTGACCAAGCCTGAGCAATTGGCTGGCAAAAAAGTGGCGGTACAGCTCGGCTCTATTCAGGAAGGGGCAGCAAAAGAACTTGCAAAAACTGTTTCCGGCTTGCAGATCACTTCACTGAACAAGCTGCCTGAGATCGTCGAAGAAGTAAAAGCGGGCCGCGTAGATGCTGCCATTATTGAGGACACGGTAGCGAAAGGCTTCGTGGCAAACAATGACTCTCTGCAATTCACCACAATGGAAGAAAATGAAAAGAATGGCTCCGCTGTTGCGTTCCCAAAAGGGTCGCCGCACGTACAGAAGTTTAATGAAGTGATTAAAAAGATGCAAGAAAACGGAGAAATGGACAAGCTGATTCAAAAATGGTTCGGTCAATAATCTCTCCAGACAACGAAGAATAACTGTATAAGCAGCAAGAGGGGAGAATGGGCATGAATTTGGATTTTGAACAAATCGTGCCCTATATTCCTTTCATATTGGAAGGGATAAAGGGCACGCTACTTGTTACCTTGATTTCGGTTGTATTAGGATTTTTCTGGGGCTCCATCCTCGCACTCATTAAAATTTCGAATGTAAAATTGCTGAACTGGCTCGCGGTTGCCTACACGTCTGTTTTCCGCGGGACACCTTTGATTTTGCAGCTGACTTTTGTATATTTTGCAACGCCACAGCTTACTGGCTACAATATTTCACAACTGGAAGCAGCTGTTTTGACGTTTACATTAAACTCAGGTGCATACATTTCCGAGACTATTCGTGGTGGAATTTTGGCGGTGGATAAAGGGCAGTGGGAAGCGGCCAAAGCGCTTGGGGTACCTTATCACCGGATGATGCTCGACATTATTTTGCCGCAGGCTGTCAAAAATATCTTGCCTGCTCTTGTCAATGAAACAATTGCACTCTTGAAGGAATCCGCACTCGTTTCCACAATTGGTCTTGCAGACATCATGCAGAACGCGAATGTGGTCAAAGGCACCATCTTCCGCTATTTTGAGCCATACATGATGGCCGGTATCCTGTACTATGTCATGGTTATGATCCTGACTTGGGTAGCTCGCGTACTGGAACGGAGGATGAGACTCAGTGATTAAGATCGATAACATTACGAAGTCATTTGGGCAACTGAATGTGTTGAAGGGCATCACGACGAACATCGGTAAAGGGGAGGTTGTCGCCATCATCGGTCCATCTGGATCGGGGAAGTCTACGCTATTGCGTTGCATCAACCTGATGGAGACACCAACGACGGGTACCATTACAATCAACGGACAGGAAATCACCGCGCCAAAAGCCGACGTGATGGGTATTCGCCAACAAATCGGGATGGTTTTCCAGCATTTTCACCTGTTTCCGCATATGACAGTGTTAAAGAACTTGACCTATGCTCCGATGAAAGTAAAAGGCATGTCTGCGGCGGAAGCGGAAAAAAAGGCGCGAGAACTATTGGCGCGCGTAGGACTGGCAGACAAAGCGGATGTCTTTCCTTCACGTTTGTCAGGTGGTCAGAAGCAGCGTGTAGCCATTGCCCGATCACTTGTGATGGAGCCGCAAATCATGCTGTTTGACGAGCCGACCTCTGCCCTCGACCCAGAGATGGTCAAGGAGGTTCTGGAGGTTATGAAGGGGCTCGCAGATAGCGGAATGACCATGGCAATCGTCACGCATGAAATGCGCTTTGCCGAAGAGGTGTCAGATCGTATTTTATTCCTCGATGATGGTCGTCTCTTGGAGGATACGCCACCAGAAGAGTTTTTTCAAAAGCCAAGAAGTGAACGTGCCCAGCAGTTTTTGGAGAAGGTTCGGTAATACAATCAGCCGCAGTGCCGATGAGGCAGCGGCTTTTTTCTTTGACACGAGCATAGACTTGGGCTAGAATCAGAAACATTATCAGTGTAAAAAATTTTTTATTTATTCTATTTTGGGGAGTGACTATTTTGGATCGTCAACGATTGGTCATTTTGTTGGAAATGGCGATGATGGCGGCTCTTGCAATTGTTTTTAGTCAGATCAAGGTCTTCGATATGCCACAGGGTGGCTCTGTGTCCCTGGTGATGGTACCAATCGCGTTGATCGCTGTTCGCCGTGGACTCGCTGCTGGTGTCATGACAGGGCTTGTTGTCGGATTTCTTCAATTGTTCTTGGGCAGTACAGTTGTCCATCCGGTTCAGCTGTTGCTGGATTATCCTCTTGCTTTTGGGGCGCTTGGTCTCGCTGGGCTTTTTCGCTTGTCTGGCTACGAAGGAACGAAGCAACGAATCATGGTACTGTGGAGCGGCTTGCTCATCGGCGTGATTGGACGATTTGTCTGCCATTTTCTATCGGGTGTTATTTGGTTTGGCAGCTACGCGCCAGAAGGTGTACCAGTCTGGCAATATTCCCTCATTTATAACATCACGTATCTGTTGCCAGAAATGATTATTGCGGGAGTCGTCTTGACAGTTGTGCTTAGCAGCGCATCGCAGCTGCTGTTTCCTGCACGCGATCGAGTTGCGTAAGAAAAAGGAAAAAATCGGTATCATGTACAAACTATCCACATAATGTAATCAGGCAGCGAGTTTTCGTTGCCTGATTTTTTACTTCTTAGACATATACTTTTTTCAGGTGGCAGGATACATGTTTATCCGACAGCAGAATATGATGTAATATGCACGTTTTTGAGAACACCTAAAGGAGGTGCTTACGCGAAATGGGATTGCGCTCCTATCGCCTGCGACAGGGGGGCGCCTTGCGACGTGTTCTCGGGGTAGCGTTGGCTGTCGGGGGAATCACCATTTTCCTGTATTGGGCACCTCCGTGGGTTTGGTATAGCCTATTGGCATTAGCACTCATAGGGGCCGGCGTGTATTTGTATCGTGTGTAGTAATTTCGGTGAGGAGGGGTAGCATGCGGTTTTACACCATCAAGTTGCCGAAGTTCCTGGGTGGCATGATTCGGGGCATCATCGAGGCGTTCAACAAGAAAAAGTGAAGTCTCGGCCCCGAGCCTCCTTTGGGAGAAGAGTGGAGAAACGGGAGGAAATGCAAAAAAGCACCTCGAGGGTGCTTTTTTTCGCATAGCTGAGATTAACTATACGCGAGTTACGAGACCGGATTTCAGTGCTCGAGTACTTACATAAACGCGCTTCGGTTTTCCATTTACGAGAATGCGCACTTTTTGTACGTTGACACCCCAGGTGCGGCGAGTTGCGCGCATGGAGTGGGAGCGAGCGTTTCCAGCTTTAGCAGATTTACCTGTTACAAAGCAACGACGTGCCATTACGATCCACCTCCCTTGTTACATCTAAACGGGATTTCCTTTGTGGGAAATACAAATACTCGATTATATTAGCACAACATTGCTGTCAATTGCAATACTTGACAAGATGATTTACCCAGTCTTTCTCGTAGGGTTGATAGGATCGACAAAACGCTTCATTTCTATTAAGTGTTAGTGTAGAATTGTAAGGAAGCATGGTTACGCTTACCTATGACGGTCAAGCTGTTTAACAGAGGAGGAGTCCTTGCATGACGGTGGAAATGAATACATCGCTAGGAAAGATCGATGTTACAGAAGATGTGATCGCACGGATTGCTGGAGGCGCGGCCATGGAAGTTTTTGGACTTGTGGGCATGGCTTCTCGCAAAGCGTTGAAAGATGGAATCGCTGAGCTGTTAGGAAGAGACAACCTGAGCAAAGGTGTCGTCGTTCATAACACAAATGGCGAAGTAGTATTGGACATGCACATTATCGTCAGCTATGGCGTGAAAATTTCCGAGGTGGCAGGCAACGTTCAACGCCGTGTTCGATATACCTTGGAGCAAACGGTAGGCATTGATGTGACTGCTGTTAATATTTTTGTGCAGGGAGTTCGTACAGACAGGGATATGTAAGGAGGAACATCAGTTGGTACATACGCGTCTAGATGGCGTGCTGTTTAGCCGGATGGTTTACCTGGGGGCGAACCTTTTATCCGACAACGTCAGAGTAGTGGATGGATTAAACGTCTTTCCTGTGCCGGATGGCGATACGGGGACAAACATGAATTTGACTTTCTCTTCCGGTGTGGAGGAGCTGTCTCGAAAGGAATCCTCCCGTATCACTGAATCGGCTGCTGCTTTGGCAAAAGGTCTGTTAATGGGCGCGCGCGGTAACTCCGGCGTGATTTTGTCCCAGTTATTCCGCGGCTTCAGCAAATCAGTCAATGGAAAAGATGAGGTTAACGCCCGTCAGTTTGCCGATGCCTTGAAAGCTGGTGTTGACTCTGCGTATCAGGCAGTGATGAAGCCGGTAGAAGGCACGATTTTGACTGTTGCCCGTGAAGCGGCGGAGATGGCTGTGCGTGCAGCACGCACGTCAGATGACATTATCTCTGTCATGGAAAAAACATACGAGCAGGCGCAAGCTACGCTGTTGCGTACGCCGGAAATGCTGCCTGTTCTAAAAGAAGTGGGCGTAGTCGACTCAGGTGGACAAGGTCTCTTGTTTATTTATGAAGGGTTTTTGCGAGCATTGCGCGGGGAAGAACTATCCGCCGATCGCGAGCGTTCGGTACCCAAAATCGGTCAGGAAGAGTTGGACAAGCTCATTTCTGAGCAGCATCATGCACAAATCCACATGAAAACAGAAGACATCACGTACGGGTACTGTACGGAGTTTATGGTTCATGTCGCGCATAGCACCGAGCCGAACAAAAAGCCGTTTTCAGAGGCACTGTTTCGCAGTCATCTGGATACAATGGGTGATTCACTACTGGTCGTCTCTGATGAGGAAGTTGTCAAGGTACATATTCATGCAGAGCATCCGGGAAGCGTACTGCAATACGCTCAGCAATTCGGCAGCCTGCATCGACTGAAGATAGAAAACATGCGCGAGCAGCATGCGAACATTCTCAAAGCGGAAGAAAGCAAAGGACAGGCGAAGCCAGAAACAGCTGCTCAACCTGCTACAGAGTTGCTTCCATACGGATTGATCGCGGTAGCTGCTGGTGAGGGAATCGCTACGATTCTGCGCAGCATGGGTGTGCATGTGGTAGTAGAGGGCGGCCAAACGATGAACCCGAGCACAGAGGACTTCATGAAGGCCGTCGCAGGACTGAATGCCCAGCACATCATCATCCTGCCAAACAACAGCAATATCATCATGGCAGCACAGCAGGCATCAGAGCTAGCTGAAGTTCCGGTTTCTGTCATACCGACGAAGAGCATTCCGCAGGGGTTGGCAGCACTTGTCAGCTTCCGTGCAGATGCCCAGCCGGAAGCGAACGTGCAAGCGATGATCAAGGCGATTGCTCAGGTGAAAACCGGAATGGTGACGCACGCGGTTCGCGACACGCAAATGGGTGAGGTAGAAATCAAAGAAGGCGATTTTATCGGCATGGCCGAGAAAGAAATCGTCACAGCAAATCCTGACTTGTTGGCTTGCGCAACGACGCTGCTCTTGGGAATGGTGGATGAAGACTCCGAAATCATTACGATTTTCTTAGGGGAAGATGCGACAGAAGATCAGGCTCATGCTTTGGAAAAAGCTTTGTCCGATTCATACCCGGATGTGGAAGTTGAGATCCAGGCAGGCGGTCAACCGTTGTATCCATTCATTTTTTCTGTCGAGTAAAAGCCAATTTTTTGAACGAATGAACAGGGAGAGGAGCGATCGAGAATGCCAATTGTGATTCTTACCGACAGTGCGTCTGATATCGATGCGTCTGCGAGGCAGTCATTGGGGATCGTGGCCGTCCCGTTAAAAATCATGTTTGGGGCGGAAACGTATGTGGACGCGGTCACTATCTCGTCTTCGGAGTTTTTCGATAAGCTGAAGCAATCGAGCGTGATGCCGACAACCTCGCAGCCGTCTCCGCTTGAATTTGCTGAAGCGTACAAAGCGATCCATGAGAAATATGGCAAGGACGTGCAAATCATTGCGATACTCTTATCGGGTTCCTTATCGGGTACGTATCAGTCAGCGATGATCGCCAAGTCGATGTTGGATGAAAATATCGACATTACGGTGATCGATTCTCGCAAAGCCTCATTTGTTCACGGAATGATCTGCGTAGAGGCTGCCAAAGCCGCTCAAGCAGGCAAGAACAAGGAGCAAATTCTGGATCAGATTGATCGTTACTTGGATGAGGTGCAGGTATACTTTATTGTGGATACACTGGAGTTCCTGCAAAAAGGCGGTCGAATCGGCAAAGCATCTGCTGTCATCGGTTCGCTCTTGAACATCAAGCCGATTTTGACACTGGATCCTGCCGGGTACGTCTCTGCTTTTGACAAGGTACGAGGGACGAAGAAAGCTCTGAATCGCGTATTTGAAGCGTTGCAGGAATACGCGCAAGGCGAGCCAGTGAAAATCGCTGTGCTGCACAGCAGTGTTCCCGATCAAGCGGCTGAGCTCTTGGAGCGACTCAAGCAAGAGTTTGCGGTAACGGATTCTTGGTTGGAACAGATTGGTCCGGTGATCGGTACGCATACAGGTCCCGGTCTACTCGGGATCGTCATGGTAAAAGATAGGTAAGGCATATTTGGTATGGAGAGAAGCTTCCCTGAGGCAGGGGGCTTCTTTTTTATACAGAGGTTCTATTAAAACGATTTAAAAGTTATGAAAATAAGGCGGGGTTATGGTGAATAAGGACGAATTCCTTATTGAGTTGGAAGATATTGTGTATGACTCTCTATTTATTGGCGCTCAGAAAGATGATTTGAATAAAGAAATTTCTGCCAATATGTGGTCTATTTCTTTAAGTATGCAGTTAGCTAGTCAGTTTACAGTTTTTGATTTCCTGAACTTTTTCCATAAAGTAATAGAGAATAGACAACAGCAAATTTTAAAATCAAATAGTGATCATGGAATGCTGTTATATGTTTGGTTCGATTGGCAGGCATCCCAACTAAAATTTAATCTTATATCTCAAATTCATGAAAAACTCCCTTTTAGCGGAAAGATTGAAATCCTTGATGAGCTTGAACCAATCATTAACGAGTTTATTCTCTTTCCTTATCATGATGGAATTCCAATAGTAGAAACAGCAAACGAAGGAAATGATGTTCAAGCAGATTTCGACGGTGAACTAGATCCCGTAAAGGTATTCCTAATTTCACTTCCAAAGAAATAAAATGAAATCGATGAAGTTTGAACGCTTACCGCTGGTTGTGGGACTCAGAGGATTACCGACTTGACTATCGTTGACGCCCCTATCTTCTTAGTGGGAGTTTTTTCATTTATCCTGATTTGACCGCATGTTGCCTCCGGAAATCGGTTATGATTGCTTTACGTACAGTTTCCTCTGTAGCGCTTTCAAAGGCTGTAGGATACAATGAGAGTGAATCTTGTTGAACCCCTTGTGATTCGGGAGGAGAACCGGTTGAAGTACAAAAGCGTATTTGATATTATCGGTCCAATTATGGTTGGACCATCTAGCTCCCATACGGCTGGTGCAGCCCGTATCGGTCGTGTGGCTCGCAAGCTGTTTGGCAGAATGCCTTTGCGAGCAGAAATTGTTTTTTACGGCTCATTTGCAAAAACGTATCAAGGACATGGTTCTGATGTGGCGACTGTTGCAGGAATTCTTGACTTTGACACGTCGGATTTGCGTCTGAAAAATTCGCTGGTGATTGCAGAAAAAGCTGGCATGGAAGTGGAGTTGTCCACTTCTGACGTTTTGACAGAGCACCCGAATACGGCGCGGATCAAGCTGTCTGATGATGAGCGTCAGATTGAAATCGTTGGTGTCTCCATTGGTGGCGGGAAGATCGAAGTGTTGGAAGTGAACGGGTTTTCCTTTCAGTTGGGCTTCGATACGCCGACGCTCTTGGTTCTGCATGAAGATCGCTTCGGGATGATTGCGGCTGTGGCAAAGGTGCTGACGCAGCACAACATTAATGTGGGACTCATGGAAGTGTCTCGACATACACGCGGTTCGCGTGCTTTGATGGCAATCGAAACGGATTCGACGATCTCCCCGGAAGTACTGGAGGAAATTCGTCAAATTCCCCATATCTTTGACGTATCCCTGCTCGCATTGAACTAAGCAAAAGGACGAGCAGGATTAGAGGAGTGAACAACCAGATGTTTCGTAATGTGGCTGAACTAGTAGAGTTGGCGGAATCCCAGGGGAAGAAGATCTCCGAGGTGATGATTGAAGCAGAAATGGAAGTTTCCCAGCGCAGCCGGGATGCCATTATGCAAGATATGTACGCCAACCTCGATGTAATGGAAAAAGCAGTGCGTCGCGGGCTTACCGAAGATATTCGCTCGCATAGCGGGTTGACGGGCGGCGATGCGAAGAAGCTGCAAACATATATGGAGACCAAGACATTTTTGTCCGGTCCCACACTTTTGAATGCGGTCTCGATGTCTGTGGCGGTTAATGAAGTAAACGCAGCAATGGGCACGATTGTCGCAACGCCTACAGCAGGAGCATGCGGCATTGTACCAGGCACGTTGTTTGCCGTATCTGACAAGCTGCAGCCGACCCGTGAGGAAATGGTCAATTATTTGTTCACGGCAGGCGCTATCGGGTATTGCATTGCCAATAACGCGTTTATTTCGGGTGCTGCGGGTGGTTGCCAGGCAGAGGTAGGCTCTGCAACAGCTATGGCTGCTGCGGCGATTGTAGAAATGGCTGGCGGTACGCCTGAGGAATCTGCCCAAGCAGTAGCGATCGCGTTGAAAAATATGCTCGGTCTGGTCTGTGACCCCGTAGCCGGACTGGTTGAAGTACCATGTGTCAAACGAAATGCGATGGGAGCAGCGATTGCGACAGTAGCCGCAGATATGGCAATGGCAGGCATCAAGAGCGTAATCCCAACAGATGAAGTCATCGATGCCATGTACCGAATCGGTTGCGCTATGCCGACTACGCTGAAGGAAACCGCACAGGGTGGTCTTGCTGCCACGCAAACGGGTCGCATGATCGAAGCCAAAGTGTTCGGCGTACGGATGGAGAAGTAAGATGGCTGGTGCATATCAATCGCCCGTCTCCCTTTTGCACGGGGTAGGGGAAGAGCGGGCGAAGGCATTTGCAGGACTGGGAATCAACAGCATTGGCGATTTGCTGGAGTATTTCCCGTCTCGCTATGAAGATTACCGTGTGCGCGATTTGACTGAAGTAAAAGACGGAGAGAGGGTCACGCTGGCAGGTACGGTGTACGGCGAACCCTCTGTTCGTTTTTTTGGAAAAAGAAAATCACGACTGTCCGTCAAGGTTGTCATGGACCGTGTCGTGGTCACGGCTGTCTGGTTCAATCAGACGTTTGTCAAAAGCAGGCTGTCGCCAGGCAAGGAAATACTCGTCACGGGAAAATGGGACAAGCACAAGCTACAAATCACAGTGAGCGAAATGACAGAAGTGGACTCCGAACGCGCGACAAAAAGAGGCGAGCTCGCCCCTGTCTATCCACTTGGCGGGGATGTGACGCATACACTGCTGCGCAAAACCATTCAACAGGCGTTGCGTCAATATGGCAAGGAGATACCTGAGATCCTTCCTGCGGATATCGTGGAGCGCTACCGATTGATGCCGCGGAAGGATGCCTTTCATTCGATTCATTTTCCTGAAAATGCGGAAGATGGCCGTCAAGCGCGGCGACGGATTATGTTCGAGGAGCTTTTCTTATTCCAGTTGAAAATGCAAACACTGCGCAAGATTAATCGGCAGCAAACGGAAGGCGTTGCTTTGGCGATTCCGATGGAAGAGGTCCGGGAATTTGTCAAAGGGTTGCCGTTCCCACTGACAGATGCGCAGAAACGAGTAGTAAAAGAAATATTGGACGACATGCGGGCCCCTCATGCGATGAATCGATTGCTGCAAGGGGACGTAGGCTCGGGGAAAACCGTTGTAGCCGCCATCGCGCTGATTGCTGCGGTGAAAGCAGGTTATCAAGGAGCGTTGATGGTACCGACGGAGATTCTCGCCGAGCAGCATGTGCAGTCGTTGACGAAGCTCCTATCCGATTACGGCATTCAAGTTGCGCTCTTATCGGGCTCGCTGACGGCGAAACGTAGACGCGAAGTCATCGGCTCTCTGCAAATGGGGTTAATCGATGTCGTAGTCGGTACCCATGCCCTCATTCAGGAGGATGTCTTTTTTTCTCGTCTTGGTCTCGTGATTACGGACGAGCAGCACCGATTCGGTGTGGAGCAGCGGCGAATTTTACGGAATAAAGGCTTGTCCCCTGATGTCTTGTTTATGACTGCAACGCCAATTCCGAGAACACTGGCAATTACGGCATTTGGCGACATGGACGTTTCTACGATTGATCAAATGCCTGCGGGGCGCAAACCGATTGAGACGACATGGAAAAAGCATGATCAGTTTCCGGCTGTGCTGGAGCAAATGCGGGATGAGCTGCGCAAAGGACGACAGGCATACGTGATTTGTCCGCTTATCGAGGAATCCGAAAAGCTCGATGTGCAAAATGCGATTGATGTACATGCTCAGCTCACACACATTTTCCCGGAATTCGGCGTAGGCCTGATGCATGGGCGACTGCCCGCGAAAGAAAAGGATGCTGTCATGCAAGCCTTTCTTGCCGCAGAGCACGCTGTCCTGGTCAGTACAACGGTTGTAGAGGTCGGTGTGAATGTGCCGAATGCCACCTATATGGTCATCTATGATGCGGAGCGGTTTGGTCTTGCTCAGCTTCACCAATTGCGAGGGCGCGTAGGACGTGGCTCTGAACAGTCATATTGTGTGCTGATCGCCGATCCGAAATCCGAGATTGGAAAAGAGCGGATGCGTGTCATGTGCGAGACGACGGATGGATTTGAGCTGTCGCAGCGCGATTTGGAATTGCGCGGACCGGGTGATTTTTTTGGAACCAAGCAGAGCGGCTTGCCGGAGTTTAAAGTCGCTGATTTATTAAGTGATTACAAAGCGCTGGAGGTAGCGAGACAGGAGACGGTCAAGCTGGTAGCAGAGGACTCCTTCTGGCGCGATGAAAAGTATCACTGGCTGCGTGACTATTTGAAGATTGAGGGCGTACTCGACGGTGTCGTCTTCGATTAAGAAAGGAAAGTCTTCCCACGTTCCAAGCGCGTGTGAGAAGGCTTTTTCTTTTGTTGGGGTGAAACCTTAAGCAAGCTCTCGACGTCTATTCTCTGTAAGGTAAATTTTTCTAGGAAGCGAGGCGAGTTTTTTTGTCTTTGCGAAAAATTCGGGGAATGAGTATGTCCATTGTGTTCGCATTGCTTATCATGACAGGATCCGACTTCGCGCAAGCAACTTCCACGGACAGTCGGATTGTTCAGACTGGCCCATCTCATACGACTAGCCAAACGACAAAGGAATGGAAGCAAAAGGAACTGCCTTACGACTACGCGGCGATGAAAGAAGACGTGGTTATACAGCTAAACGATGCACCACAGCTCCGCTCTCCTCGAAGAACGGTTGTGGGACCTGCACCACAGGAGTACACTATCTTTTTTAAGGAAGCCGTGAACCGTGGAACAGTCGAAGAGGCCATCCGCAAAAATGCCCAGGAAGAGACCAAAAAAGAGGATTTGGGTTTCGTGGAGCCGATTTTTACGTTTCACTGGGTGCACGACCGTCAACTGCAATTGCTGGCTACCATTCCTGAGCTTGCCAAGGACAGAAGCTGGACGGAATATGTTGTCAGCGTAGCAGGAGCGAAGAAGGTAAAGGGAACCGTCTTTGACGATACAAATGATTTCTCGGCGGTGGTGTTTGCTCCGTCTCAGATTTGGCGAGTCTCAGTCGATGGCAAGGTGAAAGAGAAAATGACGGACTTTGCCGTCAGGACTCCCATGCAGTTTATCGACCCCGAGGAACGGTATGTGCTACTGGAGCGATTTACAGAATATTGCGAGTGCGATGCCCGTTTCCCCATGCTGTATTCGATTTATGACACACAAACAAAAGATCTGACTGCTTATCCAGTGGAGTTGACTGACAACTACAGCGGTGCAGGCGACTTCATGGCAGATCGTCGCGGCTTCTTTTTCGCTCATCCACCGAAAGGGACAGAAGTACCGAAAAGCGAGTTTGCCATTCGTGTCAAGGTAGATGGATACGTACATGGAGCCAGCTTTAGCCATGATCGCAAGCATGTATTGATGGCAGTGGGCAAGACCGAACAGAAAAAGGACCTCGATCTGATCGTGTACGATTTGGAGACTGGAAAAGAACGGCGCCTCCCAGGTGTCATCAAAGGATGGGTTCCAACAGACGAGATGAATGGGCAAGTCCAGCCCGTTAGTTTTATGGATGGTGGACGTTACGCGACGTTTGAAATGAGAACAGAGGAAGATAGCTTCGAAGAGCTTCGTCAACGCTACGATTGGCAGTCAGGCAAGGTGATCAGCTGGAATCCACCGGTTCCCAAAGAAGCGTGGTCTGGCTATATTCAGTCGACGGATGGCGCCTATCAAATGTATTGGAATGCAGGAGTGTTTAAGGGCGACGTCAAACTGATGGAAATGAAGCCAGAAGCGGTATGGATTCCAGGCACTCACCATTTGGTTTATATTGATTGGGAAAAAGCTGAACAAGGGGCGGAGTCCGTTTCGTCGCTCTTCCTGTTCGATGCCGATCGTAAGCAACAATCTGTGCTGGTGAAAGGACTGCCAGCAAGTGTATCGATTCTGGGAGCGAGCAACGATGGAAAATGGCTCTACGTCACGACTCCGGACGCATTTGCCCCGTAAGTGTCATATTCCGTTGCCAGCATCGATAAAATGATCAAGGATTCGTAAGTATCGCCTGCTTTTAGGCAATCGCGCAAGGTGCCCTCTATGTGAAACCCTTCGGATACGTAAAGGCTGCGGGCGCGGTCGTTCGTTTCTTTTACATCCAGCCAGAGCCGATGGGCCTTTTGCTCGATAAATGCCCACTGCTTGATCTGACGCAGGATGTTGCGACCGTAGCCGTTCCCCTTTGCTGCGATTGTGATACGCATGAGTTCAATACTTTGATGAGGATTGGTCAGCCCGGCGATGATGACGTAGCCGACGGGGTGGCCTGTTTCTTTTTTCTCGGCAATCATATGGAGGATGTCCGGGTCGCCAAGAGCGTTATGGTGCCGATCTGCACTCCACGGAATAATGAACGGGGTATTCTCTGGTGCATTTTCTACTTCGCATACGAAAGGAATGTCTGCCGGTGTAGTTCGGCGCAAGTGGATGGTCATGCGAGTATCTCCTCTTTCATTTAACATTGGCTTACCATAATCAGATTGCCGTCGGGATCGCGGAAGTTGAACCAGTGGCCATGCTGGATAGGGGTGACGACTTCGACTCCGCTCTCTTTGAGAAAGGCATAGGAGGCTTCGATATCCAGTGTGTTGAAATGAAACAAGGGGGCATCATCTGTGGTGCGCTTCGGAAAGATTTTGCTGTCCAGTACGAGTGTCAGTCCGTTTTGCAAAGGAATGCAGTATATATGCCCGAACATAATTTCACTGTCTATGGGAATGCCCAAGAGACGGCAGTACCAGTCGCGTGCGCGCTCGATGTCGCTGACGGCTACAAAAATAGCTCCGATTTGGGGGAGCAGAGGGGAAGTCGTTGTCATGTGATAGAGCTCCTTTCAATAGGCGTTTTTTTCACAAGGTCGACCCGTCATCATCGTGCACGAAATGTCGGATCGCCCGATTTTGCATCTGCTATTCTGAGGAGGAAAGGGAGGTCATTACCATGGATTTGCTTGTAAAGCTGAATGAGGCTCTGGACTACATCGAAGACAATTTGACCAGCGAGATTGACTATAAAGAAATCGCCCGGGTAGCTTGCTGCTCCGAGTATCACTTCAAAAGAATGTTTTCTTTTCTCGCTGGTGTTCCGCTATCCGAGTACATCCGGCGTCGACGCATTACGCTTGCAGCTTTTGAGCTTGCGGACAGCAACGAGCGGGTCATTGACATTGCGATCAAATACGGATACGGATCGGCTGATTCCTTTGCCAGAGCTTTTCAGAATGTGCATGGAGTCACTCCGACAGAAGCCAGACATATCGGCCAACCCTTGAAGGCTTATCCACGAATGACCTTTCATCTATCCATAAAAGGAGGCAGTGCCATGAACTACCGCATGGAAGAAAAAGAGGCATTTCGTATTGTGGGTCTGAAAAAAAGAGTCCCGCTGATTTATCGTGGAGTCAATCCAGAGATTGCGGCTATGTGGGCTTCATTAGATAGGGAGACGATCCAGCAGCTGAAGTCGCTATCCGATATCGAACCACTAGGACTGATCAGTGCGTCCACGAACTTTTCAGAAGGTCGACTGGAATATGGCGAGCTTGATCATTATATCGGCGTAGCCACTACAAAAGCTTATCCAGACAACCTGGCAGTACTTGAAGTTGCTGCTTCCACCTGGGCGGTCTTCGAAGCAGTGGGTCCTTTTCCCGATACGCTGCAAGATGTCTGGGCCCGCATTTATTCGGAATGGTTTTTATCCTCCGGTTATGAACAGGCTGAGGGTCCGGAGATTTTGTGGAACGAAAATAAAGATACTTCATCCCCAACCTTCCGAAGCGAAATTTGGATTCCTGTCGTGAAAAAGTAACCCTTTATTGGATTCGCTTTCGCTTGCGGAACACCTACCAACGTGTGCTTATCCGGGAGGAAATAATTACTAGCTTTTTTTTGCGCGAGACAGGCATAAAAGCGAACGTTTGTTTGCTATAATAAGAACAAAGCAACTAGAGAACATAAGTTCTTATTTAGGGGATGATCGTATGTCCAATGCGAACAAGCGGATCGTGTTTTTGATCGACATGCAGAGCTTTTATGCCAGTATCGAGAAAGGGGCCAATCCAGAGCTGCGAAACAAACCGATTGTCGTCGCGGGTGATCCGGAGCGGCGCAGTGGAGTCGTGCTGGCAGCGTGTCCGATTGCCAAGTCATACGGAGTGGTCGCGGCCGAAGCGCTGTGGCAGGCGCAGCAAAAGTGTCGCCAGCTCGTCGTTGTTCGTCCGCGCATGGAGATGTACATTCGCATCTCCATGCAAATCACTCGCATATTCGAGGCATTTACCGACAAGGTGGAGCCGTACTCGATCGACGAGCAGTTTCTCGACGTGACAGGCAGCGTCCACCTGTTTGGTGATCCGATGCAGATGGCTGCACAGATTCGGCAGCGCGTCTGGATGGAGACAGGAATCAACTGTCGGGTAGGCATCGGGGAGAACAAGGTATTGGCCAAGATGGCCTGCGACAATTTCGCCAAGAAACGGGAAGAAGGCGTTTTTTGGCTCAAGCGGGAAACGTTAGCGGATACGCTCTGGAAGCTTCCGATTGAAAAGCTGTTCGGCGTAGGCTCACGCATGAAGCGTCATTTTCATCGAATGGGCGTCTATCAGATCGGACAGCTTGCAGATATGAGGCCAGCCATCCTCACCCGGCATTGGGGAGTAAACGGGGAAGTGCTGTGGCGCACGGCTCACGGAATCGACGATTCACCTGTGGCTTTGGATTCCTATGATTCACAAAAAGGGATCGGTCATCACATGACGTTGCCGCGGGATTACCATACAGCAGCGGAAATCAAAGTGGTGCTTTTAGAGCTGTGCGAAGAAGTGTGCCGTCGGGCGCGGAAAAAGGAGCTGATGGGCTCCGTTCTGTCTGTGGGCTGTCGTGGAGCTGATTTGGCTGCTGGAACGGGCTTTGGACGGCAGATGAAGCTCACGGAGCAGACGAATGATGCCATGACTTTGTACGAAGCGGCCTGCTTTCTGTTTGACCGCCACTGGCAGGAAACGCCCGTCCGCAGTATCGGGGTCAATCTGGGGCAGCTTGTCCCTGACAACGTGGTGCAACTCAATCTGTTCACGGACAATCACAAGCGGCGTTCGTTGGCACAAGCCATGGATGATATCCGGACCCGATACGGTCAGGACGCCATCCTGCGCGCCACCTCTGTATTGGAAGCAGGACAGGCGAAAGAGCGCGCACGTAAGATCGGAGGACACTACAAGTGACGGAGCCGATGGTGTCTGACGAACAGGAATTGATACGCCAGTATATTTTATTTGGCATTTTGTTTCGGGCGGTCATGGCCGATCTGGGGCAGATGCGGATTGTGCCGTTGAAGTTTTCTTATCAGATGATGTTCAATGAGCTCTCGCGGTGGGCGGAGCGGCAGCATCACCAGCTGCGTCGCATTCTGCGGCAAAGAGGGTGCACAGTCGTCAGTTCACGACGTCAGGGACATATGTATGTCGTCCACTATCGACAACGCGGGTATATGCGAGAAGCGATCTATACGATTGAGGTATTGCGGGCAGAGTGTCAGGAGCTCGTCCATTTATGGACCCGATATGAACAGCGAGGAGAGAACAAGCAATGAGGGAAAAACGCGTGTCCAAAAAGGAAAATGTATTCGTGGCCAGTCGGTTTGTGCTGCCGGAGCATCGGGAAATGTATTTGCGGATCAAGGAAGAAGAGCGCCGCTATGTACCACCCGAGCTGGATCAAGAGCAGCTCAGCGCCTTGAGCGAGCTGGTATGGCAGGCGTTTCAGACAGAGAGTATCCTGACGCTAACCTATTATGACGGGCGAGAGCCGCGACGCCTGTCTGCCCACATTATCCATATTGATCAAGCGGCGAGACGCCTCAAGCTTCGGGCAGGCTCCGAGATTCACTGGGTTCCTTTTGCCCGATTGCTGCATGTGGAGCTGGCAGCGAGCTTCTAAATCGAGGAAATGCAGGTACATGATGGGCAAGATATGAGAATTACTCAGGAAATCGGCAAAAATAGGCCTCTTTTTCAAAAGCAAGCGGCAAAAAACAGCGTGCCGCGTTGAAACGGTGTGTGCGAGGAAGATGTGAGATTCCTGAAACGAAAAGCGGTCAAAAACAACCGTTTTTCGTGTTTTTTTGGCTTACACGGATTTTGCCAGAAGGGAGGTTTCCCTGTATTGTTAGATTATCTTTTGAAGCATATATTTGACGGATAGAACAAAGGAGATTTTACATGCTAGCACAAGAAATGGGTGTCATATTCACCAAGCACGCCGATCAAATTACTTCCAAGCGTTGGGGAGAATTCATGCAACAATTGGAGGAAAAAGGCCTGTACGTGCTCATTGAGACAGACACGATCGGAAGAGTGATGAGTCCATTGGGCGGATTGATGCCCATGCCGTGTAAAAGTGAGACGCTCCATATTGTGACAGCTGATGAGCTGGAGCAGCGCGGCTTGCCGCTCGGTCACCACATCGTAACGAAAGCGAAAGAAAAAGTAGCCCAATCATAATCCAAAAAACCAGCGCAACCTTTCCTGTGGGAGCTAGCCTCCGAGTGGGAAAGGTTTTTTGTTGCTAAAACCCGCCAGGCAAGTCAGCCGAAGCGGGTTTTGTTTTCTCCTGGGTGCACGCTTCGTTCAATTATCTGCTTTTTTAGCAGCAGGAACGTGACGGAATAGCTTGGTCATGCAAAACCATGCGATGAGTGGGCCGATTCCGATACACAAAATCAACCAATTCAGCGTAAGAGGAGAGACGCTCAAAGACGTTACCAGCAGAAAGATCAAAATCCCCACCAGCCGACCAACGTCCAGAGCGAACTCTCGCAGCACGACATACTCGACTCGATTGCGGGCGCTCTCTTCGTTCGTGCCAATCAGATCAAAAATCGTGGAAAGCATGGGCACTGAAAACAGTGGATAAGCAATGGACACGGCAATCCCGAAAATAAGCAGTGTTGTAAAGCTCACCTGCCAAAAAAATACGAAGAGAATCCCCCACATGATGACAGAACCAGTGAGCATTCCCCACTTGCGAAAGCGGGGAGTGAACCATTTGGAGATCAGGAAGTAGCTCACAAGTCCGACGGCAGATGTAGTCAGCCAGTAGTTGCCGAGAGTCATCTCGCTTTTCGTGGCAATGTAGACGAGTAGACCAATCACAAAGCCGAATACACCTTCACGCAGTCCTTGACCAGCTAAAGCCCCTGCTGCCCAGCGCCACTCGCGCTCCTCTCGCAAACAACGTAAGGAAAAGCTCCAGGAATAAGTCCCTTCCGATTGGCGTTTTTTCAGAAAAAAGCTGATGAACACGCCGACGACAAATAGCGCAAGAGAAATCCCGAAAATAAGGGAGTAGCCGCTGTTGCCCGGAAGCCGTGTAATGAGCAAGCCCGATATCCATGGAGCGAGCATGCCGCCAAGTGAAGCGAGCAGCCCTGCCGTACCGTTGAAAAGGTCGCGGTTATCCGCATTCGTGATTTCGAAGTACACCACGTTGAAGGACAGCCAAAAAAATCCATTCGCCATACCCTGAACGAGCCCAAGCGGTACAGCATAAGAGACAGCTTTGGGACCTGCCAGAAGAACGAGCAAATAAAAAAGGGCAGAAACGGCCATGCCAGCGCGCAGGACATTCATTTTGTTCAGACGCTTCACGTACCAGCCCGCAAGCCAGAAAGTAAGCGCACCCGCGAGATGAGCGGAAAAAGTAAACCAAGCGATCGGGGCAAATTGACTTTTTACCTTCCACAAATAGACGTTTACAAACGTGCCAGAAAGGGCGCCAGCGGCAATAAACACAGCGTTGACCAGGAGCAGCAGCTTGGCTTGATTGTCCAGACGACCTGATGACTTTTGGTGAGAAGGCTCATGGTGCGACATTTTCAGACCAGTGGACTCCTGTATGGGAAGGAAGGGTGGAAGGCGTTTTTTTGTTTTTTGTTGCATACGTTCCCTCCGTGCAAAAATAGGACATGAACATAACGTGCCCTACCGCTGCTGCTTTCAACAGGAAAGTGAGTAAACACCATGTTTTCCCAAGTGAAAAAGAAGGTCGTAATTTTTTGAACGTTATTTCATTTCAGGGAGGAAAACGACTACAAGCAAACAAATTAAGAAGGGAGGCATACGAAAAACACAGAAGCGAACAGAAAAGAGGTCACGAGATGGCGACAACCATTTTCAGAAATGGACGCATTTACACAGGAGATTCCCGGCATTTGTTCGTACAAGCATTAGTCGTTCGAGATGGAATTGTGCATGACCTGGGCAGCGATGCAGACATGCTTCTTCAATACGGAGGTGATGCAACGGTCATTGATCTGCAAGGTTGTACCGCTACCCCGGGATTGATTGACAGCCACTTGCACTTGGGATGGCTCGGTCTGACCTTTTTGCAACTGGATTTGAGCAAAGCTCGCTCCAAGGATGAGCTGCTGCTTCTTTTAAAAGAAAAAGCGCAAGTCACAACTGAAAATGCGTGGATACAAGGTTATGGCTGGGATGAGAACTTGTTCGCGGATGGTGGCGGCATTCCTACCATCGAAGAACTTGATCAAGCTGCACCACATTGCCCGATTCTTCTGGCGCGAATATGTGGACATGCGAATTTGGTCAACAGCAAGGCATTGGAGCTAAGTGGCTATCATCGTGACATGGAGGTGCCTGCGGGGGGAGTCATCGTACATGATCCTATGAGCGGAAAGCCAACAGGCATGTTGTTGGAAACTGCCTCCAACCTGATTACGAAGCATATTCCAAGACCTGACTACGATCAGTTGAAGCAAAGCCTGCGCAACTCGATCCACTATGCAATGGCGCATGGATTGACAGGGGCGCATACGGAGGATTTGCGTGAATTGGGCGGACTTGCGCAAACGTATCGACTCTATGATGAGCTCATCAATGGCGAAGAGCTTGCGCTGCGCAGCAATTTGCTTGTCTACTACCCGCATATGCATGAGCTGCGCGACTTAAAGATGACGGCTGGTTATGGCAACGCTCATGTGCGAATCGGTGCGGTGAAAATTTTTGCAGATGGGGCATTAGGACGCAGGACGGCTTACCTGTCAGCTCCGTATGCTGATGATCCGAGCACCAGCGGTTATCCTGTGCATGAGCAAGACGAGCTGACAGAGCTGGTACGACAAGCACGTGGACTCGGGATGCCCATTGCTGTACACACCATTGGCGACAAAGCACTGGAGATGGTGCTGGATAGCTTGGATCAGTTTCCGGCAGTGGCCTACCGGGACCGCCTCATACACACACAAATCTTGCGGCCGGACCTGCTGGACCGCTTGAAGCATCCTCATCGGATTGCAGATATCCAACCGCGTTTTCTCGCAGGAGACTTCCCGTGGGTAATGGATCGCGTAGGACAGGAGCGGATTCAACACTCGTACATCTGGAAAACGATGATGGATTATGGAATCATTTGCGCTGCGGGCTCGGATACACCAGTAGAACCCATCGATCCTCTGTTGGGGATACACGCAGCCGTCACGCGCAAGGCACCGGGGGAAACCCACGATGGATACTTCCCACAAGAAAAGCTGACGATGGAGGAAGCGATTCATCTGTTTACATTGGGCAGTGCACAGGTGACGAACGAAGATCACGTAAAAGGCACGCTGTCTCGTGGAAAATATGCGGATATGACTGTTTATTCCAAAGACCTGTTTACTATCGATCCAGACGAGTTGCTCTCGACAAAGGTCATGATGACTATCATTGGTGGAAATGTTTGCTACACGTCTTGAAAAAATAACCCGAAAATCAGAGCAGCGGCTGCCCTGGACAAGAAAGGAAAGTCCTGGACTGCCGCTGGTTTATGGCGTCGATTTGCTTTAGATTGCGCTCTTGCCTAACCCATAGCGAAACCCGACTCAGGATAGATGAGTCGGGTTTTTTGTCAGCTGCTTTCCGCGCAGCAAGCTCTTCACATCGATTTCCGCAATCAGCACACTGATCAAAACGAGACCTGCGCCTATATACCCGCGAACAGACAGTGTTTCGCCTGTGACCAAGAAGGCAAACAGGGCAGCGAAGACTGGCTCCAAGGAAAAAATAACACCCGTGTGCGTGGCGGTCGTATATTTTTGAGCCACCGTTTGAACGACAAAGCCGATTGCGCTGCACAATACGCTAAGGGCGAGGACGGCGATCCAAGCCTCTGTAGTCTGCGGCAATGCAGGAGTCTCCAGTGCAAATGAAAAAACAATGCCCAGCAGCGCCGTAAAGCCAAGCTGGTAAATCCCCAACTGAATCGTATCCGATTGGCTGGCCCATCTGCCCGTTACGGTAATATGTGTAGCATAAAAGAGGGCGCCAGCGATGCACAAAAGGTCTCCTTGGCTGATGCGAAATTCAGCGCTTAGTGTGAGAAGACCGATGCCGATCATGGCCAGTCCAGCGCCGACGAAGACTCTTTTTTCCGGGCGGTTGCGCAAAAGAATAGATAAGAGCGGAACAAAGATAACAGTCAAGCTAACGAGAAAGCCTGCCTGGGAAGCTGTCGTCGATTTCACTCCGTTCGTGACGGTGGCAAAAACCCCGAAGAGGAGCGCACCGAGTACGAACGCATGGAGCAATGTTTTGCGATTCGTGCCACGCAAGCGTTTATGGAACAAGGCGGCAGCTAGTAGAAAAGCAATGCCAAAGCGGATTCCGATCAAATTGAAGGTCTCCAAATCCTTCAATCCCATTTGCATAAACACATACGAGGTTCCCCAAAACAGGGTGACCAAAATCATAGCCAAATCGGCTTTCGCTTGCGGTTTCATGATGAGATAAGCCTCCTTGTCCGAGAAAATCGGGTCCTAATCCGTGTTGCGCCATAAACAGTATACGAGTATCGTTTGAATAAGAAAAATGAATGTTTGTGATGGTTTTCATGAATCGAATTCATGAAAAAGGAGGCGAAGAAGGGTGAGTTTGAACAAGTTTGAGGTAGTGATCACCGTTATTGAGTCGGGGAGCTTAACCAAAGCTGGAGAAATACTGGGTTTGACACAATCAGCGATTAGTCATGCGATTGCGAGTCTCGAGCGGGAATATGGGTTTTCGCTTTTGACAAGGGGACGATCGGGCATTAGCCTCACGAGTAATGGGGAGCGATTGCTACCATTCATGCGCGAGACCTTGCGCTGTCATGTGAGGATGAAACAAGAGGTGTTTGCCATCAATGGGTTGGAGGTCGGGACGGTGAGAATTGGAACGTTCACGAGTGTATCCACACAGTGGCTTCCGGGAATCCTCAAGCGGTTCCAAGACCAGTATCCGGCGATCGAGATTAAGCTGATGGAAGGGTATTACGATGGAATTGAGAGCTGGATTCAAAGTGGAGAGATTGATTTTGGTTTCGTCTCCTTACCGACAACAGAGGATTTGGAATGGATTCCTTTGAAAAAGGATCAGATGTATTTGCTGGTGACAGAGGAACACCCGCTCTACAAAGAGGAGCGGGTGCATGTGAGCCGATTGGCAGAAGAGACATTTATCATGCCGAAGACGGGCTGTGACAATGATATACAGCGTTTGCTGGCCCAGTATCAGATCGAGCCGCGAATCAAATATGAAGTGGGGGATGATCACGCGATTATTGCCATGGTGCAAAATGGGCTCGGGATCAGCATCCTTCCGGAAATGATCTTGTTCCGCTTGCCTGCAAATATCCGGATGATCCCGCTCGAAGGGGAGCATTACCGTTCGCTGGGGGTGGCAGCAACCTCTTTTTCCAAGCAGTCACCGGCTGCCAAACGCTTTTTGCAGTGTGTCACCGATTGGGTAAACGAGCAGCAGGCGTAATTCAGACAGACAAATCGCTCCTGACTTCCTTCGCAAGCGGCTGCTTTCGGACAAAGGGCAGGTACAACAAGAAAAACAAAGCAAGCGCTACTCCTTCCAATGAAACGATGTACCACGGATACGGACCCAAAAAGTCAATCAGACTGGGATTGTCCGGTTTGCGTGAGACAAATAAGTAATTTCCGCCCGTCCACTGGTTGACGAAAAGTGCAACAAGCAAAAGCAGGTTTAAAAAGCCCATCGTTTTCCATATCGAACGGACGGTTGGACGGTAGCCTTCTACCCACGTCATGTACAGGCAAGCAAGGACAATTCCTGCATGGGCTACAAAAAAATGCACAAAGCGAAAATGTGGAAATGGATAAAACAACTCGGGTGTAAGCAATGCCTGCATGGCGCCGCCAATCCCGGCAAAAAACGTAACCTCATACAGACCGTAGCTTCTCGTCATTAGCATCACGGTAGAAAGAATAAGGGTCACGCTACACAGCTGCAAGGGCAATGTGTAAGCAGCCGTCCAGCTATCGGTATAAACATGCCAAAGCTGATAACAAACCTCTGACAAAAGCAAGACACCCGCAAGTACGTAACGGGTGGTGAGTCGGTTTGTCGGGGCTTGGAGTTTTTGCCGAAATAAATAGGTGAGCACGACCAGACAGAGCACAAGAATCAAAGTGATAATGTGAGAAGGGGAAAACAGCCGAAACGGCTCCCCTGTCAGGAAAAGTGAAAAATAGGGTGAGGTCATGATGATCTCCTCTTTGTTTATTATTTTTTATATTTGAAAATTCACGAAATTTTAACAGATAGCTGTTTGTCTGATATAAATCTTTGGTTATAATATAAATAGACTACGTTACATCATTGAGAGGAGATATAGTCTTGAACTTAGTGCTCACGGAAAAACAATGCAAGTCTTGCCAGGCTCGCTTGACCGAGTATGAAATCGAGAACAATGGTGCACTCTGCATGGAATGCTTCAAGGAAGAACAAGGCGAGTAAAAGTAAAAGCAAGGCATACGGCAACTGACTGTCTACTGCTATCTAATAATAGACCCTTTCAATCAGACCCTCTCTTTTTAATAGAGAGGGTCTGATTTTTTTGCAGGCTTTACTCCGGGAGTGGAATGATGAGCTCCATTCTTCGGCTGCCGTCTTTCATGCTTGTTTCAAACAAGATCAGTGTTAGTGTGCTGTTCTGCTCCGCTTTTTTCACTTTCAGTGTATGGGTAAAATCTCCCCAATCAGGAGCAGCGGTCGAAGCCTGCACGGAACCTTGCGTAAGCTCGTTATGTCCATCTTCTACGACATAATTGAGTACAGCTTCGAACACGCGCGCCTGTCCTTTGATTTCAAACGTGTCCTGACCGGTTTTCTTCACAGTGACATTGCGGAAAATGTCATTGCCATAGACAGCCTCCGGTTGAGCTGGTTGTTCCGTTGGTGGCTTCTCAGGCGTTGTAGGTGGTTGTGTGGTTGCGGGTGGCTCAGAAGCAGGTGTCTCGGGCTGGGCTGTAACGGGTGGCTTCTGTTGTTCTGTTGGAGTGGAAGGGCTATCTGTGCCACTCGTGCATCCTTGCAGCAAGCCGATCGTCAACAGCAGCAAAAGCATTTTTTTCATGGTATCCCTCGATTCTGTCTGGTATGAAATGGTACCTGCACATAGTAAGACGTAAAAACAAATAATAGTGTTTCAGGTGGATGAGTCTTCCTGCATAAAACTGTGGTAGAATGGAGAGGATGTAGCAACCATTATTCCTAGAAGGCTGGTCTGATAAGAATGGAACAACAGACGTTTCGAGTGGAAAAAGACTTTCTTGGCGAGAAGCAAATTCCAGTAGATGCTTATTATGGCGTGCAAACGATGCGAGCAACGGAAAACTTCCCAATCACCGGGTATCGTCTTCATTTTTCCCTCATCAATGCAATGGCAATGGTAAAGAAAGCAGCTGCGATGGCAAATATGGAAGTCTCCAGATTGAATCCGCGTTTAGGAAATGCGATTGTCGCTGCGGCGGAAGAAATCATGCAAGGAAAATGGCATGATCAATTTATCGTCGATCCAATCCAGGGCGGAGCAGGTACTTCGATCAATATGAATGCCAACGAAGTAATCGCGAACCGCGGTCTTGAAATGCTTGGTGAGAAAAAAGGGGACTATTTCCACTTAAGCCCAAATACACATGTCAACATGTCTCAGTCTACCAATGATGCTTTCCCAACAGCCATTCATATTGCAACACTCACTCTGTTGGAAAAGCTGCTCGTGACGATGGATAAGATGCATGATGCATTTGGCCAAAAAGCAAAAGAATTCGATGATGTCATTAAAATGGGCAGAACGCATTTGCAGGATGCGGTTCCGATTCGTTTGGGCCAAGAATTCGAAGCATACCGTCGAGTACTTGAGCGCGACATCAAGCGTATCAAGCAATCACGTCAGCATTTGTACGAAGTGAATATGGGAGCAACTGCGGTAGGAACGGGATTGAATGCTGACCCGAGTTACATTACAACAGTAGTCAAGCATCTTGCCGATATCACGGGCTTCCCGCTGACAGGTGCAGAGCATCTCGTGGATGCTACACAAAACACAGATGCATATACAGAAGTATCAGCAGCACTGAAAGTTTGCATGATGAACATGTCTAAAATCGCGAATGACTTACGTTTGATGGCATCAGGACCTCGAGCTGGACTGGGAGAAATCTCCTTGCCAGCACGTCAGCCAGGTTCCTCGATCATGCCAGGAAAAGTCAATCCTGTTATGGCAGAGCTCATCAACCAAGTAGCGTTTCAGGTCATCGGAAATGACCATACGATTTGTTTGGCATCTGAGGCAGGTCAGCTAGAACTGAACGTTATGGAGCCTGTGCTTGTCTTCAACTTGCTGCAATCGATCAGCATTATGGACAATGCATTCGATGTCTTTACGCGTCACTGCTTGGAAGGAATCGAAGCAAACCGCGAGCGCATGAAAGAATACGTGGAAAAAAGCGTAGGCGTCATCACCGCGGTGAATCCTCATCTCGGTTATGAGACTGCTGCACGTATTGCCCGCGAAGCTATATTGACAGGAAAGTCTGTACGTGAGCTGTGCTTGCAACACAATGTACTGACAGAGGAAGAGCTGGATCTGATTCTCGATCCATTTGAAATGACGCATCCAGGTATTGCTGGAGCATCCTTGCTGGATCGCGACTAAACCCAAAAACTCCCGCGCTTTGCACATGCGAAGCAGCGGGAGTTTTTGCTTGCAAAAGGGAAGGCTTGCGCTACTTTTTCGGAAGCTGATCCAAGCTCTTGAATTCATAGCCTTGCTTGCGTGCTTCATCGATCATCATCCCGAGAGCCTCTGCATTGTCTTTGGAGACAGAATGCAGCAGAATAACAGCGCCGGGATGCAATTGGGCCATCACGCTATCATAGGCATATTTTGCTCCCCGCTGGGCTTTGGTATCCCAATCCTTGTAGGCGACCGACCAAAAGACATTGGTATAGCCCAAATCTTTGGTTACAGCAAGTGTGCGATCGCTGAAAATTCCTCTGGGAGGCCGCAAGTAACGCATGTTAGCCTGCCCGGTCACTTGCTGGACGGCATTGCTTACCTTTGTCAGTTCGTCTTTGATTTTTTGATTCGGTACGGTTGTCATATCGGGATGGCTCCAGGAATGATTGCCGATCAGATGTCCCTCCTGTGCCATCCGCTTTAACAACTCGGGCTGTTCCTTCACAAAGTGCCCTGTCACAAAGAAAATGGCAGGGACTTTTTTTGCGAGAAGTGTGTCTAAAATCTTTGGTGTAAAGCCATTTTCATACCCGTTATCAAACGTCAAGTAAAGCTCTTTTTTCGTGGTATCCCCTAAAAAAACCGCACCGTGGCGATCCACAATGCTTTTAAAGCCTTCCTCATTGATCGAGGGTAATTGACCATTCTTGCTCTTTTTAAATCCAAAATGGTAAGGATGATCTGGTGAGGCCATAATCGAGTCAACCGGCAAGGCACTTGTAAGCAACAAGCTAATCCCGACCAACAAGCTTTTGATCCATCGTCTGTTCAATAATAAGCTCTCCCTTCTGTGGCGAAGTCATGGTGTATTTAAGTCGATTCCATCAAAAGTTTGTCCAGTCTACTTCCAAATATGTAAACGATACGTAGGCAATAGGTGCTTCTTGGGAGACGCATTACTTGCGAGGGCAAGTTGTGTAAAAGTCTACTGTGAGGACGGGGACAGCTGTCCAAACATGAAAAAGAAACTCTTCATATAGTATCAATGTCGACAGTAAAGCTGTTGGCAAATGCTGCCAAGAGATCATCTATACCCAGGAGGTGTGGTAATATGGACGAATGGTTGGAGCAATTACGACAAGCACTCGGTGAAGGTGCAGAAGAAATGGAAGTAAAAATTGAATACGAAGATGGCACTACGAAAAAATTATACTTTGGCAATAATGACGACGATGAAGATGATGAAGAAGATGAAGATGAAGACTATGCTGGAGAAGATTCCGAGGATGAAGATTCCGAGGACGAAGATTCCGAGGACGAAGATCCTGACGACGAAGCCTAATTGATTTTTATAAGTGTGGGAAAAGATACGCTTTCATGCGTATCTTTTTTCAGTTGCATTCTGTAATATTAAACATATTTCAAGATGAGGATGGAACAGAAAATGAGCTTTCAAGTGAGCCATCAAACGATAAAAGAATGGTGCGGTCGCCTTTCTTATGAAAAAGGAAAGACTTTTTACCGTTCTGGGAACGTGCTTGTGGAGCATTTTCAACAAGAGCCTGCCTGGATCAAAACGACAGTGAACGCAGGCAAAAATAATTATCAGGTCACCATTGAACTGGACGAGTCCGGAATAGCAGCCGTGTGCAGTTGTCCTACTTTAGCATCGTACGATCACTACTGCCAGCACATTGCAGCTTCGTTGCTAACGATGCGTGATCTCCAAGTAGACGAGCATCCTGGCAGCTATTCCACTTCCGTTACAACGAGACAAGCAGGCATGGCAACACAGGCTGATTCCCAACTGACAGAGGGACTGTTCGGCTTGTTCGTGGACCGACCAATTCGGACAAGCCATAATCGCGTGTTGCTGGATTCCCGAACAACGCTTGCCTTGGAAATCATATGTAAAATCGTACCGTATGGCTTTCGCAAGAGTATGATCGGAATTGAGCTGAAGCTAGGGCCAAAGAGGTTGTACATCGTAAAGGACATTCGCGCGTTTTTGGAACGGGTGGATAAGCAGCAAGTGTATCGATTCTCTAACCAATTTACTTATGACCCGAATTTGCATCGCTTTTTGCCAGAGCATGAAGCCATCCTCCGCGAACTCCTGCAAATTTATCGCACGGAAAAAATATATCGAGAGACAGCCAGCTACCAGTATCAGGAACAGAAGCATGTGGGTGGGGAACGGGTTCTTCTGGTTCCACCATTTACGTGGGAGCGATTATTTGCTTTGCTACTTACAGCACCGTCTGTACACATCCAGCATCATGACCAAGTGTATCCAACATTTGTCTGTATAGATGAACCGCCGCCACTCCACTTCGAATTTGACCAGACAAAAACCGATCAATATCAGCTGGAAGTCCAAGGATTCAAGCAAATCACTGTCTTGGAAGCTTACGGATTGTTGCTCGTGGATGGCAAATGGCACAAACTGCCAAAGGAACAATGCCACAGTTTGGCTGAGTTGAAGCACTTGTTAGCATCTCATAGCAGTGAGCGGATTCACATTCCCCCAGAAAAAATCGAGCCATTCATGGTGCAAATTGTTCCGGCCTTGATGAAACTGGGCAACGTACAAATTGCAAAGGCCGTCTCCGAACGAGTCGTGCAATTCCAGTTAAAGGCCAAGCTGTATTTGGACAGGGTAAGAGACCGGCTGCTGGCGGGGCTTGAGTTTCAATATGGCGATATCATCATCAATCCGCTGGAAGTCTATGAAGGCGGAGGGCAACGTGGCAGTGAGCTGATTCTGATGCGTGACGGGGAGAAGGAGCGGCAGATTTTAGAGCTGATGGAGGAAAGTACCTTTACCCGCACAGAAGGAGGCTATTTTCTGGATGACGAAGAAGCTGAGTACGACTTTCTTTACCACACCGTCCCTAAGCTGGAAAAGCTGTTAAGGGTATACGCGACCACTTCCGTGAAAATCAGGATTCAGCCTCTCCACCTACCACCAAAAGTAAAAGTGGATGTCGATGAGCGAACCAATTGGCTGGATTTTCGTTTTGATATGGATGGCATACCCGAGTCTGAAATCCGAAGTGTTATCCAATCGGTAGAAGAAAAGCGCAGATATCATCGGCTGTCGAATGGAGCACTTTTGCCGCTGGAGACAAAAGAATTTGAGCAAATCAATCGTTTTTTGGACGAGATGGGCATGCAATATGCTGAGCAAATGGGGAGTGGTTTTCAACTGCCTGCATTTCGCGGGCTGCGTTTGCTTGATATCCCCATGCAGGGACAGCCTGTTCAGCTAGGCAAATTGTTGCGCCAGTTTTTGGAGAATATGCGTAACCCAGATAATCTTGATTTTCCCGTACCCCAATCTTTGCAAGGGACACTTCGCGATTATCAGAAATATGGCTATCAATGGATGAAAACACTGGCACACTACGGCTTTGGGGGAATTCTCGCAGACGATATGGGTCTGGGGAAGACTTTGCAAAGTATTACTTTTCTGCTCTCTGTTCTGCCCGAAATCCGAGAACAGAGGCTCCCGGCGATTATCGTGGCTCCTGCCTCTCTTTTATACAACTGGCACAATGAAATCAAAAAGTTCGCGCCAAATATCCGTAGCGTTATTGTGGATGGCACGAAGGAAGAGCGGAATCAAATCGTGAATGAGCTGTCAGAAATCGATGTGCTCATTACTTCGTATCCGCTCTTGCGTCGAGATACTGCCCAATTCGAGGAGCATTCCTTCCACACCTTGATCTTGGATGAAGCGCAGACCTTCAAAAACTATGTGACTCAAACAGCCCAGACAGTCAAACGGATAAAAGCCAAGCATCGCTTTGCGCTTACGGGAACACCTGTGGAAAACAGGGTAGAGGAGCTGTGGTCCATCTACGATGTTGTTTTCCCGGAGCTTTTTCCGGCACGAAAGGAATTTCTCGACTTGTCGCGAGATACGATTGCGAAGCGGACGCGTCCGTTTTTATTGCGCAGGCTCAAGACGGAGGTACTGAAGGAATTACCAGCCAAAATTGAAACACTGCAAAGCGCGAGACTGTTGCCAGAGCAGAAAAAGCTGTATGTCGCCTATTTGGCGCAGCTCCAACAGGAAACAGTGAAGCACCTGTACAATAAAGGCTTTCAAAAAAATCGGATCAAAATTCTCGCAGGCTTGACGAGACTTCGCCAAATATGTTGTCATCCTGCGTTGTTCGTCAAAGAGTATGACGGAGGGTCAGCCAAGCTCGAACAGCTATTCGAGATCATCGGTGAATGCAAAAACGCAGGGAAGCGCGTTTTGCTCTTTTCTCAATTTACAGAGATGCTGGGAATAATCGGACGCGAGCTGGGGTATCATGGTATCCCGTTTTTCTATCTGGATGGACAGACACCAGTAGCAGAGAGACTAGATTTGTGTAACCGATTTAACGAGGGAGAGCGGGATTTGTTTCTCATGTCTCTGAAAGCTGGTGGAACAGGATTGAATGTGACAGGCGCTGACACCGTAATCTTGTATGATCTGTGGTGGAATCCCGCCGTCGAACAACAGGCGGCGGATCGTGCCCATCGTATCGGGCAAAAGAACGTCGTCCAAGTGATCAGGCTTGTTGCAGAGGGAACGGTCGAAGAGAAGATGTACGAGCTGCAACAAAAAAAGAAAAACTTGATTGAAGAAATCATTACACCGGGACAAGAGGCAATCTCTTCTTTAACCGAGCAGGAAATACGTGAATTACTGATGATTTAACATGAACAGCTTGACTGTCGCAACCATGCGAGGAGTCAAGCTGTTTTTTTGCGAGACTTTATCTCTGTGCGAATAACGAATTGGCAGACTCCCAATGATATTTGTCCGGTTCGAGAAAAGGACATAGCGAATAGCTTATGGAGAAGGACGAAGGCATCACCACAGAAGTGTGGGGGGAATGGAATGGAACAATATGTGATTAAGCCATGGGATACCCGAGAAGGGAATGCGGAAACGCCGGCTAACTGGGATATGACAGTGCCACCGGAAGTAGATGCGATCGCAGAACAAGTGATCAAGGAGTATGACATGTCGGTAAAGAGTCGTACACTCATTACTTCCAAGCCAGACAAAGGCGGGGCTATTTGGCGCATCGAAACAGATAAAGGTCCGCGCAGCCTAAAGGTACTGCACCGTACGCCTGAACGGAGTCTCTATAGTGTGGCTTTCCAAGAATACGTTGTCAAACAGGGGGCAAGGGTACCAGCACTGATTCCTGCCCGAAATGGAAGTCTTTATGTGGAAAAAGGCGGGAAACTATGGATTGTTACCGATTGGATTGCTTTGCAACCGGCAACAAAAGTAGATTTGGTAGGCGCGCAAGAGCTCTGCTACGGCCTTGGTGAATTCCATCGGCATTCGAAAGGCTATGTTCCGCCCGCAGGAGCCAAAAATTCTTCCCGTTTATATCGTTGGCCCAATCATTATCAAAAGATTGCCAAAAAAATCGGGTGGATGCGGGAAGTAGCAAAAGCCTACAGTGAAACACCAGCAAGTAAATCCATTTTGGCCGTCGTCGATCACTATGAACAGCAAGCATGGGCAGCCTTAGAGAAATTAAAAGCATCTGCCTATCCGAAAATGATCAAAATGGGAGAGGCTCACTGGGGATTGGTGCACCAAGATTATGGCTGGTCAAATGGTCAAAATGGTCCGGGAGGGCTTTGGGTCATCGACCTGGATGGCGTGTCGTATGATTTGCCGTTTCGGGATTTGCGCAAGCTCATCACCAGTACGATGGATGATATGGGCGTCTGGGATGTTACCTGGATGCGCGGCATGATCGAAGCCTATCATAAGGCAAACCCGCTGGATCGCGAATCGTTTGAGGTGCTCTTGAATGATATGGCAGTGCCAAACGAATTTTATAAGCACCTCAAAGAGATGTTTTATGATCCCGAAATTTTTCTGTCTACGGAAGCGGAAGGCATTCTGCAGCGAGTTTTGACGGGGGATAAGACGAAAGATGCGGCATTGGCAGAGCTCGCAAAAGACATCAGCAAATACGAACCGGGCAACTATGACCAAATAACGGAAGTGGTGGAACCGCAACGGTTAGCATCCGGTATCAAGGAATTCATACCTGTTGCGGCATCCACTCCAACAACAGAGTCTTTGGTCGAGGAACCGAAAGACAAAAAGTCTACTAAGCTCAAGGTGTCTAAGGATAAAGAGTCCAAGGTCAAGGTATCCAAGGAAAAAGTGTCTAAGGTGAAGGAATCCAAAGACAAAGAGTCCAAAGTCAAGGAGGCTGCAAGCGATAAAGTAGCCACTTCACTTCCGACTTCCCGGAAGACGCCAGTAACACGGGAAGAAAGCCAGCAAAAAGGGGCAGAGGCAGAACAAAGTAGCACTACCCGCAGAACTCGAATTGCATTTTCGGGAAATGTTCCTTTTACGCCATCAGCGCCATTCGTTGCAAGTGAACCACAAAAACTCGTTCGTCGAAACAAAAAGCGGGGCATGATCTCCGCTGTGTCAAAAAACAGCAGCAAAAAGTCGAGTAAGCTTCAAAGTAAAGTAAAGGTCCCTATCAATGTAAAGGCCAAATCACCACAAGCAAAACCTGCAAGTCAAGCAGAGAAAAACAAAAAAGGAACTGTGTGGACATCTAAACAGCAGTCCCGTACCGTCACTTCCAACAAGAACAAGAAGGTTGCCAAGGCGGCGAAACTAAGCCGTAAACTCATCAACAATCAGTTGAAGAAGCAACGTCCAAATTCAAAGAAGACGAGAGGCAACTAATGTAAGAAGTCGGAACGGGAAAGGAGAATACGGATGAAAGTTATCATGGTCTGTACAGAAAAATTGCCAGTCCCTCCTATACGAGGGGGAGCGATTCAGACTTATATTGCAGGGATTGCAGATATTCTAGGGAGGCATCACGAACTGACTATCCTGGGAACGTCGGATCCCACGCTACCAAAGGATGAAAAAGTTCACAATGCGCGTTATGTGCGAGTAGATGGTCAAGGTGTGTTCGAGATTTATGCACGCGAAGTAGCCGCTTTTCTGAGTGCGAACACCTATGATGTCATCCATATTTTTAACCGACCGCGGATGGTTCCCATCATTCGTGAAGTATGCCCGAACGCACGTATTATTCTAAGTATGCACAATGATATGTTTGATCCGGTAAAAATAGGGCAGGCAGAAGCTGCTAGAGCGGTTGCTGAAACAGAACGGATCATCACCATCAGTGATTATGTCGGCCGGGTCATTGCCTCGTTGTATCCCGAAGCCGCAAACAAGCTTCGTACGATTTATTCCGGTGTAAACCTGGATACATTCGTTCCGGTAGAAGGATCCAAAACGGCGCAAAAGATTCGTCAGGAACTTCGGGCTACCCACAATCTGGGCAACAAACAAGTGATCTTGTTTGTTGGGCGATTGACGCCGAAAAAAGGGGCCGATATTCTGGTTCGTGCGATGAATGAACTCCGCTCCTACCATTCCAACATTGCTCTCGTTTTGGTTGGAGGGTCCTGGTACGGTGAAAATAAAATCAGTGACTATGCAGCATATGTACGCTCATTAGCGAATCGTTCACCTGTTCCGGTTATTACAACGGGTTTTGTTCCGGCAGATCAGATTCACCACTGGTTCTGGGCGGGGGACATTTTTGTCTGTCCTTCGCAATGGGAGGAACCACTGGCTCGTGTCCATTATGAAGCGATGGCTGCCGGTCTGCCTTTTGTCACGACAAAACGGGGTGGAAATGCTGAGGTGATCATCGGAGGCAATGGACTGTTGGTCGAGCAGCCGGAGGACCCTCAAGCGTTTGCTGTACAGCTAAAACAACTATTGTCCAGCCGCGACCTCCAACGACAAATGGGGAGAAGTGGACGCCAGCTTGCCGAACAAAGATTTACATGGGATCGGGTCGCAAGAGATGTGCTAGACGTATGGAATAACAGGGGTATGTAAAACCAAAAAGTGAATGCTAGCGGCCCACTTCCCTAAAGTGAGATCGGAGAAGTGGGCGTTTATTCATATCTTCGAGACGAAAGAATCATGCAATGTCTTGCGCCAGAGTGGACAGGCCCGTTGAACAAAAGGGCTTGTCCCACATGCGTATTGTACGAAATGGGGTAAGATGAGGGGGAATCTACTACGCACAGACTCCCCCTCATCTTTAGTCCCTCCTAAAGCCTCGCAGAATATCAGCTTGTTCAATTGGGTTGTACATTTGGAATAATCGCGACGATGTGGGTGATAGGAATAAGAATAGAGGCTCCGTTGGTACGTGAGGAGGGTAAGGTCTGTAATTCAATGATTCCTTCGTCCACTCTCAGAAGCTTGCCGACTCGATAAGATCGACCCCCAGGCCCCCAATCCGTCGTAAGTAAGACCTCCACAAGTTGATCGTTTCTCATGCATTTGCCAAGTTCCTGACGAAGCCCTTCTATACATGCTTGGTCCGCTGATTCTTCCCTCTCGACATCTACCGTCACTAACGGTGCCGGGATGACGATTGGCTTCGGAGCTTCTACTTGTACATAAGGTGCCTCTACTTGTACAACAGGCGGTTCTACTTGTACAACGGGAGCATCTACATGCACAACAGGCGCTTCTACTTGAGGGGTGGGGGTGGTCACATTCACTTGAGGTGCGCGAACGTGGATACGCACAAAACGACGTAACTGCTTGAGCAGACTATTGGATTTACGTTTGGTAGATCGCTTCTTGCAGCGGCAGCGGGCTTGCTTTGCTTTTAGCTGCTTCTTTCGCAATGCTTTCAAAGGCAACACCCTCCTAACTATGCATGCAATATCATATTCAACAGGGTGGCGACCGCATTGGACTAACACCTGATTTGACAAAATCAGGCAGGAAAACATTAGCAAAATTAGATGATTTTTTTAAAAAAACAGGAAAATCGTGTATACTTATCAGGTACTCTCAAAAAGAAAGATGGAGGTTTCTCATGAATCGTACGCCGATTGCCCCCATGGGAGTGGGGAAGCTGTTGGACAAGAGCTTTTCAGTGTATCGCCAGCATTTTGGAGCATTCTTTTTGTTGGCTTTAATTTGGTTCGGTCCATTATTACTCCTGCAGCAACTGCTTCTGGTTGACCTTACCAGAGTGCCTTTGCTCGCACAAGATACAGAAGGTATGGACTTTGCAGAATCGTTAGGCGCAAGATTTGCCGGACAAGAAGAATTTATGACACAAAGCTTGCCTATGTTGCTCATATTCATATTCCTTGTCGGACCGATTCTTATGATCATCGCCTATCCGCAAATGATTTCCGGTTCGATTTTACTGACGAAGGCTGCTCTCGAGGGAGAGACCTTGAGCTTAAAAGATGCCTTGAAGGGGGCACTTCGCCGATTTTGGCCGCTCGCGGGCAGTACTTTCCTATATGGAGTAATCGCATTTGCAGTGTCGACAGCATTTGTCATCGTATATGGATTGATTTTCGTTATGATCGCCTTCGCTGGTGGAATGACATTGGAAACTATGTTTGATCCGTCAGATGAAGGCAGTATTGTGCTTATGATCGTTCTGGTTTTGTTTGGCTATTTATTCTTAATTGCCGGGATGATGCTCGTACCGGGCTTTTTCTTAATTCGTTGGGGTTTTTATATGCCGCTCGTTCTGTTCGAACGCGATGGTATCGGAATCGGTGAGAGCTGGAATTTGACAAAAGGAAACTTTTGGCGTTTATTCGGTATTTTTGTTGTTTTGAGTGTGATTTACTCGATGTTCTCTAGCGGCATACAATTAGTACTCACGGGCGTCTTAGGCACATCTATTCTGGCGCAAATGATTCTGGTTGCACTTACCTGCCTCTTGAGTCCTTGGATGGCCATTGTTTACGCCTTGGCTTACTTTGATCTTCGTGTGAGAAAAGACGGGACAGATTTACAAGAGCTCGTAAGCCGTCAGCTTGCCACATCTGCACCAGTAGAACCAGCAGCTCCTACCCCTGCACAAGAGCCGGGAGTTACACATGATTAGCACGAGTCCTTGGGTAGATGACAAGGAGCATTTACAAGAGATTCTAGCCAGAGACGAGTTTAATTTGCCCCAAGGCAGTGGAGAGAACTGGATTCAAAGAGCCATGGAGTTTTTGATCGAGTTGATCGCCGATCTTTTTGAGTGGACCTATATTCCAACTGGTGCGGCAAATACCGTATCGACACTCGTGCTCATCCTGGCAGTACTGGGACTGGTCGGCATCATTTACTGGTTGTTCCGCAGGATGATTTGGGAACAGAAGAAGCATCGACCGCTGTTTATGGACGGTGAAAAAATACGTTCTCATGCAGATTATTTGCGTGATGCGAAGGAAAAAGCAGCGCGAGGAGAATGGCGGGAAGGAGAACGCTCGTTGTTTTTGGCGTTGTTGGTTTATTTGCAAATGAAGTCGTGGGTTCGTGTGGAGAAATGGAAAACGAATTGGGAATACGCAGAAGAAATTGAGGCAAATCAGCCGAGCTTACGCGATGTGTTCGGCAGTTTCGCACGAGAATTCGACGCTGTTTGGTACGGGCAGGCACTTGTTGATGAAGGGTCATTCTGGCAGCGTGTGAACGAACTGGAAGGCATCTGGCGCGAGGAGGGACAGCATGGATAGTTTGCGCACTTATCGCGTCGGAATCGTTGTGGCTACCTTGTTGCTCGTCATCGTGGGCTGGTTGATCGTCAAGCCTGCAGCTGAGCCTCTCCCACCGTACTTGGCTTCATCTGCACAGCCGAGTGGAATCAAGGCGGTGCTCGTACTACTGGAGGAAAAAGGCAAGCAGGTAAAGGAATGGCGTCAGCCGATGCGTTTTTTACCGACAGCAACCGGGCAGGCCATGCTCGTGGTAGAGCCGGAAAGGCTGATGCCAGAGGAACAGATAGATATTCTGGACTGGGTCAGTGAAGGCAATGACCTGATTCTCTTTCAGTCGAGACCAGAGTGGGAAGATCTTCCCTTTGATACGGAGTACATCCGGGGTAAAGAAAATCAGGAGCGGAACATTCAGGGACCTCTCGTTCAGGGCAGCTTCATGGGCAAAGCGGAGACCTCATTGAGATTTTTAGAAGAGGACGACATGGAGCCACTTCTCTACGACGATCAAGGGATACTTGGAGGAAGAACAGAAGTGGGAGATGGCAGTGTCACGTTTTTTCTCGTACCGGAATGGCTAACCAATCAAAAAATTGATCGACTGTCCCACTTTGAAGCGATCTGGCCGTATGTACAAGGGGATTGGTCAGTTCTTTGGGTAGATGAATACCATCACGGCTTGCAGGAAAAACCAGGTTTTTTGGCGATCTACCCGGGGTGGCTCATAGCCGCTTGCATCCAACTCGGTATCCTGCTTTTGCTGTATGTGTGGTGGAGAGGAAAACGATTCGGACCAGTCTATACGCTTAGGGAATGGACGGTGCGACGTGGTGATGAGACGTTGCTTGCCGTGTCTAGCTGGTATGAGCGAAGAGGGCTGGCAAAGGATGCGTTGCGACATCGAGAAACGTACATGCGACAGTTGTTGTACGATCGATGGGGAGTGCACCTGCGAGCTGATCGTTTGGAAATCGTGCGATATGCCAAAACAAGATGGACAAATCAAGAGGTAGAGAAATTCGCTCATCTGCTGGAACGACTGGAGCAGGCAAAAAACGAAGGGCGATACTCGCTGAAGAGCTTGCTTGCAGACAGTCTTTTGTTGGATGAGATTACGAAGCGTCTGGAGAAGGAGTGACAACTACCGTGGAGCAATTGTTGCAACAAATGGAAAAAGAGCTGGTTGGTCAAAGGCAAAATATTCGGTTGCTGCTAACCGCTTTGGTTGCCGGTGGACACGTTTTGCTAGAAGGTGTACCCGGTATCGGAAAGACGAAAATGGTAAAGACCTTGTCGGAGTTGATGGGGGGCGTGAGTAAGCGCGTCCAGTTTACGCCTGACATGATGCCATCGGACATAATTGGTCATGTGGTGTTCAATATGCAGCAGAACCAGTTTGAGACAATCAAAGGTCCTGTTTTCGCCAACTTGCTGCTGGCGGACGAGATCAACCGGACTCCCCCGAAAACCCAAGCGGCCCTTTTAGAAGCCATGGAGGAGGGGCAAGTGACGATTCATGGTGTCACCTATCCTTTGCCAGATCCGTTTTTTGTCGTCGCTACGCAAAATCCGGTGGAGTATGAAGGAACGTATGTATTGCCGGAGGCTCAGCTCGATCGCTTTTTGTTCAAGCTAACGATGTCGTATCCTTCCCATGAAAATGAAAAGCAAATTCTCGCCAAACATATTCCCAACAAGCGCAGCCACGAACGTAATCAAGAGCCGCTCTTTACATGGGAGGCAATTTTGGAGAAGCGACGCGAATTAGAAGAAGTGGTTGTGGATGATTCGATTCTGGAGTACATTACGACATTGATTCGCAACACACGCGAAACGAAACGATTGCTCTTAGGTGCCAGCTCTCGTGCTGGAATTGCCGTGTTGATGGCGAGCAAAGCCTGGGCGCTTTTGGACAATCGCAAGTTTGTGACGCCGGATGACGTGAAGATGGTGGCCCGCCCTGCATTGCGGCACCGACTCATTCTGTCACCGCAGGTAGAATTGGAGGGGGGTACCAGTGACCACATCATCGAAGAGACGCTGGCGGCTATTCCAGTTCCTCGCTGATTTTTTGGCAGACCGTTTTGTCTTGCCATCCAAGCGACTGCTCGTGGCAGTTTTGCTGGGCACGCCCATCGCGATCGTCGGATTCCTACTGGAAATTGGCTATTCGCTCTTCTTTTTGTACAACGGCTTGCTCCTGATTGCTAGCGTCCTGGATTGGGTTACTATCCCCAAACGTCGGGACTTGTCTATCCAAAGAATCTTGCCTGAGCAGACGGATATCGGACAATCGTTTTCGATCGGGCTTGAGCTTGCCAATAGAAGCGGACAATCCGTTTCCTTCGCCATCGTGGATGATCTTCCGCTGTCATTTGAAGAAGCAGGACCAGTCACGGGTGTGATGGAGCAACCCTTAACCAACATCAGTTTTGAAACAAGAGGAAAAGAGCGCGGAGAGTACGTGTTCCGCTGGCTTTACATGCGGTGGAATGGCAAGTTCGGCTTGTGGTATCGCCAAAGCCGCTTTGCGTGCGAACAAACGATCAAGGTATACCCCGACCTTTCAGCCGTTCGAGGCTATTTGGCTTCGTTGCAGGAGAGCTTGATCGTCGACGGGAAAAAAATCATGCGCAGGGCGAAAGCGGGTACGGAATTCCATGCGATCCGCGATTACGTGCCTGACGATGATCCTCGGATGATTAACTGGTCCGCTTCAGCACGCTCCCGACGTCTGATGACGAATCAATATCGACCAGAGCATGGCAAGGTAATAACCATTCTGATCGATTGTGGCAGGTTGATGGGGGTCGAGCTGGATAACCAGACAAGACTGGATCGATCACTGGAATCTGCGCTCACATTAGCGGCTGTGGCATTGCGTCAAGGAGATCAGGTGGCGTTACTAGCCTATTCGCATGAGATCAAGACGTACATACCTCCAGGCAGAGGGCTGCGCCACTTGCACACTCTGTTGGAGGCGACCTACAACCTGACGAGTGATTTTGTAGAGGCTGATCCGGCGAAGGCACTTGAATTTTTGAATCGCCAGCAGAAGAGAAGGAGCTTGATCGTTCTTTTTTCTGATATGGAAAACTACCTCGTCGAAGATCAGTTGAGCAATTATTTGTGGCGGATGCGCCGTTCGCATTTGCTCTTGCTGCTGTCTTTGGCAGATCCGCTGCTGCATGAATGGAGTCATATAGACACGAGCAACAGTAGCTTGGCGTTTACGAAGGCGGTAGCTCAACGGTTCCAGCTCGATCGCAGGGCGTTTCAACAAAAAATGATCGGCGCGGGTATCCAGGTACTGGACGTTCCGGCCGATCAATTAACGCTGACGGTTATCAATACTTACTTGGACATCAAATCAAGAGAAGCTTTGTGAGAATCCGGTCTGTATCCGAGCAAGTACCAGGCAATCAGCAAAAGCAATGTGCCAATAGCTACGATGTACTTGGCTTCGAGCGAGAGACTCGATGGAGTAATATAGCCCTCGATGATTCCCGCGATGAACAAAAGTGGAATGGTAGCCAACAGCAAATGCGCAGACTCTTTTGCCGCCTCCAAAAATTGATGTCTTCTTGCGTAGCGGCCGGGCACAAGCAGGCGGTAGCCCATGTGAAGACCTGCTCCGCCAGCAATGAAGATGGCAGTTAGCTCGATCACGCCGTGTGGCAAAATATAGGCCCAAAAAGCATAGCTGCTATCTGCCTGATAGTAGACGGCAGCCAAAGCTCCAACCAGAAGGCCATTGAATAAGAGAAGGTAGATGGGGACGATTCCAAACGTAATGCCACTGACAAAGGCCAGCATCGCGACTTTGATGTTGTTGGTCATAATCATCGTGGAGATGACCGGACTGTCTAGTGAGTCGTGCCCTTCTCCCAGCCTGGATGGATCGATCTGCTCTGCCATCCCTTGTGGCAATACATAATACAGGTTGAGTGGATCGACCATGACGGCGGCAAAGCCAGAAATACCACCGATGATGAAAAGAAGGGCTGCCACACCAATGAAGCCCATTCGCTTATGTACGAGACCCATCAAGTAGCTGCCAAAGAAATGCTTGAGCTGCTGCCAACTGCCTATTCGCTGCTTGTAAGCCAAATTATGTGCACGTAAGACGAGTTGGTTTAAGTAGAGGGTGATCTCGTCTGCAGGATGGTAGGAGCGTACATAGGCCAAATGAGCAGATGTTTTCTTATATAGTTGTGTCAGGCGATCAATATCGGTAGCACTGATGTGCCGAGGTTGTCGGGTAAAACGCTCCACTAATTGTTCCAGTTCGGCCCAAGAGGCTTTATGCTTGTGCCAAAACGAGGTAATATCCATGTATAATGCCTCCTTCATTAGCGCGTGTGTAATAAACTCGAAAAAACCTCAAAGTTTCGAGGGGGGAAGAAAACTATCATGAATGAACCGACATACGTCAGTGGGTCAAATCGAGAAGCGTCTGTCGTGACACCCGAGCATGTTATGCTGCGATTTCAGACGGCAGGTCTAGGCAGCCGCGCCACTGCGATGCTGATTGATACAGGAATCTTGCTCCTGGTTAATCTTACTGTATTTCTATTGTTTGGTATAGTTTTATTTGGAAATGAAGATGATCTTTTCCTGGATTCTGGCAACTATGCGTTGGCCATCGTCATCCTGGCTATCTTCGTGGTGAATTTTGGCTACTATTGGTTACTGGAAGCGTTCTGGGGTGGACAGACCGTTGGCAAAAGGCTGGTGGGAATCCGGGTCATCCATGATAATGGACAGCCTGCGACGTTTGTTTCCTCGACGATCCGGAATCTGTTTCGCATCATTGACGCAATGCCAACTGGTTATTTTCTGGGGGCGCTCGTCTGCTTTTTCCACCCCCGTGATAAGCGACTTGGCGATATGGTGGCGGGGACGATTGTCGTGATGGAGTCAGGACAGCGCTCGACTCTTTTTCAGAAAAAGAAAGACAAACAGCCAAACGGCTTTGATTTGAATCATGCGCTACTCGTGCTTGATGAGCGCCAAAAACAGGCGATTACCCGAGAGGACTGGCAGCTGCTTTCCTCCTTCATCAGCAGATTATCTTCTTTATCTCAAGCGAAAAAATATGAACTCGGGAATCAAATTGCCAGCATCATGCGCAAAAAATTAGAGCTTGTCGAAGAACAGAACGCCAAGGAAGACCCGATCCTGTTTTTGCAAAGACTGCACAATCAGCTGCAAAGCGAATTTCAGCTTCGAAAATAAAGTGAAGTACCGCCAAAAATGTTGGCGGTATTTTCTTTTCTGGATGTATTTTTCCATTATTCCGCAAAAGGCTGCTTCAAAATCTTTCTATGTTATAATGAAACCTCACTCTATGTCACAGAAAGGAGGAGGGAGCCGATGGACGACAAATACATGGGAGCGTCATCGACTTCGTCACCGACACTGCCACTTCCGGCAAACGGGAAGCAGAAAGGAAGACGCAGAAGAGGCAGTCTTTTTCAGGCATTGATTCCCTCCCAGACAGAAGGTAAGCGTCCTTTACTACCCATCGTTTTGGCCGTTCTGGTCTGGGTAGGACTTGCCTATGCTGGATATGCCTTTGCTGTTTATACGTTGGACAAGCAACAACAATTTGTGAACCAACGAATTGATCAAATTCAGGAAGACAATCAAAAGCAGATGAAGGCATTGGGAGATCAACTGACTCTGGTGCAGGAAGAAATGCAAAATGTCCAGAAGGGTTTGGGAAATCTGGAAGAAGATTTGGCTTTGACGGGTGAAACCATTGGTGGCACCAACAAGACAAAAGAAGCCCTGCAGGATCGGGTTGACCAGCTCAACAAACAGCTGGTTGATTTGAAAGCATCTCTGAAAAAATTGGAGGATGCTGCCCGTGCTTGGTAAGATAAACCGTTTCTTTCTCTTTCTGTTGGCGCCTGCTCTCGGTTTTTTGGTCGCTTTTGCGCTGGACAATCCAGTGGACAAGCTCCAGACAGAAGGCCTGAAGCTCTCTTCTGCCGTAGCGAAGAGCCAAGCAGATGAACTGGGGGAACGGCTCAACGACACCAAGGTGCAGCTTCGAAACGTGGAATTCGTCATCGAAGACATCCGGGATCGCTCGAAAAAGGAACAGAAGGAATACGAGCAACAAAACAAGAAGATCAGTAGCGCACTGGAAGCGAGCAAATCCCAGACACAAAAATCTGCGGATGTATTGGACACGATTTTGTCCAACATGCTTGGCAAGCCGATCGGTCAACACTTCGGGAAAGACTCGACCGTGAAAGTTTATTCCCTGCAAGAAGGCGGATACCGCGGTTATATGGCCAAAGTTCGCCTCAATGATCCGAAAGCGCTGAAAATGGTGCTGGCCAACAACTCTGTGAAAAGTAAAGGAGAGACGACGAGTCAAGCTGGTAAGCGTACAGGAGCCATTCTTGCGATCAATGCAGGCGGCTTTATGTCGGACAAGCAGGGCAATCTGACTCCATTAGGCATTACGGTTGTTGACGGCAAGATTCGAACCTTTTCCAATAATGCGAAGCTGAGCTTTGTCGGTTTCAACAACAAAGGTCATCTAGTCGGAACAAGCATCAAGACGCAGGCACAAATTACGCAACAAGGGATATTGCAGGGCGCGAGCTTCTTGCCGCGTCTCTTGCAGGACGGCAAGCGATTGCCTATTCCTCGCGAATGGGCGAATGCACGTCAACCGCGAACGCTGATCGGCCATTTCGACAACGGCGATTTGCTGCTGATTGTCATTGACGGAAGACGAGACGGCTGGAGTAATGGGGTTACGCTGGAGGAAGCGCAAAGAAAGCTGCAAGAGTGGCATGTCGTGGATGCGTATAATCTCGACGGCGGTGGCTCCAGTGCGTTTTATTACAATGGCAAGCTGTTGAACAAGCCTTCAGGCGGCAAAGAACGGCGCGTGGTGAGCAATTTGGTCATCATGCCATAAGCAAAAATCGCAACACTCTTCTGTGAAGACGACAAGTCTTGCTGCAGAAGAGTGTTTTTTTCTGTAGAGAAAAGTTTGCCTAGGCAACTGTCATTGTGGGTTGACCTTAAAAAATGCTGAAAATTATAATAATAGAAGAAGTTAACGAAATGGAATAGGAGGGATCGCATGAAAAAAGGGATGTTGGTTGCCCTCACGATTGTTTCCGTGCTTTCGTTTCCGCATTTTGCTGTGGGAAAAGTCCCAGGTGTGCCAGCGGGTGTGCAAGGAGCTACCAAAGGAATTGTCGCGGTCTCTCATCCAGCAGCGGCGCAGGTCGGTAGAGATATCCTGGCAAAGGGCGGCAATGCGATTGACGCTGCGGCTGGAATCCAATTTGCGCTGAATGTGGCCGAACCGTATATGTCCGGCATCGGCGGCGGTGGTTTTATGATGATTTATGTCAAGGATCAAAACAAAGTGACGGTAATAGATAGTCGAGAAGTGGCTCCTGCCAAGGTGACTCCCGATATGTTTTTACAGGCAGATGGTAAGCCGATCCCATTTGAGGAGAGACATATGAGCGGTCAGGCCGTAGGTGTCCCAGGTACATTGCTTGGCGTAGAGCAGGCGTTGAAATCGTATGGGACATGGGACTTGGAAAAAGTGATAGAACCGTCGATTGAATTAGCGGAAAAAGGAGTTCGCGTCAACTGGGTGTCCGCTCAATTTATTGCCAATTCCATGGAAAAGCTGAAAAAGCACGAGACGGCTGCACAGGTGTTTGCGCCAAACGGAGTTCCACTCAAAGAAGGCGAGATGCTGGTTCAGCCCCAATTGGCGAAAACGTTGAAGATCATCCGCGACAAAGGCGCAGATGCCTTGTATGAAGGGGAAATTGGCAAGGCTCTCGTTGAGGAAGTACAAAGAACGGGTGGCTCCATGACTCTCGATGATTTGCGGGCGTATCAAGTGAAGGAGCGTGAACCAATCCGCGGCATGTATCGCGGATATGAAGTGATTTCGATGGCACCACCCAGCTCTGGCGGCTTGACTCTCATTCAGATTTTGAAGCTGATGGAAGGCTACGATAACAAAAAGGACGGAATCGGGTCGGTAGCCTATTTGCATCATCTGATCGAAGCCAACCACCTCGCTTACGCAGATCGGGCGGCTTTTATGGCGGACGAGGATGTTTATCCAGTACCAAGAAAGGGGCTGATTGCGGACCAATACATCAAGGAACGGCGTCAGCTCATTCATGAAGAGACCGCGAATGCCGATATCGTTGCAGGCGATCCTTGGAAGTACGATCCCGGAAAAAAGCCAGAGGTGTCGATAAAACTGAGAGATCAATCTCCGGTCAAGCAGACTACGCATTTCTCTGTGATGGACAGATGGGGGAATATCGTGGCGTATACGACCACCATTGAAGATATTTTTGGCAGCGGTGTGATGGTTCCGGGATACGGCTTCATGCTCAATAACGAGCTGACAGATTTTGACGCGATTCCTGGCGGAGTCAATCAGGTCGAGCCCGGAAAGCGTCCGCGTTCCAGTATGACGCCAACCATGGTGCTAAAAGACGGAAAGCCTTTTTTAGCGATTGGCTCACCTGGTGGTTCCACTATTATCGCCTCTGTATCGCAGACGATTCTCAATGTGATCGATCATGGAATGGAAATTGAGGATGCGATCCGTGCGCCACGCATTTTTTCGAGCAGCTATCCGAATGTGACGTGGGAAGCGGGCATTGACCAAGATGTCATCCTGCAATTGATGGCAAAAGGTCACGTCTTTGCTGAGGAACCGACGAACATTGGCAACGTCCAAGCGATTGTGTACGATTTTGAAACAGGCAAAATGTACGGAGGTGCGGATAACACGCGCGAGGGCACTGTACTCGGGGTCGATGCCATCGCGTATACGGCTGCTCAGCCAATCCAGTCTCCAAAAGAAAAAGATGGCCCTTTTGATTTACAAGTAAACGGCCATGTTTACCCATACACAGCAGAGCAAAAAGTGATGATAGATGGAGTAGCGCATGTTCACGCCAAAAAGCTGCTGTTAGGGTTGGGACAAAAAGTGACGTCCTTCCAGTCTGATGTGGTCATGGTGAAGGGAATCCCTTACTTGCCTGTCAAAAAAGTTGGCGAGAAGCTGGGCTATACAGTCGTGTGGAAGGAAGGAGAGCGAACCATCGAGTTGAAAAGCAAAAAGTAGGCTGACCAAGGAAAGGATGTAGCAAAAATGAAGAAAGTACTTGTACTCGGCGGAACGCGATTTTTTGGAAAGCGATTGGTCCAGCTTCTCGTTGAAACGGGGGCAGACGTTACGGTTGCAACGAGGGGACTTACCCAAGTGGAGTTGCCTGCCGCTGTCACAAGAATAACGCTTGATCGCGATGACATCCACTCATTAATGGCTGCAGGGGAAGAGCAGTGGGACGTGGTGTACGATAATATCTGTTATTCCTCTCAAAATGCAATGGATGCGTGTAAGGTTTTTCGGGGGAAAGTGGGAAAGTACGTTTTGACCTCAACCTTGTCCGTCTACGATTATGCCGAGGAACCGCTACAGGAAGAAGCATTTGATCCATACACGTATGCAATCAACCGGAAAACGAGAGACGAGATAACTTATCAAGAGGGGAAGCGTCAAGCAGAAGCCGTCTTTTTTCAAGAAAAGGCCTTCCCTGTCGTAGCTGTTCGTTTTCCAATCGTACTGGCGGAAGACGATTACACACGGCGGCTATGGTTTCATATTGAGCATGTGCAAGAGGAGCGGCCGATTGGGATCACGAATCCCGCTACCCAGATGTGCTTTATCCATGCACAGGAAGCAGCTCAATTTTTGGCATGGGTGGCGACAGCGTCCATCACAGGGCCAGTGAATGCGTGCTCGGATGGGACTGTTTCGCTTGCTGAGCTGATGGAGACAATTGCGCAAACAGTCGGAAAACCTGTCCGAATCGAGAAAACGACAGATGCTTCTGATGCGTCTCCCTTTGGATTTGCAGCTTCCTTTTACATGAATAACGGTAAGGCTAAGGCAGCGGGCTTTCCATTTTGGTCGCTGGATGAATGGTTACCGGCGCTTATCCAAAGCCTAAACGAGGAATATACCTTTTGAAAAAGCGTGACCTATCTACCTTTTCTTTCGTAGTACTCCGTGGTAAGGTAGAGCAGACATATGTGTCTGTAAGGAACCAGGAGGATCGATCATGAACAAAAATCGCACCAGCAGCCTTGCGATCGTCGCAGCATTATCAGTAGCACTACTCAGTGGATGTGAACCTCCCTCATTAGGCGGATTGCTATCCAGTGAATCGAATGGACAGCCCGCAGCTGAGGGAACACAATCAACGACAGTTGAGCCAAATAAAGAGGAGACAGCACGTCCCCAACGGGCATCTCTTGCAGAGACGATAAAAGATGTGGATGGAGTGCCAACCGTTACGAATGCTACAGATCTCTCGGTTGTCGTAAATAAACAGCGGGCATTGCCTGGCGATTATATTCCACCGGATTTGGTAGAGCCGAATGTTCCATTTCCTTTTGATGAAAAAGTGGAGAAGCGATTGCTGAGAGCAGAAGCCGCACAAGCATTAGAAGAACTGTTTGCCAAAGCCAAGACAGAAGGCATTGAACTGTATGCCGTTTCTGGCTACCGCTCGTATAAGACCCAAAAATCGCTGTACGAAACGTATGTAAGGACGCAAGGTGCTGAACATGCCGCTGCTTACAGTGCGGTACCTGGAAAGAGCGAGCATCAGACTGGCTTGGCTATGGATGTGTCCGGATCTGATGCAAGTACACGCTTGGAAGAATCATTTGCTGAGACACCTGAAGGAATATGGCTGGCAGCCAACTGTGCAGACTATGGGTTTGTTATTCGTTATTTGAAAGGCAAGGAAGATACGACTGGATATGCGTATGAGCCTTGGCATTTGCGTTATGTAGGGAAGGAAATGGCGAAAGAAATTATGGCAAGTGGCCTTACTTTGGAGGATTATTTTTCGGAAGCGACCATTGCCCACAAATAACGCCATCGAAAACGAAAAGAGCCGCCCCGATAAGGAGCGGCTTTTTGCTGCCTGAATAAATGTTAACGTGGGAGGCGAATCTGGGACAGCGGCCAGTATACAACCTCTGCTCGTCCGACTACATGATCCAGTTGAACAGGGCCAATAACGCGGCTGTCCATACTATTGTTGCGATTATCCCCCATGACAAATACACTGCCTTCAGGAATCTTTACAGGATCAAAATCTTCGGTTAACGTTACCCCTGCTGTAGAGGTTTTTAGCTTGTTTTCGACCAAATACTCTTCGCTGAGGGGTTGGCCATTGACATACACTTGATCATTTTTGGCTTCAACGGTGTCGCCAGCTACTGCGACCACGCGCTTGATCCAGTTGTCACCAGTTGCATCCGGGTGAATGATGACGATATCGCCAGGTTGCGGTTCTTTGAGGTAGTAAATCGCTTTGTTTACGATGACACGCTCGCGGTCATGCAACGTACTTTCCATGGAACGCCCTTGGACGACGTAGGGAGCCATGACAAATACGTAGATGAAGGCAGTCAATCCGCCAATCAAGACAAACGATTTTAACCAATCAAGCAATTCCACTTTCCATTTTGGTGTAGGGTTGGTTTGTTCCATTGAAATTCTCCTATGTATGTGATTTCTTTGGCAAACATGCCTGAGTCAAATGCCTCGTGTGTGTAAGGCTGTCTTCCCATTATACATGCTTTACGAATAGATACGAAAGATGATTCAAGGAAATAATTGGCTTCGTGGATAAAACGGAAAAAGTCGTAACATTATTTTGCAAGCATATCTATTGTCAGTTTTTCCTGTTTGAGTTAAGATGTTCTTGAAATAAGTTTTACAATAAAAATATTAAGTGGTAAACACTTTGTCTGGCTCATACATATCTTTCGTGAAAAGAAATAATTTCGGGAGTCCTATTGATCTTCCGGTACTTAGGCTATATAGTTTTATAGTAAAAGTACTTATATTATTAATTTTCCGAAAATAGGTGATGTCGTGAGCAATATGTCCCGTGCCAGTAAACTTGAGGAACTGGATCGAGTTTTTGTCGAGATTGCTCGTTTCTTTATTAACAATTGGCTAGAGGAAGAGTCAATCAGTCCGAAGCAGTTTATCTTGTTGCGTGTGCTACATCAAAAAGGACGAAGCACAGTTTCTGAGCTGGCGACTATTTTGAAGTTATCCAATAGTGCCACCACAATCGCACTCAATCGGTTGGTTAAGGCCGGTTTTATTGACCGGGTTCGAGACGAACAGGATCGACGTGTCGTGTGGGTCACTTTGTCACAACAAGCCGTTCCAACTCTGGAAGGACTTCTGTGCCACAGGAGAGCACTAGTGGGAAAGCTGCTGGAGAATCTGACTGACGACGAATTAGAGCAGTTTACGTATTTTCTCAGGAAAATGCAGCAGTGCATATAGCATACCTTCAAGTTCGGGTTTGGGGACATTCGTGTAAGACAAAAGTGTGTACCGCGGAATGGGAGTGTACACATATGAAAAAGAAAAGCACACTGATCATGAGTTCTTGTATCTTAGGAGCAGCTCTCTTCACACAAGCTGCATTTGCTGAAGAGGCAGTAAAAGCTACTGAAACGACTACTGCAACAGAAGCAAAAACAACTGCAACTGAAGAAAAACCGGCAACTACTGAAGAAAAACCAGCAACTACTGAAGAAAAGCCGGCAACTGATGCAACAACAACTGCACCAGCAACTAAACCTGAAGTAAAACCTGCGACTCCACAAACCGTTACTCCAATTCAAGGTTTGACTCAACAAGGTGGCTGGGTTATCATGCCAGGTAAAGATGAGTATGTATGGGTAAGTGGTCAATATGTTCCAGTCGTCTCTAACGTAGCTGGTTGGGCAATGATGCCAGGAGTAGATCAATTTGTTACAACTGGTGGCGTAACTCCTGTGGATGCTCCAGCAGCTGGTTGGGCAATGATCGCTCCAGAATCCGATAACGAAAAATAAGCATAGCTGATAATAAAGGCGCTTTGTCCCTCGAATTGGGCAAGGCGCCTTTTTGGCTAAAGCTGGAGATTCCCGTACAAACTAAAGCGGATTCAACCAAAGGGAAGGAGGAATGAAAATGGCAGGTTATGATAAGGATCAGGCTCGATCCAGGGCGAGAGAGTTGGGCATGGTGGATGCAGGCGGAGCCGTCTACTATCAAGCGGCAGACGAATATACGGCTGGACTGGCAACGACACGGGAGCTGGTCAGTGACATGTACAAGATGGGAACCATTGAGGACAGGAAACAGACGATGTAAAAACGGAAGAAAAGAGCAATGCCAGCCTGGATGTAAGAAGGCTGGCCGCTTTTTGTTTCATTGATAAAAAATTTTTTATTGACTTAGTAGATTGTATCGGTAAAAATACAAGAGGAATCAGAAAATTTAAAAAGGGTGTGCCACGAATGAGAGACTCACGATTAGATCAATTAGCGTACAATCTGGTTAACTATTCTGTACGAGTACAGCCAGGGGAAAACATTTTGATCAACGCGAAAGGGGACACACCGGATTTGGTGCAAGCCCTCGTGCGTGAGATTTACAAAGCAGGCGGCAGTCCTTATGTTCAATTGATTGATCCCGCCGTAAGCCGAGAAATCGCAATGAATTGCAATGAAGATCAGTTAAAGACCATGGCTCAACATGAAGTTGAACTCATGGAGAAAATGCAAGGTTATATCGGCATTCGTGCAGCGGACAACATCAATGAGATGGCTGATGTTCCAAGTGACAAGCTCGGCATCTATTCTCGCCTGTATGAGCTGCCCGTGATGAATGTGCGCGTGCCTAAAACGAAGTGGGTTGTTCTTCGTTATCCGAATCCTTCCATGGCACAGCTTGCGAACATGTCTACAGCAGCTTTTGAAGATTTTTACTTCCAGGTATGTAACCTGGATTACGCGAAAATGGACAAAGCAATGGACAGTCTGGTTGACTTGATGAATCGCACAGACAAGGTACGCTTGGTAGGACCTGAAACGGATCTCACCTTCTCAATCAAGGACATTCCTGCTGTAAAATGTGCTGGCCTGCGCAATATACCGGATGGTGAAGTGTATACAGCACCTGTAAAGGATTCCGTAAATGGCGTTATCACTCATAATGCGCCAACACCATACCACGGCTTCACATTCGAAAATGTCCGCCTGACCTTCAAGGACGGCAAAATTGTGGAAGCAACAGCGAACGATACCGAACGCTTGAATCAAATTTTGGATACGGACGAGGGAGCGCGTTTCGTTGGGGAATTCGCTATCGGTGTGAATCCTTACATTCGCAACCCGATGAAAGATATCTTGTTTGACGAAAAAATAGACGGAAGCTTCCACTTCACGCCTGGTCAATGCTATGACGAAGCTTACAATGGCAACAAATCGTCTGTGCACTGGGACATGGTTTCCATCCAGCGTCCAGAATGGGGCGGAGGGGAAATCTGGTTTGATGACGTCCTGATTCGCAAAGATGGTCGTTTTGTCATTGCAGAGCTTGAATGTCTGAATCCAGAAAACTTGAAAGGGTAAGGCAAAGCCTACCCAAATCATTTGTCGTACTGACGGAGCCTTTCGTGGGCAAGCATAATATCCATTTCTAGCTGAAATAGCATGTGCAAATTGCTTGAAGGAAGAGTAATTCTGCGTGCCGCGTGGTAGAGAAGTGGCTTGTTTTGTTTGATAACCGTCATGATTTCCACAACGGGAGGAACGACTTGCTTGATTCTTAGCAGGCTTTGCAAATAGCGGAGAAATGTTTGAATACTAGCCTGGTCATCCTTGTTCGGTACCGTTTCAATCAAAGCGAAAAAGTCTCGGACGATGATACGTTTCGTCTCTTGAGGCTCCACTATGGTTGTGCGATTCACTAGATCCACCTCACGGGAAAGAGTAACAGCTTCTTTTCTTTTCCCGCTGAATGACAAGGAATAAACCTTTTGTCTGATAAAAAGTCTTTGGCATGTGCGTGTGCCAAAGACTTTTTGTTTTTATGACTCGCGATGACCATCGTAGACGCTTGCTTCTTCCAGGGGAATCCGTATGCGCAGGAGCAGCCAGGCATTCAAGAGAGAAAAAGTCAGAGCAGTTGCCACAGCGGAAAATGTCAAGGGCAGTAGGAGTAGCTCAAGCGATACGACCAAGTAGTTGGGGTGACGAATGAACCGATAAGGACCTCGCTTGATCGGAGCCTCGCCCGGGAGTATGAAGATGCGTGTATTCCACCGTTTGCCCAAGCTTCGAATACACCAATAACGCAGTCCTTGGGCGATAAAAAACAGGCTGAACGGAACCGCCCACCAAGAGGGCAGAACCATGGAACTGCCTTTTCCCACCACTTCGAAAATAAGCGAGAGAAAAAAGAGAAAATGAAGAAGGACGATGTATTTGTAATGACTCGCCCCAACTTCGTAGCCCCCTTTTGATCGGATATAGCGGGCATTCTTCACGGCAACGAGTAGCTCCACCAGTCGCTGCAACACGACTCCAGCCATGACAAATCCAAAGAAGAGCAACATGACTATCTCGCCTCCAGAAGTAAGAGCTCGGAGCTAAATCCAGGTCCAAGCGCAGCGACCAATCCGCGATCTCCTGGCTCCCACGCCTTCTCCATGCTTTTTTCCAAGACGAACAGAACCGTAGGGGAAGACATGTTTCCAAAATTGGTTAGGACATCTTCAGAAAAACGAGTGGCTTCGGTACCAATGCCCAGAGAACGCTGGTAAGCCGTTAATACCTTGGCTCCACCTGGATGGAAAATGAAGTGACGTAGATGGTCAATAGACATCCCATGCGGTGACAAAAAACTCTCCACGTTTTCTCGCATCGAAGACCGGATGAGAGTAGGGATGTCGCGAGAGAAAATCACTTTTAACCCAGGATCGGTCAATTCCCATCCCATGACATCTACGGTGTCCGGCCATGTTGTTGTTCGCGCATCACAAAATTGAACCTTAGGTATGAGTGATGAGGAAAAGACTTGATCTCCTTCAATTAATACGGCTGCAGCTCCATCTCCAAAGAGGCACGTTGCGACCAAATTACTTTTAGACAAATCTTGTCGGATAAAGGTCAAGCCGCACAGTTCTACGCTCACAAGCAATACTCGCCGGGAGGGATAAGCCTGGGTGTACTCACATGCGCGCGACAATCCCATCGCTCCACCGGCACAGCCAAGGCCCCACAACGGGACACGGGTTGCTTGCGATCGAAGTCCCAAGCGGTGGAGCAAGCGGGAATCAAGGCTTGGGGTCGCAATGCCAGTGCTTGATACAAACATCAGACAATCAATGGATGCCGGCTCAACTCCAGCTTTCGTCAAACACTTTCGGGCTGCTTCCTCTGCCAAAGCTTCCGCATGTTCGATATACAATTGATTTTTCTCTGCAAATGGCCGGTCTTCCAAAAACCAATCCATTGGCATACTAAAATGTCGTTTTTGAATGTGACTGTGTGCAAACACGTGTAACAAACGGTCTATATCGGGAAAGGCATCTTGAAAAAATAGGCGCGCCAGCTTGATGGAGTCCTCTTGTGTAATCTCATGGGAAGGTACTGCTGTAGCCACGGCTTCTATACGGGGCATACATTCATTCACTCCCGTCTTTTTTTATTAGGCATTAGCTTATCCCTTCCAATTGGTTCCAATTCATGCAGCACCATGTGCATAGACCACAGGCTGGTTGTCAGGAGCTTTCGATGATTCGCTTGAATGAATAAGTGGCAGTTTCGTGGTTTTGCTTGATAGGTCTAATGTACGAATAGAAAGAAGGTTACATCGGATGGATCGGGGGTAGTGTACTTTGGGCTCACGCTGGATCAGCTTGGGTGTGTCCTGTGTGATCATCTCGGTTTGGCTGATCGGTTACGGATTGCCGAGGGATGAGAGCATGTTTGTCTTTCTTATACTTGTGGGTGTCATTCAGTCGGTTGCTGCCTATCAAATAGGGAAATATGTAGATCGGTTGCGGCAGATGGCTTATCATGATTCACTTACAGGCGTTCTCGTCAATCGCAGATTTCTGGACAAATTGGTTGAAGAAGTAGAGTTGGCAAAAAGCAATCATCAATCTGCTACTTTATTGTTTATTGATTTGGATAATTTCAAAATATTCAATGATTCATTTGGCCATTTGGAAGGCGACAGACTCCTTTGCCAATTTGCAAGACTCTTGCAAGCAAGTGTACGGAAACAAGACACGGTTGGAAGGTGGGGTGGGGAAGAATTCGTTGTTTTGTTAGCGCAGACAGACACAAGAAGAGGACTGGCAATCGGGGAACGAATTCAAAATCAAGTGCGACAGGCTCTTTCAGGTGTCACGGTCAGTATCGGAGTAGCCTCGTATCCACACCATGCTGCAACAGCGGAAGAGTTAGCGAAAAAAGCAGATATGCATATGTATGAAGCGAAAAAAAGGAAAGATTGCATGATGGTCGCTTCGAATGAAATGATAAATATTGGCAAGACTAACACTCGTCATCTCTCTTGACATGGGTGTTTTTTTTAATTGTAAAGAGCATTTACAAAAACTTAATAATTCCTTAAAGAAAAATATACACATTTGACCTTGATTTTAAATTTACGGAAACATTAACATTCGATATAATCTGTTAGGTGTGATTTATTCAAAGGAGTGAAGAAGTCCCATATGTTGAAATCAAACAAGTATATCTTCTTTGATCTGTTCGAACAGCAGATTGCCACGGTACACAAAGGAACTCATCTTTTCTATGAAATGATAGGAAATTATCATGATCTGGAAACAAAGGTTAAGGCAATCAAGGCTGTCGAGAAAGAAGGAGACGAAATCGTTCGTCGCATCATGAACGAGTTGAACTCTACTTTTATCACTCCGCTTGAGCGTGAAGACATTCACCAACTCGCTCATACGATGGACTCGATGATCGACTACATTGACGGTGTTGCTGATCGTATGTATTTGTACCAAGTGACTCAACCAGATCCACGTGTATTGGCACAAGCCAATATTTTGGTGAAATGCTCGGCAAAGCTGATCGAGCTGATTCGCACACTGCGCAAACTGGATCATAAAGTCGTTACACAAATCGCTGGGGAAATTAAAGATTTGGAGCATGAATCTGACTCCAACTACCGTAAAATGGTATCTGATTTGTTGAATTCTCCTGATACCAACCCAATGGAAGCGATCAAACTCAAAGAGATTTACGATAAGCTCGAAGACTGTGCTGACTTCGCTGAGGACGTCTCCAACCTGGTAGAAGGGATCGTGTTAAAGAATGCTTGATCTTTCGCCAGAGGTGATTATTCTCGTACTCGTCGTCATCATGGCGTTAGCATTTGACTTTATTAATGGTTTTCACGATACGGCGAACGCGATTGCGACTTCTGTTTCCACGCGCGCATTAAGTCCAAAAACGGCGATTATTATTGCATCCTTGTGTAACCTGATTGGTGCACTCTCATATACGGGGGTAGCGAAGACAATCGGGGGAGGCATTACTGATCCATTCAAGCTGGAAAATGGATTGGTCGTCGTTTTGGCCGCGTTGACATCTGCGATTTTGTGGAACCTAATCACCTGGTGGTTCGGAATTCCTAGCTCGTCCTCGCACGCGATTATCGGCGGCGTTGCAGGTGCCGCTTTTGGTGCCGCAGGAAGTGGTGCCATTAACTGGTCAGGCTTCATTAGCATTATCCAAGCGTTGATCGTATCGCCGCTTGTTGCCTTCGCTGTTGGTTTTGTGGTGATCAAGCTGGTGTCTTGGTTCGTTCGTAACTCCGCGTATCACAAAACCAATAAAGGTTTCCGTTCGATGCAAGTATTGTCAGCGTCTTGGCAGGCTTTCAGCCATGGAGCCAACGATGCGCAAAAAACAATGGGCGTAATCACCCTTGCTTTGATTTCTGGAGGATTCTTGGTACAAGCACCGGGCGAATTCGTTATTCCACTGTGGGTAAAACTTTCAGCTGCTCTTGCAATGGCTTTAGGTACAGCCTTTGGTGGATGGCGGATCATCAAGACCTTGGGTGGTAAGATTATGAAAATCAAGCCAATTTCCGGTTTCTCAGCAGACCTGTCTTCTGCCTTGATTATCACAATCTTTACAGCTTTGAAACTGCCAGTGAGCACAACGCATGTGATCACATCCGCCATCTTGGGGGTAGGGGCATCGCAAAAGCTGAACGCAGTAAAATGGGGCTTGGCTGGCCGGATTTTGGTCACTTGGGTCATTACCCTTCCGATTACCGGACTTTTGGCTGCTGCCTGCTACGTCGTGTTTGACGTATTCCTGTAGAGCTACATCTTTATCCAACAGATAACAGACACCTTTCCGTGTAGAGTACGCGGGGAGGTGTCTTTTTCATTAGCTTGATCCAGTTAAACGCTCCCATAAGCCAGGCTTAGGTTTAATTTGCACGAGGCGAATGGCAGAGAATGGGATATAGTCCAGCGAGCCGTCCCGTTCTTCAATTAATATGCCATTGGGGCTGTAATCATACAATTTACCTTCTGCATATGCAGATAATCCTTGGCCGATCATATCAGGAGCGAAATGAATACGTACATAACGATCGAGATACTCTTCCAAAATTCCATCATCCATCTTATTCCCATCCTTTTTTATTCTTTCTCCTAGTTATTGCCTGCATTGCGACAATTCAGACAAGGCAAAGAAAAAACCACCCAGTCGGACTGACCTGAGTGGCAATGGATATGGCATGTTGATGTTATTCGATCGAGTTTTGGGAATGTCCGGCCTGCTTGCTTTTGCGCGCAAACACGAGCAGCAAGATGACACCGGCAGCAATCAAGCACAGACTGACTAATTGAGCGACACGCAGGGTATCGGCTATCAACAAACTGTCTGTACGCATGCCCTCAATGAAGAAGCGTCCAATCGAATACAGGATCATGTAGCTGAACAAGACCTGTCCATCGAATTTTTTGAATCGGTACAGCATGAGCATGAGAATGCCAAACACGACGAGGTTCCATATCGATTCATACAAGAATGTAGGATGGTAGTACTGTCCGCCGATAAACATTTGCTCGCGGATGAATGCGGGGAACTTTTCCATAAACTCGGCAGAGACTGGACCACCATGAGCTTCCTGGTTGATAAAGTTTCCCCAACGCCCGATGGCTTGACCCAAAATGACACTCGGCATAAAAATGTCAGCCAAGCGAAGGAACGGCAGATTATGCTTTCGAATATACCAGGTTCCTGCCAGAACACCACCGATTAATCCGCCGTGAATAGCCAAGCCGCCTTGCCAAACTGCGAAGATGTCCAGTGGGTTGTCTTTGTACTGCTGCCATTCAAACGTAACATAATACAATCTTGCACAAACGATGGCTGCTGGAATGATCAGAACCACCATGTTCAAGACGTGATCAGGATCAATGCCAGAACGTTTGGAATTGTAGCGCGCGAGATAAGTACCCAAGAAAAACGCCAGCCCCATAATAATGCCATACCAGTGAATCTTTAAGGGGCCGATTGCAATTGCGATCGGATCGATCATGAATGTGCCTCCTTGCCTCAAAACATCTGTGCCAAGTATAGCACAAATAGACTGCAGGATTCCAACTAATGGCTTACCGGGACTGCAAAAAGCCGAGGATGCCATCAAGAGAGGAGCGCTTTGTCGGAGCAGAAATGGATGAGAATAAATCTCCGATTGTTTCCAGGCGTTTGGGTACCGTATAAACGGTGAAGTCTGTGGGATGACAATGGGGAACCTCTTTCCACAGAAGTGGCGTTGATACGGTTGCCTGTGGTTTTGCGCGGGTTGAATAAGGGGCTGGCAGTGTCTTACCGCGCCAGTGTTGCAAATAATCAATGTATAGCTTATTGCCCCGATTCTTCACGAAACGCTCGATGGTTAAAAGTGAGGGATGCTTGCTGACTAAATAGGATGCGATGAAATGTCCGACTTGGCGCGTCTGTTCAAACGTATAGCAAAGTTCGATCGGAACATAAACTTGCAAGCCGCTGGAACCAGATGTCTTGACCCATGAAGGCAACTGTAATTCATCGAGCAGCTCTTTCAATAAGAGGGCAGACTCTATCACAACACCAAAATCATCTGTGGAAGGGTCGAGGTCAAACACGAGCTCAGTCGGAGTCTCATCCTTGGCGAGATGAAAAGAGACGTGCCACTCCAATGCTGCTTGATTCGCCATCCATACGAGTGTCGCTCGGTTATTGCACAGTACGTACCGTACGTTTTCCCATGTATGCGTTTGTATCCAGTCGGGTGCATAGTCTGGGGCATTTTTTTGATAGAAGTGCTTGTCACCGATTCCGTGCGGGTAGCGAATGACGGTTAAGAGCCGATCCTTGCTATATCTGAGCAGTGGGGCCGCAACAATCAGCAAATAGCGCAAGTAATCTAGCTTGGTTACCTTGGCCTCTGGCCATAGAGGCTTGTCAGGATTTGTGATGGACAATACGTGATTGTCGATCGTCAGCTCGTACTCTTTTGTTGCAGGACGCAATGATGTTTTCACCTTCTTTTGAAACGGTATAGGTGTTCCTACTATCTCCCATCCACGATTCTCTATGTAATGAGAATTCCTCTTTGCATATATTTCCTGCCAATCAACCATAATACGGGTAGCTTTCCAGTGGTTGGTGATGAAATGAAATTCAAGAAGAAAGATAAAATGAAGGACCTGATTGAGACGATGAATGCCTGCAGCTTGATTGATCTGGAGGGTATACCGATTTCGCCTCAATTGGGAGAGAACATTGATCTGTTGAAAAAAATGTTCGCTGATTGCTCCGATTTTGTCATACGGGAATTCCGCCAAAAAAACAGTGTTCGTGCAATTGCTGTTTTCGTCGATGGGCTGATTGATACCAAAGAGGTCAATTCTGCACTGAAATCGTTAATGGTGCTTGAAGACGGCGATGACGATATAAAAGTGATAGAAGAGTCACTTTTGCCTGTTTCCCAGATGGGAAGAGTAGACGATTATAAAAAGCTATTACAGGCTGTGCTTTCAGGTGATACAGGCATTCTTGTAGAGGGAAATACAGAAGCACTTACGCTCGGCATTCGTGGAGCAGAAAAACGCTCCGTAAACGAACCGGAAGGAGAAGCGGTCGTACGGGGGCCTCGTGAGGGTTTTATCGAAAATATTCGCACGAACACGTCGATGCTACGGCGAAAATTGCGAACACCTCGATTGAAAATGAAGTCCTTGGTAGTTGGACGTGAGACAAACACCAACCTGGTGGTTGCTTTTCTGGATGGGATTGCTGATCCAGAGATCGTTCAGGAGGTCACTGCTCGAATCAGTAAGATCAATTTAGATGCTGTGCTGGAAAGCGGATATATCGAAGAGATGATCCAGGATAATACATACTCGCCTTTCCCTCAGGTTATGTATTCCGAGCGCCCAGACACGGTCGCTGCGGCATTGCTGGAGGGACGTGTCGCGATATTTGTGGATGGGACACCGATGGTTTTAATCGTGCCTGTTACGTTTTGGATGATGATGCAGGCCAGCGAGGATTACTACGAGCGCTTTCAAATGGCTACGCTTGTACGACTACTGCGTTATGTATTTCTCATCATTTCACTCATTACCCCTGCCTTATATGTGGCCATAACGACTTATCACCAACAGATGCTGCCAACCACGCTCCTTTTAAGTATTGCGGCTGCGCGCGAGTCCATTCCTTTTCCTGCTATTGTGGAGGCTTTTATCATGGAAATTTCTTTTGAAGCCTTGCGAGAAGCGGGGATTCGTCTCCCGAAAACGGTCGGGCAAGCCGTCAGTATTTTAGGCGCGCTGGTCGTAGGTCAAGCAGCTGTGCAGGCAGGGATTGTTTCTGCCCCCATGGTTATTGTTGTATCGCTCACAGGGATAGCCTCATTTACCATCCCGCATTTTAATGCATCGATTTCATTGCGAATGCTGCGCTTTCCGATCATGATTGCGGCTTCGATCCTCGGCATCTATGGAATGCTGGTAGCGTTATTGCTAATCCTCGGACATATGGCCAACCTACGTTCTTTTGGTGTTCCATATTTATCTCCGCTGGCACCGATGTCAATCGGCGATCTCAAAGACGTCCTGATAAGAACGCCATGGTCGATGATGGAAAAACGCCCGAGCTTTTTGGGAGTTCAAAACGCAAGGCGTATGAACGATGGTTTTGCTAATTCTATGCAGCAAAGAGGAGGGCAATCAGGGATGACAGGAAACCGTCATCCAAACGAGGAGGGACAATCGTGAAGGCTGTGACCCGCATATTGGTGGTGTCGCTCTGCATGTTCCTGATTTCTGGTTGTTGGGATCGGCGCGAAGTAAATGACATGGCTATCGTCATTGCAATGGCGATGGATAAGGAACCAGACGGTAGGTATCGGTTCTCCATTCAGGTCCCCCTGGTCAGCAGCCTAGGCGCACAGTCTGGAGGGGGTGGGGGGACGAGTGGTGATAAGAGTTATTACGTTGATTCCGCGGTGGGCAGGACAATTCGGGAAGCGAATGGCTTGATCCAAGCAAGAATGTCTCGGAGAATTTACTACTCCCATCACCGGATGATCGTGATAGGCGAAGAACTGGCGAAGGACGGAATGTCCGATGTGCTCGATATTGTGGCACGCTTTCCGGAAAACAGACTGACAGCATACATTGTCATGACAAAAGGCAAAGCAATCGAATTACTAACCGCACAGCCGCAATTTGAACGTTTTTCAGGAGAAGCGATGCGTGAGTTGGTCAAGATGGGGGGCATTAGTGTAACGTTGAAGGATGTGGCCCAGATGCTCGGTACACCAGGGGTTGATGCCATCTTACCCGTTCTAGCGGCTGTGGATTCCCATCCGAAAGGAAAGTCAAAAGAAATAGAGGCGACGGGGGTAGGGTTATTTCGACAAGACAAGCTCGTAACCATCGCGAAGCCCAAAGAGCTGCTCGGCTTGCGATTGTTCCAACGCGAATTTACACCGTTTTCTATTGTGCTGCCCCTTACCAAGCATGAACGGCTTACGATAACTCTTTCGAAAGGAAGGGCGAATATCAAGCCTGTGATTAGGAAGGGCCACATCCATTTCAAAATTGACCTATACACTTCTGCCGTTGTGGTGGAGAATCAGTCAAACCTCGATCTCGAGGAAGAGAAAAATATTCGAATGCTGGAAGCGAAGCTCGTCGAGCAAATCAATAACGGTGTGAACCACATGATGCAAACGATCCAAAAGAAACAATCAGACTTCATCGGGTTAGGAATCGCGTTGTCAAGGAATTATCCGCGAGAGTGGCGGGACCGATATCGGAACAGGTGGTATAAGGAACTTCCGAAAATCACATACGAAATACGATCCAAAGTGAACGTGGTCAATTTCGGACAGACAACGAAGAATATAACCAAAGGTGAAGATGATCATGAATAGAATATTTCTGGTTTTTTTTGTCTTCATGCTGTTACATTCCATTGGAGAATTCATCCTGAAGCGAAAAGGCATAGATGGAAGACAGCAACGAGTCATTGTTATTTTTTACACCCTAACCATTGTTTATCTGATCGCATTGCAATTCCAGTATTATCAAATCCTACCCACGAGTAACATCATGAACATTTTCTCTCCCCATGTGAAGTGGTGGGTGGATCAGTTCGTATAAGGAGGACCAAGTATGATTCACAAGCAAGTTGTCAATCATCGGCAAATTGCCTGGCTCGTCGGCAGTGTCTTGATGACAGGGATGATGATCGGTTTCTTGCGGTCTGTCGTTCAGGTAGCGAGGATGGATGGTTGGTTCTCTCAAATTTTCCCCATCTTTTATGCGATTTTTGTCGCCTACGTTTTGAGTGGGCTGGTGGAGGCCTACCCTGGGAAGAATATCTTTGAAATTTTATTTATTATTGGCGGGAAGTGGATTGGTGGAGCTGTCAATCTACTGATTTTGTTTTATATTTGGATCATCCTGGCGATCGATATTAAAGGGGCTGCTGATTTTTTACATATCTCGTTATTGCCAAACACGCCATTGGAGGTCATCTTACTCGTCTTCGTCCTACTGATAATGTACTATGGTAAAACGAGCCTTGAGGTGGCGGCGCGAGTAAATGAGCTTTATTTTCCTCTTTATTTCCTCATGTGTATATCGTTATATTTCCTGCTAATGAATGAATACAACGTAGAGCGATTGGAACCAATTTTAACGAATAGATTGGATCGGATCGTGATCAGCAACTTTTTTCCAGTGGGTGTATATGGTGATGTATTTCTTATTGGGGCATTCTTACATGCCATTGTAGAGCCGCGGCTATTTTATGCTGCGATGAAGCACGGGGTCATTATTGTTGGCTTTGGAACGACGATTATGTTGCTCGTTTTGCTCGGGGTGATGGGCTACATTATCGCCGGTCGACTGAATTTCCCTATCTATATTCTCGTCCAGCAAATTCACATCACAGATTTTCTGGACAGGGTCGAAATGATCCTCTTTAGTGTTTGGTTTCCTGCTTTCACAATTAAAGTCATAGTCGCTTACTTGGCGTTTTTAGTGGGGGTGGGATCGTTTGGGGGACAGAGGCATTACAATACACTCAATGCACCGTGTGGATGGTTTATCGTTGTATCGTCCATATTCGCGTTTCCAAATATAGCACATATCGATCAATTTATTAGCTATAGCTTGCCGTTGATCGTGCTCGTCTTTCAATTGCCGCTGGCGCTCTTTTTGCTTGTTCATGTAAGGCGAAAGAATAAAGGAAGAGAGCAAAGCCTCATTCCCGAAGGAACGAAGCTTTATCGATTTTACAGGTCAATGGTATGGACCACGACAGTCTGTTTAAGTGGTTGTGTGATCGTGATAGTGGTTGGGGACTTTTTTAAGGATAAATCAGCGATAGGTGGGGGAGCGACAGCTGTTGTCTACATTGTCCTCTTACTGATAGCGCTGTTGACAAGCTACGGGGAAATGCAGGCCCTTAATCATGGCAAGCAAAGGCTGGGGAGAACAAAACAGGCTGGGTCGTTTCGACAATGAGGTCGAAAGTCAAGGGGTTCCTTACTCCAAAACACACTGACGAGGGGCTGGATTCTTTCCGTGAAAGCGCGCCAGCCTTCATACATCTTTGCATTCAACTTTTTCTGTCTTTCATTAATCTAAAAATCTCAATACACGTCCATTAACGTATTCTGGCTGTTCCATCGACAAAACGTGGCCAGCATTTTTTACGATTTCCGCTTCTATACCGGGAACAAAAGTCGAAGCACGATGGAAAGCGGATTGTGGGTCATAAATGACTTCGTGCTCGCTAAGCAATAAGAGAATCGGAACTTTTACTGATTTTAATTCATCGTCAGTGAAAACATACGGGAATCCATCAGCTTTAGGTTGTGGATTTCGTAATTCATCCTCCCACATCACTCCAGCATGAAACTGCCTTGCAAAATGTGGGTGTAACACGTAACGATCGCCCATTATCCACTTTAAAAAATTCTCAACGCCGTTAGGCAGAGTAAGACCAAGTGCATATTTGTAGAAATCTGGATGAAATGATACGAATGTTTCCGCAGGACTAAGTAAAACTGCCTTTTCTACTCTCTCGACTGCACGTAAAACAAAATTCATAACATGAAGCCCACCAAGCGAAAGTCCAACCATATTTGCCTTTTTGATACCTAGATTGTCAAACACATCGAGAAGCCATTCGGCATAACCCGCTCTCGTACCGTTTAAATCCTCAGGAATACTTTTGTTCTTATCGCCCATGATATCAATTGCATATGTCCGGTATTTGCGGCTCCAATCGGCAATATTTGGATACCACATGGTGGAACTAAACAATGCTCCGTGTAGCAATACGAGTGGTGGTGCATCCTTTGGTCCACTTGCAATAATATGCGTTTGTCCGAAACGGGTAGTTACATAAAATGCTTCGTAAGTAACTGGCCAAAGAGTAAGGCTTTCTTCATAGGTTTCGTAATAGTGAATGCCACTGTCATTTCGTGATGCATTGAACGATGTATGGTTAGACATACAATGCTTCCTCCTAGAGTAATACAAATGTAGTTTTAAATATAATACAGGTTGTTAAAATCGTCAATAATACAAATAAATAGAGGTTTATATTACTATAACAGATGGAAATAAAAAAGTATAACAGAATGATATCCTTGGTAATTCCTTGAATTGCAGTATTAAATATTGAAGCAGATGTTCCGCCACAAGCCACATTGTTCCCTCGCGGGGGGCGGGACTGAGCGTGGCATTATTTTCAAGAATACTCTTCTTTAATTGGGACAAACTCAAGCAAGGAAGTTTCTCAAAACTTAAGTATTCTTAAGGAATTTTGCCCCCTTTTCTGAGGTGAAAGATGAATCCAATTATACCTATGGAGCCAATTAGCTGTGAGAATATACCCCAAGGGGACGAGTGGATTGCCCAAGTTAAATGGGATGGGGTTCGAATCCTGACTTACTTTGATGGAAAGGGAACTCGTTTATACAATCGGAGAATAAATGAGCGGACCCACCAATACCCAGAGTTAGCTCACATACAGACATATTGCAATGCTCGCTCGGTGATCTTAGATGGAGAAGTGATTGCATTAGGAACTGACGGAAAACCCTCATTTCATGAAGTGATGCGGCGGGATGGGATTAGACGATTGGAGAAAGTCAGCCAGGCACAGAAGGCTGTCCCCATTACTTATATGATCTTTGATGTCATATTTACAAATAATGAGTGGAAAATCGATCTTACATTGAGCGAACGTATCAACTTATTACAAGAAATCATTATTCCCAATGACCATGTACAATTGGTTGATGGTCATGATAATGGAAATGCTATGTATGAGATCATTAAGCAGCACGGTATGGAAGGCATAGTTATGAAGAATCTTAACAGCAAATATGTCATTGGTGGGAAAGAGAAGCAATGGCAAAAGAAAAAATACTATCGTGACACCATAGCTGTCGTTGGGGGAGTTACGCTGCGTGATAACGTTGTGAATTCCCTCTTGTTAGGGCTGTATGATCTGGAAGGGCGCTTATTTTATATAGGCCACGCAGGAACAGGCAAATTAACTCGAAATGACTGGATGGCCTTGACGGAAAAGATTGTGCCTTTGATACAAAATGATATGCCATTTGTAAATACCCCAGCAAGGTTCAAGGGTGCTGTGTGGTTAAGACCAACTGTCACGGTTAAGGTACAATTCGCGGAATGGACAGATGGCTATACGTTGCGGCAACCGAGTATTCAAGCAGTTGTTGATGTACCTGTTGATTACTGTGTATTGGAGTAGAGTCTCTTGGTGCAACACAGAACAAAAAACATCCCATAAATAGTGGGATGTTTTTAATATTGCTTCTTTGTGTTTGTCATCCTATGTATGTAGAGCTGGCGGATGCATTCCTGTTAGAATTTTACGAAACTTTTTTATTGATTAAGTATTAAATTCGAGCTATACTACCTGTATAAAGTAACTGGGTTAGCGGGTTGGGCTGTATCTGGTTGAGCTGCTTCCTCCTTCCGTGGTACGTCCACCACACCTCATGGAAGGGAGCTGCTCTCTGATATGGCCCTCTTTGCGCCTCTCGCCCCAGTTGGGAATGTTTGTTGTTCACTTTCTTTAATCCTTTTTTCATTGATATACAAATAGAGACTTGTTTATAATGACTGTGCGAACTCATTTACGAAAGAAGGAATTGACTTGCCGTTTCTTCGGTTTAAAGGCTTTGCGAAGCAAGACATAGAGCCCATTTCTCAGATTCTTATAGAAGAGTTTTCCCAAATTGCTGAGGTAGCTCAAGAAAAGGTGAAATTGGAGCTGCTTCAGGTGGAGCAACTAACGAACAGTCCTTTGTCTGTAGAGATCATGATGTTTCCCCGTGAACAAAAGCAACATGATGCGATTGCAAACGCGGTCCACGGCATTTTGAAGAAGCAAGGCTTTTTGCAAGTTCATATTTTCTTCATCCTGTTATCGCCCACTCTCTATTATAAAGAAGGACTTCCGTTGCAAGTCGGAATGGCGAAATAAGCAAGAAAAAGGTCGAGATCCTTCAAAAGGATTTCGACCTTTTTCTATTAATAATAGAGGCTTTCGGATTGCAGGCACTTGGAGCATGTACGCGTAAGTGGCGTTTCGATATAGACGTGACTGCAATCCTGTTGAATGAGTCGCAATTGTTGTTTAGAGTGCTCTAGCTCAGCCTCTAGTCGAAGGATCTTTTCGCGTAAACGACTGGCTTCCTCCATATGAATCCCCCTTCATTACGACTGATACAAACGGCTTCCCTGTTCGCGGAACTCACGCGATTTTTCCTGCATCCCTGCAAGAATGGCGGGATCTTGCGCAGCCCCTTGTTCATTGGCGATGTGACGAATGTCGTGCGATATTTTCATGCTGCAAAATTTAGGACCGCACATGGAACAAAAATGGGCAGATTTGGCGGCTTCTGCTGGCAACGTTTCATCGTGATATTCGCGGGCGCGCTCCGGGTCCAGCGACAAATTGAATTGATCGTTCCAGCGAAAATCAAAACGAGCTTTGGATAAGGCATCGTCTCGCTGTTTTGCCCGCGGATGTCCTTTTGCGAGATCAGCGGCATGCGCAGCGATTTTGTATGCGATTAAACCGTTGCGGACATCCTCTTTATTCGGAAGGCCGAGATGTTCCTTGGGCGTTACATAGCAGAGCATCGCTGTTCCGAACCATCCAATCATGGCAGCGCCAATCGCTGAAGTAATGTGATCATAGCCGGGGGCAATGTCTGTCGTGAGCGGCCCGAGTGTGTAAAAAGGGGCCTCATGGCAAATGGATAACTGTTTATCCATATTTTCACGAATGAGATGCATGGGGACGTGACCGGGGCCTTCAATCATGACTTGTACGTCGTGTTCCCACGCAATTTTTGTGAGTTCCCCCAATGTTTCAAGCTCCGCGAACTGTGCCTCATCATTCGCATCCGCGATAGAGCCAGGACGTAGTCCATCTCCAAGGGATACACAAATGTCATAGGCCTTCAGAATTTCGCAAATTTCAGCGAAATGCGTATACAGAAAGTTTTCCTCGTGATGGGCTAGGCACCATGCCGCCAAAATCGATCCGCCGCGAGAGACGATACCGGTAACGCGGTTAGCTGTCATGGGGATGTAGCGCAAAAGAACACCAGCATGAATCGTGAAGTAATCGACGCCTTGCTCCGCTTGCTCAATCAAGGTGTCTCGGTAAACCTCCCATGTCAAATCCTCGGCTTTGCCATTTACTTTTTCAAGTGCTTGATAAATCGGGACAGTACCAACTGGAACGGGACTGTTGCGGATAATCCACTCCCGCGTGGTGTGTATATGTTTTCCCGTCGAGAGGTCCATAATGGTGTCGGCACCCCAACGGACAGACCAAATCATTTTTTCGACCTCTTCTTCCATGGAAGAGCTGACGGCTGATGTTCCGATGTTGGCATTGATTTTGACATGAAAGTTGCGGCCAATGATCATCGGCTCGCTCTCAGGATGATTGATGTTAGAAGGGAGGATCGCACGTCCAGCGGCGATTTCTGCCCGTACAAATTCAGGAGAGACCCCCTCGCGAATGGCAACGTATTCCATTTCCGGTGTGATGATATTTTTTCGGGCATAATGAAGCTGGGTAACATTTTTGCCTGGCTTTGCCCGTTTAGGTTTGTAGCCCTCTCGAGGGAAAGTGGGGAGGGTGACAGCCTTCTCTTCGTTTCGGATGCCGTCGTCGACTAGTTGTGGTTCGCGACCGACATACGTTTCCACATCATTTCGCTCATCAATCCATTGGTGGCGAATGGAGGGGAGTCCTGCTTGAATGTCAGGGACATAACCGGATGCAGTATACTCGCCACTCGTATCATACACGCGAATGGGAGGATTGGGTGTGGAGCCGGACAATCCTTCGGTAGGATGAAGAGAAATCTCGCGCATCGGGACACGGATGTCCGCACGACTACCTGTCTCGTATACTTTGCGACTACCTGGAAAAGATGACACCAATGACATAAGAAAAACCTCCTTGTTTTGGTTGCACGAAAGCGAGAACCGTTTAGGGAGGCGAAAGAAACATCCCGCGAAAAAGCGCCGCATAAACAACATGCGACGCCAACGCGAGAGTAGAGAAGAAACGGGTATCCTAAAAATACACGTATCTTTTCGTGTCGTATATGACATTCCTCCGCTGGCATTACCCAGTTCAGGTTCAACGGTCGATGGCACAGTACCATCCTCTCAGCCTGGTGAATTCCAAGCTCCCGTGCTTTTTTATTTTTGGATTGCAACAATAGGATAACGGGAAGTCAAGTTAATTTCAAGGATAATTTTCTAGTGAAAAATTGCAGGTGTGCAACACATTTTCCTCCCCCCTATTCTCATGAATCGGACTAAAACTGTTTCTGTAGACCCACATGATTCCTATCTGTTACGATGAAGTTCGAAAAAAAGCAACTGCTTCCAGCGCTTTGATTTTCCGCGTTGTCGAAGCAGGATGGAGAAGTATTTTGAGGTGATGAGGTATGGATGTTTATTCGGATCTAAAACAAGGAGAACGTGGAGCGTGGGTGAGTATTTTTGCCTACATTTTCTGCTCTGTATTAAAAATAGGAGTTGCGTATGTCACAGCGTCGGAAGCTTTAATGGCCGACGGTCTTAACAACTCAACAGATGTGGTCGCATCAATTGCTGTTTTGATCGGGCTGCGTATTGCAAGGAAACCACCTGACAAAGATCACCCGTATGGCCATTTCCGGGCAGAGACGATTTCAGCACTTGTCGCATCATTTATTATGCTATTTGTCGGAGTTCAGGTCATTACGAATGCCGTACCATCCTTGTTTGATCCACAACATTCGGCTCCTGACCTGTTAGCAGGATGGACAGCACTTGCAACTGCCGTTATTATGCTTTTTGTCTATCGCTACAATAAAAAGCTCGCCATCAAAACAAACAGCCAAGCACTGGATGCAGCGGCCGCTGACAACCGCTCAGATGCATTCGTCAGTATCGGGACGTTTATCGGGGTAGCTGGCGCACAGTTTCAATTGCATTGGCTCGATCCATTAGCTGCTTTTGTTGTTGGTCTCATTATCTTGAAGACTGCGTGGGACATTTTCAGAGAAGCAACCCACCGTTTAACAGATGGCTTCGACGAAAGTGAGCTTGCGGACCTGCGGGCAACGATTTCCTCGATTTCAGGAGTAAAGGATATCAGTGACATCAAAGCCCGCTACCATGGAAGCAGCGTGCTGGTTGATGTTGTGATCCATGTAGATCCAGGGCTGAATGTGGTGGAGAGCCACACCATCACCGAAAAAATTGAAGAACAGATGCGCAAGATTCACCGCATTAACGCCGTTCATATCCATATTGAACCGTGCAGGAAAATGGCGCCTAGTTAGATTCCATCATGGGAATACAAAAAACCTGTCCAGTGTGGGCAGGTTTTTTTTGTTATGTGCTGCTAACCAGAGGTAGCCTTCTTTTTGCGCAGTGTTTTGGTTGTAGAAGTAGTCGTAGTTTTTTTGGGATCGGCTGCGGTCGGCTTTTTCGATGCTTGCTCTTTTTCGGAAGAGGAGGCAGCAGTGGTGCGTTTTCGCGCAGGCTTTGAAGGAGTCGGTTCCGGTTCGATTTTGATGGGTACTGCGGCTTGACCGGCTGTAGACTCCAAGCTTTCTTTTAGGGCTTGCATGAGATCAATAACATTGGTTCTTGCCACAGTAGGTGCAGTGGCGATTTCCTGACCCTCCAATTTTTTCTCAATCAGTTTTTGCAGGTCGGATCGATATTCATCCGTATATTTTGCCGGATCAAAAGGGAGCGTCATATTGCTAATGAGCTCAGTTGCCATTTTCAGTTCGTTTTCGGCCAACGTTACATTGGCCTCAGGCAAGGCAGGCACTTGATTGACGGGGCGTACCTCATCCGGATAGAAGATTGTCTCCAGCATGATGCAATGTTCATACAGTCGGATAACGGCCAGGCTTTGCCGATTGCGCATCGTCACCTGTGCAACGCCGATCTTTCCTGTTTGTTCCATAGCCGATCGCAGCAAGGCGTATGCTTTTTCGCCGGTGTCTTGTGGAGATAGGAAATAGCTCTTGTGAAAATAAACAGGATCAATCTCCGACAAGTCTACGAAGTCGATAATTTCAATGGCTCTGCGTGTTTCTGGAGTAATGGCTTCCAGATCATCATCGTCGATCATGACAAAATGTCCTTTTTCGTATTCGAAGCCACGGACGATTTCATTCGTATCGACCTCGCGCTGGCAGTGCGGGCACATTTTCGTGTACTTGATCGGGGTATTGCACTCTTTATGCAGTTGGCGAAAGCGAATATCGCGCTCTTCCGTTGCAGTAAACATGCGAACAGGTATATTGACGAGGCCGAAGCTGATTGAACCCTTCCACACCGTATGCATGCGGATACCTCCTTCACAGTCATTTTGAATAGTATCTGTATCCCTTTAGAAGAAGTGCCGAGGGAATTGAAGGTGGAAAAGTAAAAAGCCAGCCGATTCGATGCGGCTGGCTACATATGCAACTATTGTCCATGTTTGACGATGTCCGATTGATCTGCACGCGATTGCATGTCACGCGCCAGTTCGACGTCTTTGCCTGTGCGGTCTGCAATGGACTGGGCTTTGGACGCCTTCAGCTTTTGTGCGGACGGTCGCTTTTCTGCCATGATTGACTCACTCCCTTCAGGCAATCTACATGTAGAGGGTGTTGCAGGTACATGTAGTATGCGCTGGACACAAAAAAATACCCCATCGCCAAATGACGAGGGGCAGCCGTTCAACTCCTCCCGATGAAGGGAGCGATGGCACGAAATGCTCCTATCAGACACGTCGTGCGCCAAAGTGAACAGCCTTTCAATTATGGGAGAGGAGAAACCGGAGGAAGAGCTTATGGGGAAACGTAAGTCTTCTCCGCGGTTGTCAGCGACACCGTTGCGTCGCTATTCATCATCTTTTCCAATAGTATGGGGTTGTATACCTTCTTGCGCATAAATTTTTCCAGTTGCTAATTTTACGGGTGTATGCAGTTGTGATAGTATGATATCATTCTCAGTCTTAGAAAATCGCGTCTTAAAACATACATATCAGGAAAGCAGACAGGTGAAATGAGTATGCGAGTCATCGCTGGAGAACACAGAGGAAGACGGTTGGCAGCAGTCCCGGGCAAAGGAACCAGACCGACAACCGATAAAGTCAAAGAATCGATTTTTAATATGATTGGCCCCTATTTCGATGGTGGTTGGGCATTGGACCTATACGCAGGAACAGGTGGTCTCGGGATCGAGGCATTGAGTAGGGGAGTGGATCGAGCTGTTTTTGTGGAGCGAGATCCCAAAGCGTTTGCCGTGGTAAAACAAAACGTCAGCACTTGCAGGCTGGACGATTATGCCGAGCTATATCGCATGGATGCGGAGCGCGCCATTCGCACACTGAGTACCCGCCATCAAAAATTTGATCTTGTCTTTTTGGACCCGCCATACGCCCAGCAAAAGATTGTCGAAGAAATTGCGATGTTACAGGAGCTGGGAATGTTGGCGGACGGAGCTTGGATCGTGGCTGAGCATGATATCGCAGACTCCTTTCCGGATGCGATTGGTTATTGTGTGAAGGATCGAGCAGCGAAGTATGGGGATACGGCCATTACCGTTTATTATTACGATTTGGAACCACAAGCCTAACTTTCAAATTAAGGTGCGTAAAGAACACCAAGGGAGGATAACCCGCTATGGCAATCGCCGTATGTTCAGGAAGCTTCGACCCTGTTACTTATGGGCATCTCGACATTATTGCGCGGGGTGCCAACGTTTTTGATAAGGTCATTGTCGCCGTCTTGATCAATTCAAAGAAAAACTCATTATTCAGCGTAGAAGAGCGTGTCGAATTGCTTCGTCAGGTAACGGCTGACATGAAAAATGTAGAAGTGGACTCATTTGACGGCTTATTAATTGACTATATGAACAAAAAGGGCGCACAGGTGATCATTCGTGGCCTTCGTGCTGTTTCTGATTTTGAATATGAGATGCAAGTCGCCTCGATTAATAAAAAACTCGATGAAAATATCGAAACGTTTTTCATGATGACGAACAATCAATATTCGTACTTGAGTTCAAGTATTGTGAAGGAAGTTGCGAAATACAAGGCGAGTGTCGCAGATTTGGTGCCGCCAATCGTAGAAGAGGCACTGAAGCGAAAAATGGCCGAGTAGATTATCACGTCTTACTGCGGTTCATGCGCGAAAGAGCCAGGCTGGTACACAAAAGAATTGCACCAACGCCGATGGCGAGTCCCCCTGATAATAGCAAGGTCTCCCACCAACTCGTCGCAGGGACCTCAGGTTTCGCATGCACAAATACAGGGACGGCTTGCTCCACGAGCCAGGAGCTGACTGTGGCAAGTGGCCCCCAAAAGACGAAGGTCAAAATCGCAGCTAGCAAAGCATGCAGGGATCTGGCAATCAAGTAAGGGGCGACACGAATATCCGTTTCACTCAAGATACTTGCGACCTGCGCGTGAACACTCAAACCGCCCCAAGACAATATCGCACTGGCAATGGCTGCTTTCCAGACCAGGGAAACTTCATCAGGGACAATGCTCGCTGCCTGTGCGCCGAGGGTTACTTCGAACAATCCTGCCACAATTGCTTGGGAAAAGGCTGGCGGAAAACCAAAGGGACCGAGAAAAATCGAGAGAAGCGTACTGATGATTTGTGTCAGATGAATCGTGGAGAAAAGTTGGATTAATACCGAAAAAACAATGATGAAACCACCGATCATGAGCAAGGTATTCAGAGCGGATTGCACTGCTTCTCCCATTAATTTTCCGAACGGACGTCCGTCACGGACACGTGCCCGATGCATCGCTTGCAAGGCTCGTAAAGGAAGAGGCAATGAATTTTTCTCCAATGGGGCTGAAGTTATGGCAAAAGGCGCATGAAAACGATAGACCACACCCATGAGTACAGCTGACAAATAATGAGTCAGAGCTAGAATGATGCCCATTTGCTCACTGTGGAAAAAGCCGATTGCCACTGCTCCCATGACGAATAAAGGGTCTCCCGTCGTTGTAAAAGAGACGAGTCGTTCCCCCTCAGCCTTCGTCACATTGCCTTGCAGACGCAGGCGTGTTGTCAGCTTTGCGGCTACCGGATAGCCGGACGAGAAGCCCATTGCCAGCACGAACCCGCCAGTTCCCGGAACGTTAAACAGTGGGCGCATGAATGGCTCCAGTAACACGCCGACGAAATGAACGACGCCCAGACCCATCAACACCTCAGACAGCACAATAAAGGGAAGAGTAGAGGGAAAAACTACCTCCCACCATATTTTCAGACCGCGTACGGCAGCTTCAAAAGAAATCTGTGAGTATGCGATCAACGAAATAACAATGAAAACTGTCGAAATGGCGAGCAACAATGTAAGTACGGGTGAGTGGCGTGACATGGATTCCTCCTGAATCGAAGAAAAGTAGTAGTACATGTCTACGTGGCAAGCGGGAGAACTATGCGTAAGCTTGGTCGACGAATATCTCCCAAGTGTGAAAGGAACAGCGATTTACCACATAGGCTGGTTACAGGGAGGGGTTTTTCCATGCAGACAAGACGTAAACCAATCGTGGGTGTAGCCCTGGGTTCAGGAGGCGCTCGCGGTTTTGCGCATATTGGTGTATTGAATGCGCTAGAAGCACATGGTATTCAGATTGACATGCTCGCTGGCTCCAGTATGGGCAGTTTGATTGGAGCTGTCTATGCCAACGGAATTGAACCGCACATGATGGGAAAGCTTGCCTTGAATTTAAAACGCAAGCATTGGCTCGATTTGACCGTACCCAGCATGGGCTTTGTTACGGGGGAAAAGATCAAACAATTGATTCGTCTGTTAACGCACGGAAAGCGCTTGGAAGAGCTGAATAAGCCCCTTGCCATTGTAGCGACGGATATTGAATCAGGGGAGCGCGTCGTATTTCGTGAAGGCCCGATTGATCAAGCGGTGAGGGCGAGCATATCCATTCCAGGCATCTTCGTCCCTGAAAAAGTAGGGGGGCGGCTTTTGGTCGACGGAGGAGTAATTGATCGCGTGCCGGTGACGGTGCTGCGTGAAATGGGTGCCGATATCGTGATTGCGGTAGATGTCGCCCAATTCGACACTCGGATGGAAGTCAAAAGTATTTTTGATGTGATCGCCCAAACGATTGATGTCATGGAAAGGGAAATTCTGCGACATCGAATCATTGCGGCAGACATCGTAATCAGGCCTGATGTTGGACACTATAGCAGTATCGCGTACACGGGTGTCGAAGAAATTATCGAGCTAGGCAAACGTGCGGGTACTGAACATATCGAACGCATACAGGAACTAATTGCAAATTGGGAGGCACAAGAATGAGTGAGGAACAGCTTTATGCCAACAGACGCAGATCTACAGGAACCAGAGGCTTTAGCTGGATACTTGCCTTGGTCTTTGTCTTGTTGGGCATTTCCTTTTTTGTACCGACGAATTATTACGTGAGTCGTCCGGGGTCAGCGATTGAGTTGGGGCCGATGATTCAAGTGGAAGGCGGCAAGAAAGACGAGACCGGCTCCTTCATGCTCACGACGGTTCGAATGGGCGAAGCGAATTTGCCGTGGTATTGGTATGCAAAAATGGCGCAGGATGTTGAGCTATTGCCCAAGGAGTTGGTTGTCAGCAAGGGAGAAGACAGCGAAGATTTTATCCGTCGAGAACAAGCGGTCATGGACAATTCACAAAAAATTGCGGAGGCAGTCGCATTCCGTCTTGCCGGCTTCGAAGTGAAAATCGAGAAGCAGGGTGTGTGGGTGATGGGTACCTTGGAAGGGTTCCCTGCCCATAAAGCATTGCAAATCGGAGATGTCATTACGTTTGTAGACGGGGTTCGCACATCTGAGGCAAAAGATTTGCTGACAGCCCTCTCTGCAAAAAAAGCAGGCGACCAAGTCGAAATTACGTACACAAGAGATGGACAAGAGGCCAAAACGATGTTAACCTTGGAACCACTACCTGAGTCCAAGTCAGTTGGAATTGGTGTACGCCCTGACAACAAACAGGAAATCATCATTCCAAAAGAAGTTACCATTGCCTCTCAAGGGATTGGTGGTCCTTCTGCTGGGTTAATGATGACCCTGGAGATTTATGACCAGTTAAATACGAAGACGGATTTGACAAAAGGCTATAAAATTGCAGGAACAGGCACGATTTCGTTAGACGGAAAAGTAGGCAGGATCGGTGGCATTAATCAAAAGGTAATCGCAGCGGACAAAGCGGGCGCAGAGATCTTCTTTGCTCCACAGGATACGCCAGATACGACTTCCAATTACGAGGAGGCGTTAGCGACTGCCAAGCGGATTGGAACTTCAATGAAAGTGGTTCCGGTCAAGACGGTGGAAGAAGCGATTACGTACTTGAATGGACAAAAACCGAAATCTACCTGAGCAAACTAGCTGTCAAGCAAAAATGGTTGACAAAGCTTTGGGCAGGGTCTATAATCATCTTTGTTGTGCATGAGGTGAAAATGCTATGAACATTAAGTTAGCAGAGTTAGAGCACCGAAAAGGAGAGCCGTTGCCATTCCAGGTAACCTTGGAAGCAGATGAGCTAAAGAAGCGTCATCATGAGATTCGCGGGATTAGTCCTGTGACTGCGAGTGGTGAAGCCGTTCAGCTGGGCAATCTCTATTACGTAAAAGGAAGCATGAAGGCAGACGTGAATTTTGTCTGTGCGAGATGCTTGAATCCTTTTGTCGATCAGGCAACAGTAGATTTCTCTGAGACATTTGCGCTTGCGGATGATCCAATTCTGCAAGATGACGAGGACAGCGATATCCTTCCTTTGGAAGGCGATGAAATCGAGCTGGACTCGCTGTTGCAAGAGGACTTCTTACTGGCAATGCCGACCTTCCCGCTTTGCGAGGAGGATTGCAAAGGTCTGTGCCCGACTTGCGGTGTGAACCGTAACGAAGTGGCATGCAGCTGCAAGAATGAGCGTGTTGACCCGCGTTTGGCTGGGTTGGCTGACTTTTTCAAAGACAGCAAATAAGTATTCTTACTGTATTCAAGATGATTCGCCGACCATTCGTGGCAGCGTCTCATTTTTGAAGGATGGCATAAGCATTTTGCCTATACTGTCCACCCAATAGAGCTTCTTAGCATTTGTCAGTTGAAGGAGGTGTAAGGAAGATGGCAGTACCTCAACGGAGAACTTCCAAAACCCGTAAAAGAATGCGTCGTACGCACTTCAAATTAGAGATTCCAGGCATGATCAAATGCGATAATTGCAGCGAATACAAGCTTGCGCATCGTGTTTGCCCAAGCTGCGGTCACTACAAAGGCGTGAAAGTAGCGAAGTAATATTCGCTGCTAAGAAAGCAAGGTGAGAAATCGCCTTGCTTTTTTTGTTCCTTCCTATTGCTTATCATTACTTACAAATGCTTATTATCACTTGTGTAAATGACTTAAATGACTTATAATGTAGTCAAGATAAGGATGGGGTTGAGGCTTCGTGTTTCAAGAGGAGAGGTTGGCTGCAATTCTTGCGTATCTGCAGGAGCACCAGCGAATCAGTGTGCAAGAAGTAGTTGAGCAGTTTGGGGTTTCCCGTGACACAGCGAGGCGTGATATCGTCAAGCTGGAGGAGCAGGGACAAATCCTGCGGACCAGGGGAGGAGCAGTACTGCCCAGCCTCAACAAAAAGAACTACTCCCATCAGGAACGAATGCAGCTTGATTTGACAGGAAAGCGCAGTATTGCGACAGCGGCGGCCCGTCTGATCAAAGACGGCGATTACATGCTGCTCGATGCGTCTACAACTGTTCAGCTCACGGTGGAATCGTTGCAGACCCGCGATCATGTCATCATCACGAACTCATTAGCGACTGCCGCCAGTATGTCCCGAAAAGAAGGCGTTCTTGTCAAGCTTTTGGGCGGAGACGTGCATGCAGAGGATCAATGTGTGCTCGGTACACGCGTAATTCAAAACCTCGCTGATTTTCATGTCGATAAAGTGCTGGTTGGTGCATGTGGTCTTACAAAGGAAGGGCTCATGTCCACGCAGGAGGATCACGGCTTTCTGATCAAAGAAATGATCAAGCGCGCCGATCAAGTGATCATACTCACTGACCATACCAAGTTTGGAAAAAGCATGTTGTATCGCGTTGCAGGTTTTGACCAGATCGATATTATCGTGACCGATAAGCTGCCTGAAAAGGAAATAGCTGAGGCTTTGCACGCTAACGATGTAGAGGTGATTGTAGCTTCCACATGAAGCTATTGATCCATAAAAAAGAGGATAAGTTCCATTTGGCTGGCGTGAATGGGTGACCAGCGTGACAGCAAATGGATTTATCAGAAAGAGTCCTTCAAATGGGAAGGACTCTTTCTTTTTTTCTTGCATTTATGTACTGCCCCTGCTATTCTGATAATCCTGACTTTTCCAAGAGGAGGGTTCTATGGTCTATTGGCGGATTATTTGCAAGAGCTATCGTCGAAATCTTCAGTATCGTTTATCGCATGTCGTCAACAATGTCGCAAGCTCGATTTTTGGGCTTGTTTTTATTGCCATTTGGACGGGTGTCCTTTCTGGAAAACAAGTATATGGCCCGTATGATGTCAAAACAATGGGGTATTACATCGCGATTTGCCAAAGCGTTCTCTGGATGACAACTTTTCTGTCCCCAGGTCTGAATGTGCAAATAGCGGTAAGGAGCGGGGCTGTCAGTCTGGATATGATCAAGCCTGTTCATTATCTCTGGTACATGCTCAGTCAGGAGTTTGGACGACTTTTGTACAATGCTTGTTACCGAAGTGTTCCGATTGGCTTGCTGCTAGGATTAGCGGTAGGCTTCTTTTTTCCCTCCCATCTGTTCACTTACTTCTGGTTTATCCTCTCGCTTCTGCTAGGAACGTACGTAGGCATGTTACTCTTTTATCTCGCTGGCATTTCTTCCTTCTGGACGACAGAAATTCGCTGGGTACATCTCATCCTTTTGTCACTGATCTTTGGGTTAGGTGGACAAATGATTCCGATCGACTTGATGCCCGGGATGTTTGGAAAGGTAGCGCCTTATTTGCCCTTTTCCGCGATGATTTATTATCCAGTCATGACCTTGCTAGAGCTTGCTCCTCCTTATGGCATGCTAGTCCAAGCTGGATGGGCGCTCGCTTTAACAGTAGTTGCTTTATTGGTGACGAACATGGCAAGAAGAAAGCTAGAAATTCAAGGAGGATAACCATATGTTTGCCCTCTATCGCAAACTGATTACGGCCAGCATTCGCTCGCAAATGCAATACAAGATAAATTTTGTCACGAGCGCTGCCACGACCGGAATGATTATGGTGCTTGATTTTATTATTCTCTCTGCAATTTTGTACCGATTTCACGATGTGGTCGGGTGGAATATTTACGAGGTTGGGATGCTTTACGGGATTTCCTCGGCATCTGTCTCCTTGTATCGACTGTTTGCTCCGGAAATTAACGACTTTGAGAAGTACATCGTACTAGGGGAGCTCGATCAATTGCTCATCCGGCCTGTTTCACCTTTGCTTCTGCTATTGACACGTAATCTTGATTTGTCGAGAGTGGGAGGGTTGGTGCAAGGGGTATCTGTTTTGGTCATCTCCTTGTCGGGTCTTGCGGCGGAAGGGCAATCGATCATGGGGTTGGTGCTATTCTCACCAATTGCCATTTTGTCTGGCGGAGTGATCTATTTCTCCATTGGTCTTGCTACGGCTGGGGTCGCCTTTTGGACGCATCAGATGAAAGACATGCTGACCTTTACCATTTATGCACCAGCCAATGCTTCCAATTATCCGATCGGGCTATATCCAAACTGGCTCAAATGGCTCTTTTTCTCAGCGATTCCGATTGCATATATGAATTATTTGCCAATGTTGACGCTGTTGGGCAAAGGGGGCGAATGGTTTTATCCGATACTCACCCCAGTAGCTGCAGCGAGTGCTTTTTATTTCGCTCGTATGCTGTGGAATGTCGGGATTAGACACTACCATAGTACAGGGAGCTAAGGAGGGGTAACATGATTGAAGCAGAGCACATCGAAAAATCATTTTTCCTGAATCAAGCGAAGGAGGGGCGCTTTTCTTCTCTACGAACACTCTTTTCTCGTGAACGAAGGGAAGTCAAAGCCGTCCACGATATCTCCTTTTCCATTGACAGAGGCGAGTTCGTGGGATATATCGGGCCGAATGGCGCAGGTAAATCGACGACAATCAAAATGCTGGCGGGAATTCTTCATCCCAGCCAGGGGGAAATCCGGATAGGCGGATATAGTCCGCAGCGGGAAAGAATTCAAGTAGCCTCGCAGATCGGAGTGGTGTTCGGGCAGCGAACACAGCTTTGGTGGGATTTGCCAGTCAGAGATTCCTTCGAAATTTTGCAAGCGATGTACAAAATTGACGACAGCGCGTATCGGCGATCGATGGAGTTGTATCAGGAACTGCTGGACCTTCATGAATTCCTTGATACGCCAGTGCGTAAATTGTCGTTAGGACAAAGGATGAGAGCTGATTTGGCGGCAGCTCTACTGCATGATCCACCTGTCCTGTTTTTGGACGAGCCTACGATTGGGTTGGATGTGGTCGCGAAGACTCGCATCAGAGCTTTTTTGAAAGAAGTGAATCAGACCCAGAAGAAGACGATTCTTTTGACGACTCATGATATGGACGATATTGAACAACTCTGCAACCGGATTATCGTGATCAATCATGGCAAAAAGATGATGGATACGAGCTTGGCTGATTTGCGACACCAGATAGGGCTGCCAAGCCTCATACGAATCGAATTTCGACAACCGCCAGAAAAGCTTTACGAGCTAGAGGGAATTGAGCGGATGGAGCTATCAGAAAATGTGCTTTCGATTTACTTCGACAAAGGAAAAATTTCTTCGCCGCGAATCCTTGCCGAGGTGGCGGGGTGGGATGAGCCTTTGGACATCCAGATGAAAGAACCGGGGATTGAGGAGATCATTCGTCTGATTTACCGTTAGGGATGGCTACCTAATTTCGTGATCGATACTTGTAATTCCACATCTTCTCCCGTATACTGTGTTTTGGTACCAGGTATTAAAAACAGATCGCAATCATACATAGTACAACTGAATCCTGCTTAAGGGGGTGTTCAGCATCGCCCGCTTGCCAAAAAAAGATCGCCAGTCCCGCTTAGTGCAGTATCTGGCGGATAACCCATTTGCGACGGACGAAGATCTGGCTGAGTTATTTCGTGTCAGTATTCAAACCATACGCTTAGACAGACTGGAATTAGGCATACCGGAGCTGCGTGAACGAATCAAGACAGTCGCAGAGAAAAGTCTTGATCCTGTAAAATCATTGGGCATCGATGAAATCATCGGTGAGATTATTGATCTACAGCTCGATTCACAGGCCATTTCCGTATTGGAAATTAAAGAAGAGCATGTTTTTTCGAAAACACAAATTGCCCGAGGGCATTATATATTTGCTCAGGCCAACTCATTGGCAGTTGCCGTAATCAACGCAGAGGTAGCGTTGACAGCTACAGCGAGAATCCGCTTTGTCCGTCCTGTACGAGCAGGGGAAAAGCTGGTTGCAAAAGCAGTGGTGAGGAGCCGTAACGGCGACGAATGCAAGGTGCGTGTAGAGACGAAGGTTCAGGGTGAATTGGTCTTTACGGCAACCTTCCGTGTAGTTGAAATGTCGAGCTACCATAACAGCATGGATGAGGAGTAAGGAGGAGTCACGGTTGCGAATTGCAGTGGATGCGATGGGCGGCGATCACGCACCGAAGAGTACAGTATTAGGGGCGCTTGCTGCCATCAAGGAAAACCCGGCCATTACAGTTGTATTGGTGGGAGATGAACAGGCTATTCGGAACCACTTGCCGCAGGATATTCCGGCAAACATTGAAATTGTTCCTGCAGCGGAAGTGATTTTGCCAGATGATGAACCGGTTCGAGCAGTTCGGCGTAAGAAAAATTCTTCGCTGGTCGTAGCTGTTGAGATGGCGCGCGAGAAAAAAGTCGACGCGATGATCTCGGCTGGGAATACGGGTGCTTTGATGACAGCGGGCTTGCTGTACGCGGGTCGCATGGATGGAATCGAGCGCCCGGCGCTTTGTGCCTATATCCCGAATACAAAAGGCCGTGTAACACTGACGCTAGACGTCGGAGCCAATATGGATGCCAAGCCGCATCAGCTTGTCCAGTACGCACTGATGGGGAGCTTGTACGCTGAAAAAGTGTTGGGCTTCAAGCAGCCGACAGTAGGCTTGCTGAATGTCGGAACGGAAGAAGGAAAAGGGAATGAATTGACGAAAGCCGTTTTTCCTCTCCTTCAAGAAGCTGACTTGAACTTCGTAGGAAATGTGGAAGCACGCGATGTTATGCAAGGAGCCTGTGATGTGCTCGTATGCGACGGCTTTGTTGGAAATGTTTTGTTAAAGGCCGTAGAGGGTGCTGCCTCCACAATCTTTTCGCAGTTAAAGCAGGAGTTTACTTCCAGCCTGATTAATAAGCTAGGAGCTGCCATTCTGAAACCAGGATTGGTACGCTTTAAAAAGAAAATGGATTATGCGGAATACGGTGGTGCTCCCTTGCTGGGATTGAAATCCCCTGTGATCAAGGCCCACGGTTCCTCAAATGAGCGTGCGATGAAAAACGCGATTGTCAGTGCAACGCGGTTTATTCAGCAGGACGTGAACGAGATTATCCAGCAATCATTACAGAAAAATACTTTGGGAGAAAGCGAGTGAAGCAGATGAGTACAAAGCGTTCAGTAGGAATTTTGTCTACAGGCTCTTATACCCCGGAGCGGGTGTTGACGAACTTTGATCTGGAGAAAATGGTGGAAACCTCTGATGAGTGGATTGTTTCCCGTACCGGAATCAGAGAGCGTCGCATTAGCTCACCGGAGCAAGCTTCCTCCGACTTGGCTTACGAGGCTGCCAAAGAAGCGCTCGAGAAAGCAAACATCAGCGCGGAACAGCTGGATATGATCATTGTCGCAACTGTAACGCCTGACATGTCGTTCCCGTCTACTGCTTGCTTGCTGCAAGAAAAGCTGGGTGCTACACGTGCGGCTGCCATGGATCTTTCCGCGGCTTGCACAGGCTTTTTGTACGGAATTACAACAGCGACTCAGTTCATCCAAAACGGTTTGTATAAAAAAGTATTGGTCGTAGGCGTTGAGACCTTGTCCAAAATTACGAATTACAAAGATCGAAATACATGCGTCTTGTTCGGAGACGGTGCAGGTGCGGCTGTTATCGGTGAAGTTAGCGAGGGATACGGCTTCCAGTCCTTTGAGCTCGGTGCAGATGGATCAGGCGGGTCCCTCTTGTGCTTGCCAGCAGGTGGTTCCAGAACGCCTGCATCTGCTGAGTCTGTCGAACAAGGCCTGCATTATCTCTACATGGCAGGCGGAGAAGTTTTCAAATTCGCCGTTCGCGTCATGAATTCTGCAACAGAGGCTGTTTTGTCCAAAGCGGGCGTATCGAAGGATGAGATCGACCTGTTGGTACCGCATCAGGCAAACAAACGAATCATCGACTCTGCCGTACAGCGCTTTGGTTTGTCTGAGGATAAAGTAGCGATCAACCTGGATCGTTATGGAAACATGTCCTCTGCGTCTATTCCTGTAGCGTTGGATGAAGCAGTAAAGGCTGGTCGTGTAAAAGAAGGCGACAACCTGATCCTGGTTGGGTTTGGTGGCGGCTTGACTTGGGGAGCGACGCTCTTGAAGTGGTGCACGACTCCGGCAGAAGGGAGCAAGTAGGAATGGGAAAAGTAGCCTTTGTTTTTCCGGGGCAAGGTTCACAATTTGTAGGAATGGGGCAAGCTCTCTCCGAACAATCGGAAGCGGCCCGTCATATATTTGAGCAGGCTGATGAAGCACTCGGCTTTTCCTTGTCGGGACTGTGTTTTGCAGGACCAGAAGAGGAATTGAAGCTGACAGCAAACACACAGCCAGCTATTTTGACAGCAAGCATCGCTGTTTTCGCAGCATTGAAAGAAAAGTTGTCTGACTATAAGCCTGCGTTCGTAGCAGGTCATAGCTTGGGTGAGTATTCTGCTTTGGTCGCGGCAGGGGCTTTGTCCTTTGCAGATGCAGTCAAAACTGTGCGAGCTCGTGGTCAGTTCATGGAAGAAGCGGTGCCAGCGGGACAAGGTGCTATGGCTGCTGTCTTGAACATGGATCGCGCGGCACTGCATGTGGTTTGCGAAGAGGTAACAGCAGCTGGACATCCTGTTCAATTAGCGAACATGAACTGCCCAGGGCAAATTGTCATCTCTGGTTCTGCTGAAGGTGTGAAGTTGGCCGGTGAAAAAGCGAAGGAAGCGGGCGCAAAGCGTGTCCTTCCATTGAATGTAAGCGGTCCGTTCCACTCGAGCTTGATGCAGCCGGCAGCAGAGAAGCTGCAAGCTGTCTTGGCTGGCGTTACGGTACAAGAAGCGACCGTGCCTGTTGTGGCAAACGTAACGGCTAGACCAGTATCTGAGGCTACCATCATAGTAGATCAATTGGTTCAACAAGTTTCCGCTCCAGTTTTGTGGGAGGATTCTGTACAATGGATGGTCGAAGCAGGGGTGACAACCTTTGTGGAAATCGGTCCAGGAAAAGTTTTGGCCGGTTTAATCAAGAAAATCGCACCAGCGGATACGACGATTATCTCTGTGCAGGACATGGATTCGCTTACTGAGCTTTTGAACGGAGGGGTACTATGTTAACAGGAAAAACAGCACTGGTCACAGGGGCTTCCCGTGGTATTGGGCGTGCAATTGCATTGAAGCTGGCAGAAGCTGGCGCGAATGTAGTTGTCAATTACGCAGGTAGTGAAGCGGCAGCGAGTGAGACGGTTTCCCTTATTAAAGAAATGGGCCGCGATGCCATCATGATTCGTGCGAACGTTTCTTCTACAGAAGATGTCAACGACATGTTCAAAGCTGCTTTGGATCATTTTGGTGCAATTGATATTCTCGTGAACAATGCGGGAATCACTCGCGACAACTTGATCATGCGCATGAAAGAAGACGAGTGGGATGATGTCATTGCGACGAATCTGAAGGGGGTATTCAACTGCGTAAAGGCAGCGACCCGCCCAATGATGAAGCAGCGTTCAGGCAAAATCATCAACATCACTTCTGTGGTAGGTGTTTTGGGGAACGCAGGACAAGCTAACTACGTAGCTGCAAAAGCTGGGGTTATTGGCTTGACGAAGACAGCAGCTCGTGAGCTGGCAAGCCGCAATATCACGGTGAATGCTGTTGCCCCAGGATTTATTGATACAGAAATGACTGCTGTATTGCCGGAGGATGTCAAAGCAGGACTCACAAGCCAAATTCCGCTTGCCCGCTTGGGACAAACAGATGATATCGCATCTGTCGTGTTGTTCCTGGCATCCGACGCAGCCAACTACATGACAGGGCAGACCCTGCACGTAGACGGCGGAATGTACATGTAGGAAGAAAACCATCGCGCGTTTTCTGAAAACTGGTTTTTTGAAAGCTCATCCACTATAATACGGGAGAGGGGGTGAAGCAAGATGGCAGATACTTTGGAGCGTGTGAAGAAAATCATCGTCGATCGTCTGGGTGTAGATGAGTCCAAAATTACTTTGGAAGCTTCTTTCAAAGAAGACCTGGGCGCTGACTCCCTGGATGTGGTTGAACTCGTAATGGAACTCGAAGATGAGTTTGATTTAGAGATTTCCGACGAAGATGCTGAAAAGATCACTTCTGTTGGTGAGGTTGTTAAATACATAGAATCTCACAAGTAGGTTGATCTGTTGGAAGTCCCGTACCATACGGGACTTCTCCTTCAATAGCCACCTGTACATAATTCAAATAAATACACGTTTTGCATGCAGTGAATGTAAGAAGCTGACTGCTGACTTTCATATAGAGGTGATTGCAATGAAACGCAGAGTGGTGATTACTGGCGTTGGTGTCGTTTCTCCAGTAGGGAATGACGCGCAGACTTTCTGGAACAGCTTGCTGGAAGGAAAATCAGGCATTGACCGTGTGGCTGCCTTTGACGCTTCAGATTATCCAACACAAATTGCAGGCGAAGTGAAAAACTTCGATCCTGAGCAGTATATGGACAAGAAAGATATCCGACGTACAGACCGATTCGTTCAGTTTGGATTAGCTGCTGCCAAAATGGCTGTAGAAGATGCAAAACTGGAGATCACGCCAGAAAATGCGGAACGAGTGGGTGTATACATCGGGTCCGGAATCGGTGGTCTGACTACATGGGAAGAACAGCATTCCGTCTTGTTGGAAAAAGGACCGCGTCGTGTGAGTCCATTCTTCATACCGATGCTGATTGCGAACATGGCGTCTGGTGCAGTATCTATTCAATACGGTGCAAAAGGACCAACTTCCAGTGCGATTACCGCTTGTGCGACAGGTACAAATGCGATCGGTGATGCACTGCGTCTGATCCAGTTCGATCACGCAGATGTCATGATCGCAGGTGGAGCAGAAGCAACGGTGCGTCCAATGGCATTTGCAGGCTTTTGCTCGGCAAAAGCGATGTCCACCAGAAACGATGAGCCGCAAAAAGCGAGCCGTCCGTTTGACCAAGATCGCGATGGCTTCGTAATGGGCGAAGGTGCTGGTGTTCTGATTCTGGAAGAGCTTGAGCATGCGAAAAAACGTGGAGCAACGATCATCGCGGAAGTCATTGGCTACGGGATGAGTGCAGATGCTCACCATATTACTTCTCCATCTCCTGGTGGCGAAGGGGCAGCGCGTTGCATGGCGAGCGCACTGAAAGACGCTGGCGTTGACCCAACAGAAGTCCAATATATTAATGCACATGGTACTTCTACTGACCAAGGAGATATCGCAGAAACACAAGCGATCAAGCGTGTGTTTGGCGAGCACGCATACAAATTGGCTGTCAGCTCGACCAAATCGATGACAGGCCATTTGCTGGGTGCTACTGGTGGAGTCGAGGCAATCGCGACGGCCTATGCGCTGCGTGATCAAGTACTGCCTCCAACAATCAACTTGGAAAACCCGGATCCAGAATGTGATCTGGACTATGTTCCGAACCATGCGCGCAAGGCGACCGTCAATGTGGCTGTTTCCAATACATTTGGATTCGGCGGTCACAACGCAACGATTGTCCTGAAGCGATACGAAGCATAAATGAGCCCTACTGATAGAAATAGTAGGCAGTCTCCTGGAATGGTGGTGAGGGTGATGAATTTTGCACAGCTGCAAGAAACGATAGGCTTTCGCTTTCGCGATGAAAGCGTTTTGCGGCAGGCATTCACCCATTCTTCCTACGTGAACGAGCAACGCGGCAAACGAATATCAGACAATGAACGGCTAGAGTTTTTGGGGGATGCTGTACTGGAGTTGACCGTCTCCCAGTTTTTGTATAAAACTTTTCCGAAGATGAGCGAAGGGGAAATGACGAAGCTGCGTGCAGCCATTGTCTGTGAACCTTCTCTTGTCAAGTTTGCTGAACTGTTGAATTTTGGCGATCTCGTATTGCTGGGAAAAGGGGAAGAGCTGACAGGTGGACGTCAGCGACCAGCCTTGCTAGCGGACGTTTTTGAGGCGTTTGTAGGTGCGCTTTACTTGGACCAGGGGTTGGACGCAGTCTTTTCCTTTATGGAAAAATACGTGTACCCGCGCATCGACAAGGGAGAGTTTGCCCAGGTAACCGACTTCAAGAGCCAGTTGCAGGAATTTGTTCAACAAGACAATCTGGGAGACATCCATTACCGAATTGTAGAAGAAAAAGGACCAGCTCATAATCGAGAATTCGTATCTGAGGTGCTTTTGAACAATCGTTCGCTTGGCATCGGCTCTGGCCGCTCCAAAAAAGAAGCGGAACAGCAAGCTGCTGCACGAGCGTTGGTCAAGCTGGGGGATAAATAATCACTCGTCAGCGAGAAGGGCTGCATCATCTGCTACAAGATGGTGCAGCTTTTTTCTTTCGGGTGGGAAACATAGGGAAAATACTGCGAGATGACCGCTATCTATGATACACTTACCTACAGATGACCATGTAGGCTCGTAGTAGGTAGCTCCTGTTCGATGCAGGGGCTTCTTTTCGGGTACCATCCGTTCCTTGCATGTTTGTAAGTCTGTCAATTTGACAGGCAGTCTTGGATGGTTTCTTAAGGAGGACCGTACGTATGTATTTGAAACGCCTGGAGCTGGCTGGATTCAAATCCTTTGCCGATCGCACGGAATTGGAATTTGTACCAGGGGTAACAGCCGTAGTGGGACCGAATGGAAGTGGGAAAAGTAACGTTTCTGATTCGATCCGCTGGGTACTGGGGGAACAGAGCGCGAAGTCGTTGCGTGGAGCGAAAATGGAAGACATTATTTTTGCGGGCAGTGACAAGCGCAAGCCAGTGAATTTCGCAGAAGTGACACTCACCTTAGACAATACAGATCGTTCGCTCGATGTGGAATATTCGGAGGTGTCCGTTACCCGCAGAGTGTATCGTTCTGGTGACAGTGAGTATTACATAAACAACAGATCCTGCCGTCTAAAAGACATTATGGAGCTGTTCATGGATACGGGGCTGGGTAAAGAAGCGTATTCCATTATCGGTCAAGGAAAAATTGAGGAAATTCTCAGTACCAAGTCCGAGGATCGCCGTGGAATATTTGAAGAAGCGGCCGGAATCGTCAAATACAAAACACGCAAGCGCGAGGCGGAGAAAAAGCTCGATGACACCGAGCAAAATCTGGTGCGTATTCACGATATCGTCAGTGAAATTACGGAGCAGATCGGGCCTTTGCAGGAGCAGGCAGAAACAGCCAAGACGTACAAGGAGCTTCACCGCCAGCTGGTTGAGCATGAAGTTGCTCTTTACGTGCAGCAAATTGAAGCAGCTCATACGAAGTGGGAAGCAGCTACCGGACGGGTAGAGGAACTCAAGCACCTGTTAATCGGACAAACGACCGAAGCATCCAAACAAGAAGCTGATCTGGAGCAAGCGCGTTTTCATGTCACCCAGATCGACCAATCTATCGAAGAACTGCAACAAGTACTTTTGACAGTCAGTGAAGAGACGGAAAAAGTCGAAGGACAACGTGAGGTATTGCGGGAGCGTATGCGCAATCTCAATGCCAATCGCCAGCAGACGATGGAGCAGATGCATCGGATTACCGAGAAGCAGCACGGGCTTGAGGCAGAATTGGCAGAAGAACAAGAGCGGGCCAAGGAAGCGGATCGCCGCATGACCGAAGCCCACGCTTCGCTGCAAGAAGCAGAAGGTCAATTTTTTTCCATGGTGCAATCACTGACAGATGACGTGGAGCGTTTGAAGAGTGATTACTTCGAAAAGCTCAACGAAATGGCGAATCTGCGCAACGAAAATCGCCATCAAGAGCAGCTACTCAAGACAAGCGAGGCCAGAGTCGAACGTCAATTGTCTGGAAAAAAACAGCTTGATGAAGAAGAAGAGCAGCGATTAGCTCAGTTGAGCCAACTCCAAGATCAGCTGGAGAACATCGTTTCTACCATTCAAGAAACTGGCGTCAGATACAAAGAGCTGGTCGAGGGTATGCGTGAAGGACAAGCCCGTCTTGAAACAGCCCGTCGGGAGCTGCGCCACTGGGAACAAAAGCGGGAAGCAGCGAAGTCTCGTTTTGACCTGTTAAAAGAAATGCAGTCGGAATTCGCAGGGTTTCAGCAAGGGGTAAAAGAAATTTTGAAAGCACGCGAGCGGGGCTTCAAAGGGATCCATGGAGCGGTCGCTGAGCTCGTTGTTGTGCCACAGCAATACGAGACAGCGATGGAGGTCGCATTGGGTGGCGCACTGCAAAACGTCGTCGTGGACAACGAAGCATCTGGTCGTGCAGCCATTGCTCACTTGAAGCAACACAATGCAGGTAGGGCAACATTTCTACCGCTCGATGTCATCCGTCCTCGTACCTTGCAGGCAAGCGATAAGCGCCAGCTTGAGGAGGAGAGTGGAGTCGTCGGAATCGCGAGTGAGCTCGTGACTTTTGAAGAAGCGTACCGACCCATCCTCGAAAGTCTTTTGGGGAATGTCATTATTACGGAAAAGCTGGAGCAGGCAAACCGTGTAGCCCGTACGCTTGGCTACCGCTATCGCGTCGTGACGCTGGAAGGCGATATCGTAAATGCTGGCGGTTCCATGACAGGGGGGGCATTGAAAAAGAACAGCACGAACCTGCTTGGGCGCAACCGTCAATCAGAAGAGCTGGAAGCGCAGCTGGTAGAAATCGACCAGGCAATTTCTGGGCATACTACCCTTATGGAGCAGCTGACGAAGGAACTGGCGCAAATGCAGCAGGAGCAAGAAGCTCTGCGGACAGAGGGCGAAAGTCTGCGACTGAAAGAACAGGAAGTAAAAGGACTCTTGCAGCAAAAGGAATCGGAAGGCAGATCCTTAGGCGAGCGAGCAAAGCTTGTTGAACAAGATATTGAGAGCTATCGCCGCGAGATGGAAGAAGCCAAACGCAAGCAAGAGCAGCTGCAAGCCTCTTTGACTGCCATGGAGCAAGAGGAAAAAGAGCTCAGTGCACAGATCGCAGAAGCAGAGGCGAAACGTCAAGAGCAGCTCGAATCCAAAGAAGAAATGAATCAAAAAATAACAAGTCTCAAAGTATTGAATGCGCAGGTCAAGCAAGAGTATCAATCACGCTTGGAGCAAACAGAACGATTGCTGGAGCAAAAAAGCCAATTGCAGCGAGAATGGGAAGAACAAAACGCAAATTTGGCATCTCTTGATGAGCTGGAGCGTACGAACGAATCGTCCGGGCTAGAGCTGGATCAGCGCATTAGCGAATTGCGCCAGGATAAAGACCGTGTAGCTGGTTTGATTCAAGAGCGGAGAAGTGAGCGGGCGACTCTCTTTTACAAACAGGAGCAAGTAGAACAGCAGGTGAAAGAAATCCGCCGCGAGGTTAAATCGCTCGAGGAAAAGCTTCATCAGGAAGAAGTAAAAGTCAACCGCAACGAGGTAGAGCTCGACCATCTGTTGAATAAACTCTCCGAAGAATACGAAATGAGCTACGACCTGGCGAAGCAAAAATATCCGGCACGTGGCGAGATTCAGGAAGAGACACAAGTGGTCAATCGTCTCAAAAAGCAAATTGGGGCACTTGGCACTGTGAACCTTGGTGCGATTGAGGAATATGAGCGCTTGGCCGAGCGTCAGCAGTTCTTAAGCTCGCAGGAAGCTGATTTGAATGAAGCAAAAGATATGCTCTATCAAGTGATCCAAGAAATGGACGCAGAGATGTCGCGCCGCTTCAAAGAAACATTTGATGCGATCTCGGAGCAGTTCCGCGACGTGTTTGTCCAACTGTTTGGAGGAGGACGCGCAGATCTTGTACTCTCCAACCCAGATAATCTGCTTGAGACGGGCATCGATATTGTGGCGCAGCCACCTGGCAAGAAGCTGCAAAATCTTGCGCTCTTGTCCGGGGGCGAACGTGCTTTGACTGCGATGGCCTTGCTATTTGCCATCCTGCGTGTGAAGCCAGTGCCATTCTGTGTATTGGATGAGGTAGAAGCCGCTTTGGATGAGGCGAACGTTAACCGTTTCGCCGAGTACATGCACCATTTCAGCAACCAGACGCAGTTTATTTGCGTCACACACAGAAAAGGCACCATGGAAAGCGCAGACGTGCTATACGGTATCACGATGCAGGAGGGCGGCGTGTCCAAACTCGTCTCCGTCAAGCTGGAGGACAGTGACAAGTTTGTTGAATCTGCCTCTTAAAGGGATCTGCCATTCAATTGATATTACCCGCAAAGGAAGATGAACATGAGTTTTTTCAAGCGCCTTCGTGATGCTATTGTCCAAAAGTCCGAAGAGGTCACCCAGAAGTTTACGGATGGTTTGGCTAAGACGAGAGACCTGCTAGTAGAAAAAGTCGAGGATCTCGTACGTCGCTACAAAAAGATCGACGATGACTTTTTCGATGAATTAGAAGAAATTTTGATTACGTCCGATGTGGGCGTCAATACCGTCATGGAGCTCATTGACGACCTGCGGACAGAAGTGCGCAAGCAAAAAATCGAGAATGCGATCGACCTGCAGCCCATTCTCTCAGAAAAACTGGTTGCCCTTTTGAAAAATGATGATGCGGCGGATACGTCTCTGAATGTAGAGGACGGTCGTCTGAACGTCATTTTGTTCGTAGGGGTAAATGGAGTAGGGAAAACGACTACGATCGGTAAAATGGCGCACATGTTCAAGCAGCAAAACAAAAAAGTGCTGCTGGCAGCAGGTGACACGTTCCGCGCAGCAGCGATTGAACAGCTGGAGGTTTGGGGAGAGCGTGTAGGAGTTGATGTAATCAAGCAGCAACAAGGCTCTGATCCGGCTGCAGTGATTTACGATGCGATTCAGGCAGCGAAATCCCGACAGGTTGATGTGCTGTTGTGCGATACCGCAGGCCGCTTGCAAAACAAAGTCAATCTGATGGAAGAGCTGGCGAAGGTACACCGCGTATTGCAGCGCGAATTGCCAGGAGCTCCGCACGAGGTTTTGCTCGTTTTGGACGCTACGACTGGGCAAAATGCGCTTTCACAGGCGAAAACGTTTGGACAGTCTGCTGGAGTAACAGGTTTAGTCCTGACCAAGCTGGATGGTACAGCAAAGGGTGGTATCGTCATTGCGATTCGCAACGAGCTGAACATTCCGGTGAAATACGTCGGGTTGGGTGAAAGAATGGATGACTTGCAGCAGTTTGATCCTGAGCAATTTGTTCATGCGCTATTTGCTGGATTGATCCAAAAAGATGAAACAGAAGAGCAGGAAAATGCGTAAAAACATAGTGTTTCAAAGATAAAAAAATGATGTCAATAAAAAACCTTGACACTAGGTGTGGAATTAGGTACTATAATCTACGTGCTGTAAAGAAAAAGTCTTTACAGTTTGAAACGAGTACCTCATAGCAAAGGATTGGTTTCATGTTAGAAAAGACCAATCAAGTCAATCTCTTGTTTGACTTTTACGCGCCGCTACTCAAGGGCAAGCAGCGAGAATATCTTGAGCTGTATTATCTGGACGATTTATCGCTCGGAGAAATTGCCGAGATGCATGAGGTCAGCCGCCAAGCTGTTTATGATCATATCAAGCGAGCAGAGAAGCAACTGTTTGAATACGATCAGAAGCTTCGCCTCGCTGAGCGTCATGAAAAACGCATGGACGTGTTGAATCGCATGAATGAACTTGTAAATGAGCTTTCGGAGAGCGAGACAAGAGACGAGCTGAACACTTTGCTCCACCAACTGTCAGAGATGGATTAGGAGGGCTCGCATGGCGTTTGAGAGCTTAGCCAATCGGCTGCAAAACGCGTTTGACAAACTGCGCGGCAGAGGGAAAATAGACGAGACCATCGTGAATGAAGCGATGCGTGAAGTTCGTCTGGCCCTGCTGGAAGCAGACGTTAACTTTAAAGTAGTAAAAGACTTCGTTGCTCGTGTCAAGGAGCGCGCAGTCGGTCAGGAAGTCATGAAAAGCTTGACGCCTGGCCAAATGGTGATCAAGATCGTGAATGAAGAACTGGTCGCTCTGATGGGTGGCAACGTCGCTCAGCTCACGATGGCTCACCGCCCGCCGACCGTCATTATGATGGCAGGTCTGCAAGGGGCAGGTAAAACAACCACAACCGGTAAGCTGGCCAAGTATTTGCAAAAGCAAAACCGCAAGCCGCTTCTGGTAGCGGGAGACATTTACCGTCCTGCTGCGATCAAGCAGCTTCAGGTTTTAGGGGACCAACTCAATGTTCCCGTCTTCACTCTCGGTGATCAAGTCAGTCCTGTCGATATCGCTCGCCAAGCGATTGAACACGCGAAGACGAATCATCTCGACGTAGTCCTCATCGATACCGCAGGTCGCCTGCATATTGACGAAGCGCTGATGGACGAGTTGAAGCAGATTCGCGAGGTAACCAAGCCCGATGAGATTTTACTCGTCGTGGACGCGATGACAGGTCAAGATGCCGTCAATGTAGCAGAGAGCTTCAATAGCCAGCTCGAACTGACTGGTGTGGTTCTCACGAAGCTCGACGGTGATACTCGAGGCGGTGCGGCACTGTCCGTCAAGGCTGTCACTGGAAAGCCGATCAAATTCGCGGCGATGGGTGAAAAGCTGGATGCGCTCGAACCGTTCCATCCGGATCGTATGGCTTCCCGTATTTTGGGTATGGGGGACGTACTCAGCCTGATTGAAAAAGCACAGGCATCCGTGGATGAAGACAAAGCACGCGATATGGAACGCCAAATGCGCCAAGGTGAGTTTACCTTCGACATGTTCCTGGATTCCATGCAGCAGCTTCGCAACCTGGGTCCTTTTGAAGACATTCTCGGCATGCTGCCAGGAATGAACAAGATGAAGGGCAAGATGAACGTGGATGAAAAGCAGATTGCCCGCGTTGAAGCGATCGCCAAATCCATGACCAAACAAGAGCGCGCGAATCCTGATTTATTGAATGCCAGCCGTCGCAAGCGCATCGCAAGCGGAAGCGGAACGAGTATTCAAGAAGTCAATCGTTTCCTCAAGCAGTTCGAGGAAATGAAAAAGATGATGAAGCAATTCTCAGGCGCTGCTGACAAAATGGTCAAGAAGTCGAAGAAAAAAGGCTTCGGATTACCTTTCATGGGAAAAGGCGGAGGCAACAACCAAGGCGGGATGAACTTCCCCTTTAACTTCAAGCCACCGTTCAAGTAAGTAGGCATGATCTCTTCGCGACACTGACTTGTCAGCTGGCCGCGATGGTTCAGATATAGTAGCACCAACGCAGATGCTCTTCTAGCGTTGATTAATACAGGAGGTGACACAACATGGCAGTAAAAATCCGTCTGAAGCGTATGGGTTCCAAGAAAGCTCCTTTCTACCGTGTAGTAGTAGCTGACTCCCGTTCCCCACGCGATGGCCGTTTCATTGAAGAAATCGGTTACTACAATCCGGTTGCACAACCGGCAGTGGTGAAAATTGATACCGACAAAGCGGTACAATGGATCCTGAATGGTGCAGCTCCAACTGACACCGTTCGTAACCTTCTCTCCAAAGAAGGCGTACTCGCAAAAGTACACGAAACCAAATACGGCAAATAAGTCGGTCTTCTGGAGGTTTGATGATGAAAGCGCTGGTCGAAACGATCGCTAAAGCTCTCGTCGATCATCCGAATGAGGTTCGTGTTAACGCAGTGGACAAAGAGCGAACTCTCGTCTTTGAATTGTCGGTACACCCTGATGATATGGGGAAGATTATTGGCAAGCAAGGTCGAATCGCGAAAGCCCTGCGCACGGTCGTGATCGCCGCATCCGTGGAAACGGACAAGCGTGTCACGGTTGAAATTGTATGAGAAAAGACTGGGAGCTTTCCCAGTCTTTTTTCTAGTATCCAAGATGCTCATAGACCATGATGATTTTTCCGAAAGGAGTGGCGAAGGTGCTTACTATATTTCGGACGGTACAGGTTAAACTGATCATTACGGAAGCATCACGGGCTGCTCTCATTGATCAGTATAGCCAGCGACTTCGTTTGCAGCGTAAAGAATGGGAGCAGTGGCAGTTTCAATCCAAAAAGTTATTAACCGAGGCGAAGAAAAAGTCTGCGGATACATATGCGTTGGCGCAAGAAAAAATCGCGCAGGAAGAGCGTCGACGCAAGGAAAAGATAGATCATCTGACATATACCCTCCAGCAGGTTGAAAATCTTCCAGAGGGAAGCGAGATCGATTACCAGACAGTTCAAAGCCCTGTCTCGATTCAAGAGGGCGATGTCTGGGATGAAATGATGTCCGGAACGGAAATCATGATAAAAGATGGCCTGGTACATGAGATTCGGCTACAAACAAAAAATGGGAACAAAGAAAAGGAGGAATGAACACGTTGAGCCAAAATAGTTTTTACGGAGTAGGCAAACTAGTTAATACGCATGGCCTGCGTGGTGAAGTACGCGTAACACCAACGACTGACTTTCCAGATCAGCGTTTTCGCAAAGGAAATGAGCTGTACTTGTTCCACCCGACACTTAGTGAGCCGCTAAAATTGAAAATCGCTTCTCGTCGCCCGCATAAAAATTTTGAGATTGTGAGCTTTCAAGGCTATGAGCATATTAACGATATCGAAAAGTACAAGGGCGGAGAATTGAAAATTCCAGAGGAAGCCCTGATGGAATTAGAAGAGGACGAGTTCTACATTCATCAGCTCGTCGGCTGCGTTGTAGTAACCGACGAGGGCGAAGAACTGGGGAAAATTGTGGATGTTATGCAGCCAGGAGCAAACGATGTGTGGGTAGTGAAGGGAAAACGCGGAGAAATCTTGTTGCCGTATATCGACGAATGCATCAAGGAAGTAGATATCGCGAACAAACGTGTGGTCTGCCATCTAATGGAAGGCTTGCTGTAGGAGGAACTTCAGATGCGGATCGATATTTTTACGCTCTTTCCCGAAATGTTTACAGGTGTTTTATCCAGCAGCATTTTGGGCAAGGCAAGCGAAAAAGAACTGGTTGATTTTCACGTCACCAATTTTCGCGATTTCTCTGAGAGCAAGCACGGTACGGTAGATGACACCCCTTATGGCGGTGGCGGAGGAATGGTCCTGAAGCCCGAACCGTTGTTCCGGGCTGTAGAAGCCTTGACGGGAGAGAAAAAACCCCGAGTGATTCTGATGTGCCCACAGGGTGTGCCTTATCATCAGAAGCTGGCAGAAGAGCTAGCGCAAGAAGAGCATCTTGTCTTCATCTGCGGTCATTATGAAGGGTACGACGAGCGAATTCGGGAGCATCTCGTCACGGATGAAATCTCGATTGGCGATTACGTTCTGACCGGGGGAGAGCTTGCGGCGATGGTGGTCATTGACAGTGTCGTTCGTCTGCAACCAGGAGCGTTGGGAAACCAAACGTCAGCCGTTGAGGACTCCTTTTCAACGGGACTGCTCGAATACCCACATTACACACGACCGGCTGAGTTTCGCGGCTGGAAAGTGCCAGACGTACTGTTGTCAGGCCATCACGCCAATATTGAAAGCTGGCGGTTAAAAGAATCGCTGCGTCGAACAAAAGCACGGCGTCCAGATTTGTTGGAGAAGCTCGCGCTGACAGATGAAATGAAAAAGCTATTGGCTGAATTAGAGCAGGAAAAAAAGTAGGGAACAAATAGGGGAAGAGTCTTGTAGTTTTGTGCCCGCTATGTTAATATACTTCTTGTGGCAATTTTGCCCGCTGACTAAGGCGGTCCGCTACTCGTAACGCAGCCCAAGCGGCTGGACCTATGGGTTAGACGAGTAAGAACGTCTATCGGAAGGAGGAAATTCAAATGAACCAAATTATCCGTGAACTGGAAAAAGCGCAATTGAAACAGGACATTCCTGCGTTCCGACCTGGTGACACTGTTCGTGTACACGTTAAGGTTATCGAGGGTCAGCGTGAGCGTATCCAGCTGTTCGAAGGCGTATGCATTCGCCGTCGCGGTACAGGTATCAGCGAAACATTTACAGCTCGTAAGATTTCTTACGGCGTAGGTGTTGAGCGTACATTCCCAGTACACACGCCTAAGATCGACAAGATCGAAATCGTGCGTCATGGTAAAGTACGTCGTGCGAAACTGTACTATCTGCGCGATCGCGTAGGTAAAGCAGCTCGTATTAAAGAAATTCGTCGATAAGCGTAACGCTTAGAAAGAGGACTGGCCTGCTTGCCAGGCCTCTTTTTTCCATTTAGCGATCTTGAAATAAAATAGTTCATCTTGACATATGTTACAGCTAAGGTTGGACGAGCTTTCATGGGAGGATCGTAAGTCATGAGCGAAGAAATTACCTCCAGTCATAAGAAGAAAAATGAACTATGGGAATGGATAAAGGCACTTGGGATCGCCTTAGTCTTGGCGTTTCTCATTCGCACCTTTTTGTTCGCCCCGTTTATTGTAGAAGGCGAATCCATGGAAAGTACATTACATAACAGCGAAAAATTAGTGGTGAACAAGGCGCTTTACTTTTTGCAAGATCCGAAACCTGGTGAAATCATCGTGTTCCATGCTGAAAAGGAGCGAGATTACATCAAAAGAGTCATTGCTGTTGAGGGTGATACAGTAGAGGTCAAAAACGATCAGCTGCTGGTCAATGGCAAAGTGGTAGAGGAACCGTATCTTGCACAATCGAAAGAACAAGCGAAGCAGCAGGGAGAGCCGTTCTTTACCCACGATTTTCCCCCGGTCCAAATACCAGCAGACCATATCTTTGTGATGGGCGACAACAGGTTGAACAGTCATGACAGCAGAGCGATCGGTCCTGTTGCCGTCAGTACGGTTGTTGGCAGAGCTGAATTTACTTTTTGGCCGGTTGCGGGAATTCGCTTGACAAGATAAAGCAAAGCTTCAAGGTAGGTGAGACATCATGACGATCCAATGGTTTCCTGGCCATATGGCTAAAGCACGTCGTCAAGTAACGGAAAAGCTGAAATTAATCGATGTAGTCATCGAGCTTCTCGATGCACGTCTGCCGCTTTCCAGCCGAAATCCGATGATTGACGAGATTGTCAGTGATAAACCACGTTTGATATTACTAAACAAAGCAGATTTGGCAGATGAACGGGCAACAGATGAGTGGATTGCTTATTTTCGCAAGCAAGGCATTCGTACGTTGCCGATTGATGCCCTGAGTGGAAAAGGTGTCAGCAAGCTGCCAGAAATGTGTAAGGAGCTAGCAGCTGACATGCTGGCAAAGCGCAGTGAGCGTGGGATGCAAGGTCGTGCCATCCGCATCATGATCTTGGGTATCCCGAATGTCGGCAAGTCTTCCCTCATTAACCGCTTGTCCAAGCGCTCGGTAGCAGCCACTGGTGATCGACCAGCGGTAACCAAGGCGCAACAATGGGTAAAAATGGGCGATACACTGGAGCTTCTCGATACGCCTGGTATTCTTTGGCCGAAATTTGAAGATCAGATGGTAGGCCTGCGATTGGCGGCAAGTGGGGCAATTAAAGATGAGCTCATTGATTTTACGGAGGTAGCATTATTTGTCATCAGCTACATGATGCATTACTATCCGGAACGCCTGATCGAACGCTTCAAGCTAAAAGAATTGCCTGAGGATCGAGTAGAGATGCTCGAAGAAATCGGGAAGAAGCGCGGATGTCTCGTTTCTGGCGGAAATATCGATTACGACAAGGCAGCGGAAATTTTCCTGCGTGAGCTGCGTTCCGGTAAGCTGGGAACGATCTCTGTCGAGCGCCCGATTGACTGGGAAATGGACGAACCGATTGGTAAGCCAGTGTCTTTTCCAGAATAAGCTTCCCAGCCATCAAAAACCTGTCTATCGACATATACGGTAGGCAGGTTTTTTACTATGAGAATCGATAAGGAGAAATGAGTCAATGAATCTAGCGGATATGTCGATAAAAGAAATACGAGTGACGATGGAAAAGTTGGACGAGGTACCCAAAGATTTTTTACAATTGCTGAAAGAAGATAAAAGAGCGGGTGTACAGGCTCTGGCGAAGCAGGCAGAAGCAGCGCTTGCACGCCAAGAAAAGCTCGCGCAGATGTGGGCTGACATGACCGTCTATGAAAAAGCGATGTTTGATAAAGGCCATCAATACATATTCGGGGTAGATGAGGTCGGACGAGGACCATTGGCTGGACCAGTTGTCGCGTGTGCCGTGTGCCTGCCCAAGGATTTTTACTTGCCAGGCCTGAATGACTCGAAGAAGATACCTGTATCCACTCGGGAGGCTTTTTGCGAAATCATTCAAAGAGATGCACTTGCTGTGGGTATCGGAATTGTCGATGCAGCAAGAATCGATGCGATCAATATATTAGCTGCTACAAAAGAGGCGATGAAGCTGGCAATCCAGCAGGCAGGTAAATCTCCAGATGCATTACTGATTGACGCCGTACAGCTAACCGGAATGGATTGCGAGCAGGTTCCGATTATCGGTGGAGATGCCAAGAGTGTCTCGATTGCGGCCGCATCGATTGTAGCAAAGGTCACCCGTGATCGATTGATGGCCCAGTATGCCGAACAATATCCAGCCTATGGCTTTGACAAGCACGCAGGCTACGGCACTCCTGAGCATCTGGCAGCAATCGCTCGATTTGGACCTACGCCGATTCATCGCAAGACATTTACTGGTGTAAAAGAACACGCATAAAAAGGGCAAGTAACATACCGCTCACAGGAGGAGGATCTGCATGTTTTCCCCGTCGCAACTTATTCAATCATTCGTGCAAAAAGCACCCATATCCGCTCCGAAGCCGGTTGAGCTTACTCCCGGACAAGTGTTTAAAGGCACGGTAATCAAGCATTACCCGGACAATATGGCGCTCGTACAAGTCGGGGGAATGCAGGTTCAGGCTAAAATGGAAGCAAGTTTGGAACCGGGCCAAAAAGCTTGGCTGCAAGTCCAGCCATCAACAGGTGTCGTCACGCTGAAGGTTTTGGAAAGCGTCGGAGAAGGAGCAGGCAAAGAAGCATCTCTAGAAGGGCTAATGCGCACACTAGGGATTGCCGATACAAAAGAGAACAAAGCGATCGTGCAAGCGCTGCTTGGTGCCAATCTGCCTGTGAATAAGGAGACAATACAAGCTTTTTCAGCTGTTGCGCAGCGATTAGGTGTAGACAATGCCACTATTGAGGCATTCATGACTGCCATGAAACGAAATTTGCCACTGTCTCCCGATACAATCGCAGGGCTCAAAGCTTTTTTATCGGACAAGCCAATGGGTCAACTCATTCAGAACCTGCTGCAGCAAGCCTCGCTCTTTTTAGAAGGAGAGGGCCAGCCTTCGCAGATGACGGGTCAAGTTCCTCAAAGCCAATCACAGCAAGTCCCCGGACAAGCTAATGCGGCAACGGGAGATGTCAAACAGCTTGTTAGTCAGTTAAAAGATAAGTTGACGGGACTCTCTATACTTATCGCGGGCAACGATGGTGCAGACGAGGGCCTGGCGGTCAAACAAATGCCACAAGGAAATCAGCCCAATCAAGGTGCTTCGCAGAATGCGACTGGAGGAAACCAGACACAGCCCCTGCCTGCGCAGAGCGGTCAGCCTACATCGCAAGTGCAGACATCTCCCCAACCATCAACGGTGGCTTCCAGTAACATACCAACGCCGTCACAACCTGTTTCGCCAAATGCTTCTACTGCTACCGGGACAGTACCTGCACCAACCACCGCCGGTAAACAGGTAGACTCGTTGCAAAACGCTATGACCGGAAAGAGTAATCAATTGATGTCTAACCAGACCAGTAGTCCAAGCATCGATTCAAAGATTGCTCGAAACGAGCCATTGCCTACTCCTCAGTCAATACAGATGAATCAGGAGCCGGTCCAGAACAAGCAGATGGCGGAGCAAAGGGCCGCAGTGAACAACGCGGGGCAAAAAGTCATGCCACAAATGGTGTCGCAAGCATCTGGTGCAGTGAATGGCGCCACAGCTGCTAACCCGATTGCTGAATTGTTTCGTCATTTAGGCGTAACCCACGAGAGAGAATTGATGGGACAGGCATTTTCACAAGGGGCAAACGATTCGCATTCATTAAAGCAGATGGATACAGTCAAATCCCTCTTGCTGCAAATCAGTCAAGCGCCAGCTCAGGCAATCCCAACCGCCTTGCGTGAAGCAGCAGATCAACTGCTGCAACAAGTCACCGGACAACAGTTGATGATGGTACAACCCTCTAACCAGGCTTTGTCTCAAATCGTTATGCAAATTCCGATTCGCCAAGAGGAGGGGGATGAGACCGCTTTCGTCCAAATTGAATCGAAAAAGAAAGGCTCTGGACAGCTTGATCCGGAGAACTGCCGTCTTTTCTTTCATTTGGAACTCCAAAGTATGGGGACAACCATGATTGATGCAAGTATCGTGAATCGAATCGTTAACTTGCAAATATTTAACGATACGCCATGGGTGGAAGCACTCATTCAAGGGTCCAAGGATCGTTTTGCTGATCAATTACAGGATGTTGGTTACCATCTATCGGCTATGCGTGTGCAGCCAGTCCCGGCCGATCGCGGGAAGTCGACAAGTCCGATCCAAACCAAAGGCCACATCCTGGCTGACTATAAAGGGGTGGACCTTCGCGTATGAAGCCGCCATCCTCATCAGAGCAAAAACGAAAACAGGCAGTTGCACTAAAATATCAGGCGGGTACCATGGAAGCCCCAAAGGTTGTGGCAAAAGGCAAGGGGTACGTGGCTGACAATATCCTGAAGACAGCGAAGGAGCATGATATACCGGTTCAGGAGGATCCATCACTTGTAGAGGTTTTGGGCAAGCTGGATTTGGATCAACAAATACCCCCGGAGCTGTATCAAGTTGTGGCAGAAATCCTTGCTTTTGTCTATCGCATCGATAAAGGCGGAGGAACCAAATCATGAGCGATCGCCGCCGTCTTCTTGGTCAAAGAGGAGAACAGCTTGCTGAAGGATATTTAGTGAACAAGGGTTTCCTCATTGTTGATCGAAATGTTCGAACAAAACGTGGGGAAATGGATTTGATTGCTCGAGACGGTAATTGCTTGGTTTTCATTGAGGTTCGAACGAGAAGCAGCCAATTTTTTGGAACAGCGGGCGAGTCCATTACGTGGAAGAAGAAACAAAAGCTGCGTGAGCTTGCCATCGAATATTTGCAAAAAGCCTCACAGCCAATCCCGGCCTTTCGTTTTGATGTCATTGCGATTTACACCGGTACATCAACGCAAGGTGGAGACTTCACGAAGCCAGTCATTGAGCATTATGAGAGTGCTTTCTAGGAAAAACGGGCTCTTGACCACGGATATATTGGGGATACGTCTACAGCATCAGTCGCAGAGCCAGCGTACTATGTACTGTACTCGACGCGATGAAACTCCTCCAAGCATCAATATCCGCTTTCCGGCTCAAAAGCTGGGAAGTATTTTTTTTTGATGAAACTTTGATTGATTCGCACGGACAAACCCATCACTAGTATCACTGTTGCTTTTGAATCCCGGGATACCAACAATTATTTAAAAGAAAAACAAATGTTTTTCAAAAAAATATCCAATTTGGTGTGACATTTTTCCATCTCATTCGTCAATAGAAGTATAGGAAATAATTTGGAGGTAAAAAACATGAAAAAGATTAAGAACAGTTTAATGAAAAACGTCTCCTTAGCGGTAGCAACTATTTGTACTGTTCAGTTTTCAGTTACCGGCATTGCTTCTGCTCAAGTCACGACACCACAACCTATTGAAGCTTATAGTATGGTAGCAAGCACTACAGGCCTGAAAGCAAACGTAGGCTCAGTGAATGTTACGATTGGGGATACAGAAACCATTCGCCTTACTTATAATGGCAGCCCTATCGATAACGCATTGGTTGATTGGGAAATTGGCAGCTCCAGCATCGCTTCTGTCAGCAATGGGGTTGTTTACGGTAAGAAAGTAGGAACGACTGTTGTTACTGCTAGATACAACGGTTATCGTGCTACCGTTAGAGTGACAGTTGACAGAGCACAGACTCTCGAAGCTACGAAAACAGAGGTTTCTGTTAAAAAAGGTAAAAAAACAAACGTTAGTTTGAAATTTGCGGGCAGCAGTCTCCCTGGATCAAGAGCAACTTGGAAAACCGCAGATAAATATGTCGCAACTGTTGATGATGGTGAAATTAAAGGTGTAGGCGAAGGAAGCACAGTCATTACTGCGAGCTACAAAGACCAAGAGGTAGAAATCCGCGTTGATGTTGAAGGCGGCGGAAATTCAGACGGTAAGCTGGAAGCAGATGTTACCCAGCTGAAAATGGAAAAAGGCGATAAAGAAACAATTAAGTTGACGTATGACGACGATAAACTTTCTGGTTCAAAAGCAACCTGGAAAACTTCGAAGTCCTCTGTAGCAACTGTAAATGACGATGGTGTCGTTACTGCAAAAGGCAAAGGTACAGCAACGATCACTGCAAAATACAAAGGCTACGAAGTAGAAGTTGATGTTTATGTAGATACTGACAGTTCCGGTAAATTAGAAGCTGATGATACTAGCATCTCTTTGAAAAAAGGGGACAAAGAAACCGTTAAGCTGAAATACGATGGTGATACACTCAGCGGTTCGAAAGCAACTTGGAGAACATCTAGATCTTCTGTTGCTACTGTAGACGATGGTGTGATTACAGCAAAAGGAACCGGCACGGCTACCATTACAGCTGAATACAGAGGTCATAAAGTTGAAATTGAAGTAAAAGTAGATATGTCTGGCAGACTTGAAGCAGAAGAAACAAAGATCTCTATGAAAAAGGGACAGCAAGATTTTGTACTGCTCAAATTCGATAATGAAAGAATTTCTTTATCCAGTGCAACTTGGAGAACATCCAATTCTTCTGTAGCAACTGTAAATAGCAGTGGTGTGATTACAGCCCAAGGCAAGGGGACCGCTACTATTACAGCAGAATACAAAGGGTATAAGGTAGAAATTGATGTAAAAGTAGATACTTCTTCTTCTTCAGACATGCTGGAAGCAAGCGATACGAGCATTACCTTGAAAAAAGGCGGAAAAGAAACGATTCGCCTGAAATACGATGGAAGTTCAATCAGCGGTTCAAAAGCATCATGGAAAACCTCTAAATCTTCCGTAGCAACGGTTAGCAGCAGTGGTACAATTACTGCAAAAGCTAAAGGTACAGCAACCATTACAGCTACGTATAAAGGCGAAAAAGTAGAAATTGAAGTAAAAGTAGACAGCAAAAGCTCAGGCAAGCTGGAAGCAGATGACACAAGCATTACCATTAAAAAGGGTGACTCCGAAAAAATCAAGCTCACCTATGATGGCGATGACATCAGCAGCTCTAAAGCTAAATGGAAGTCCTCCAAGTCGTCTGTAGCATCAGTATCCAGCAGTGGTTCGGTAAAAGGTAAAAAGAAAGGTAAGGCCACTATTACTGCTGAATACAAAGGCTATGAAGTGGAAATCGAAGTAACGGTAAAATAATAGTTGACAAGAAACTCGCTGAATCGTTATTGGTTCAGCGAGTTTTTTTCCCAGAGAAAGGGTAACTTGTTATTTGTTGTAGGAGGAGGAATGAATCTTGAGAGAGATCATCTTGGAAAAGTTAAAAGAAATCGAGCAAGCGCATGAGTTGAAAATATTGTTCGCTGTTGAATCGGGAAGCCGGGCATGGGGATTTCCGTCCAAAGATAGCGATTATGATGTACGTTTTGTCTATGTGAAGAAGCCGGAATGGTATTTGTCCATTGACGCCAAACGGGATGTTGTGGAAGTACCGATCAACGACCTATTAGATATAAACGGCTGGGATATTCGAAAAGCACTCAAGCTATTTCGAAAATCGAATCCGCCCCTACAAGAATGGCTTGTATCAGACATTGTTTATCTCGATACACTTGGCTTTCGCAATGAGCTGGTAAGGTTGCAAGGGGAAGTATTCTCGCCAAAGGCTTCCTTGCATCATTACCTCAGTATGGCCAAAGGGAATTTTCGGGACTATCTGCAAGGTGAGCAAGTCAAAATCAAAAAATACTTTTATGTGTTACGCCCGATCCTCGCATGCATCTGGATCGAAACGTATCATACGAATCCTCCCATTGGATTTGATCAGTTAGTTGGAGAGTTAGTAACAGATTCTATACTAAAAAGTAAAATTTCTGAGCTGCTCCAAAGAAAAATGGCTGGGGATGAGTTGAATTTGGAGCCAAGAATCGAAGAGCTTCACCGTTTTATTGAGGAACAAATAGGGCGTCTGACTGCACTGGCGAGCCAATATACAAATGATTTGGAGGACCCAACTGACAAGCTGGATGAGATATTTCGGAATTATTTACAGAAGGCGTGGATTATCAGTTAGTCATGATGGAAACGTTACGATATATAGGGAGGCACAAATTTTCATGCAGGATCATATCCGAAAACATATACAGCAACCTCTCGAAATTCATTTTGACCAGCCAGACAAACCTTACGGCTGCTTCTCCAATTTCTCCGGTCATCCAATAGAGTTGGAAGGGGAAATATGGACAACCTTGGAACACTATCTGCAAGCAAAAAAAGTTTTAGGGACTGCCCTAGAAAAAGAGATCATGCGCAAGGCATTACAAGCAAAAGTGGAACAGTATCCTGTCATTCGTGAAATTCTGCTCTCTACCGGGGATGCAGCCTTAATCGATCGTTCGAGTAACGATCCAAACTTACTCGGAAAATTGTGGATGGAAGTACGTGAAAGCTTAGATGGGTATCAACCGCATTTCTATTTGCCGCCATGGATTGAGTTTCCAGAAGAGCATCCATATAGTTTGTTTTGGCGGATGGGATTTGGTGAGGACTATGTCATGCATTATTGGCCATGGCTAGAGGAAATGAGTGTGGATGCCAGGAATGAGTATGACGCTTATTTTCCGGTACCAGAGGAATGGCAGTTTGAAGATTTCGATGAGGAGGAAGAATGAAGCTATTGTTTATTTGTAGCAGAAATAAATGGAGGAGCTTGACGGCAGAAAAGATTTTTCACGGGATCAATGAATATGAAGTTAGATCAGCAGGTACTTAACCGGTACCTAATGAAGCCATTAATGCAATAGTTTTATCTTTCTGTGGTATTAGTTTCATATAAGCTGGTGATACTGCGATTGCATTCACCAATGCCGATGAACCTAGTTCAGAGATTATAGCCCCTGTGACAGCCTCTGTAAAAGATTGCGAAATCGATTTATTACTCTCAAACTTGGTATCACCTTTAGAGAGATTAGCTGCGGCATCGTAATAAACATCTGCAGTTGACGTACCTACTGCAACGATTTTCCCCGCTGTTCCTGGAAGAGTTGAATCACAAATAATGCTGCTTAACATTTTTTCAGCTGCATTATTTGTAAGTGTTGAAAGCGAAGCACTAACTGAGGCTTCACTACTTGCCTCACCCCATGTCTTTTCCGTTTTAGTAGGAATTGGTGGACCATGCATTGCTCCCGTGTTATTTGATGTTTGGGTACTACTAGTTTTCGGTGGAATCGGTGGACCATGCATTACTCCTGTGTTATTTGATGTTTGAGCTTGTTTAGGCACCGTAGCTGCTAAATTTCTTGCCGCTTCGCTAATGTCAACTCTATCTACACTAGCTTTTTGCATGGATGATTTCGATAAGTTTGTATTGCTTTGTTGAGCGCGACTAGAAGTCGATTTTTTTGCTTCTGCTTGGGCTTTTGCCTCTAAAGCTTGACGGCGTTCTAATCTTGCATCTCTTCTGTCTTCATTACGTTCGCTTCGAGATAACCCCATAAATACTCCTCCAAATACTTACAATTTAGCTTCAATTTATTACTATCAACCTTATATCTTGATAGAGTTTAATGTTTCGACATTTTTCCACTTTTTTGACAATACGTTTCCTAGTATTACTATTTCATTTGACATTTACTCACTCGCACGATTCGACAAAACATGTAAAATGGTATTTCAAATTACGAAAACTATGTGAAAGATATACTATTTTCGTGAATTTTTCATCTTATTTTTTTAGTAAAGAGACCAGATATGCTATCGTTACTCAAGCAGAGATAATAGTTGAATACCCGTCTCTTTAAAAGAGACGGGTTAGTTAAATTCTAAGGCTAGAAAATATAAAGGGATTTTCTTTAACTATTTTGTCAATTAGAGAGTCTTTTACTGTAGCGTCCACGCCTAGATGAACATTGTGTTCAACATTCATAATTTATTTAGCATCAAAAAAGTAATCCACGATCCAATGCTCGGTAACGAATCGCTTCAGCTACATGTGCTACCTCTACGTTGGAAGCTCCATCTAAATCAGCGATAGTTCTTGCTACTTTGACTATCCTGTCGTAAGCTCGGGCACTTAAACCGAGAGTCTCGAAAGCCAACTGCAGCATCTCCTGTCCTTCCTTATCTAGTTGGGCAAATTGGCGCAGCTCTTCACCATTCATCACACTATTAAAAGGGCATCCCGGACGATAGTGGTATCTTTCACATTGGACAGCCCTCGCTTGTTCTACTCGCTGCTGAATGTCTTTTGAGGACTCCTCTGCTGTTCTGTTGTGAAGAAGTTGAACGGGTACTCTCGGCACCTCGATGTGCAGATCGATGCGGTCTAGCAAGGGACCTGAGAGCTTTGAGCGGTATTTGTAGATTTGCTGGGGGGAGCATGAGCAGGTTTGCTTCTCTCGAGTACCGAAGAATCCACAAGGACATCCGTGTAGATAATATCCTTGGAAAAACAATACTGAACGGTGACAGAAGCACGAGGGCGTTTTGATCCTTCACTAGGGGTTGTATGCACCTGAATGCGTTGTACCAGAGCCTTCACAATTTCACGTCTCGTTTCAAATGATGGATTGTCATCTAGTTTGTTTCGTAGTGATGTGAGTAATTGAAAAGCATTCATTACCTTAGTAGAGTAATCGCGGTCAACTTGTAGCGAGGTCCGTATTTCTTTTATCCGTTGCTCGAGGATCTCTTTCTCTTGATTAATTTTTTGGATCTGTTTCTCTAAATCGGTAAAAGTAATGATGCTTTTACGGAAGAGGTCCAGGATACTCTGTCGTTCTACATCTTTATCATCAATGCTCTTTTGAATAAGTGTTATTTCTGATTCCAAATCGACCTTCTCAGTCAGCTTTAATTCTCTAGCTGCAGCAATCTCCTGAAGGGCTTCCCCTGGCTGATTAATAAAGGCCAAGCAATCTCTCCACACAAGGTCCTCGATCCAATCTTGCGGCAGATTTTTTGATGTACATTTCCCTTGCAGTGGTCCCTTATATGCTTGTTTACCGGTACAAACATAGAAACCTTTCAATGCTCGTTTACTCCCTGGATAATGAATCCCCACATACGTTAATCCGCAGCACTGGCATTTTAGTAGGCTTCGAAGTAAATACTGATTCTTGGTGTTACGCATAGCTTCTATTTGATTACTTCGAAGGACTTTTTGTGCTTTTTCCCACGTGTCTACATCAACGATGGCTGGAACTTCACGTTCAATTACTTCTCGCTTTCGTGTACTCCGTTTTCCGTAGAAATGTACTCCCTTGTAAGAAGTATTCGTAATAATCCCACGTACTCTTGAGGGGCGCCAGATACCCGCAGTATTCTCTTTTCGCTTCCCTCGAGTAATTTTCCGATCATCCTTTGCGTATGCCGTAGGGACACCTAATGCATTTAAATAGTCAGAGACTTTTATGCATGAGTTACCTTGGTTAGCAACCATATGGAAGATTAGCCTTACAACTCCTGCCTCAGTCATGTCTGAGTGGGGAAGTAGGTCTTCACAAATCTCCAGATAGCCTTCACTGCCTACGCGGTATCCATAGGGGACAATACCTCCAAGCCATTTACCAGCCCGTGCAGCGCGGTTTGCACCGTACCACAGACGTTCTATGATGGTCTCACGCTCTAAGTCAGCCACCCCTGCTAAAATGGTTAAAAGGAAACGGCCTGACGGATCTCCGGTATCAAATGGCTCCGTCATAGAACGAATTTTAACACTGTCACTTTCTAGATCGTGAACGGAATTCAGGATGATTCTGGCTGATCGTCCCAGGCGGTCTAAGCGGTAGATAAGAAGGAGATCAATTTCTTTGTTCTTAGCATCTTGTAACAGTTCACGACCGGCTGGACGTGCTTCTAATGGAACGGTTCCAGTTACACCATCATCCTTGTACCACTTAACAATTTCTAACTGATGGAGATCCGCATACTTACGAGCAAATTCAAGTTGGTTTTCGATCGTACCACGTTCTGCTTGATCGTCTGAACTAACACGTGCATAAATTCCTAACCGCAACATGGTTCCCTCCTATACTGAGATTTGTCCTTTTGATTTGTTACGAGATGAATCGGATTGGGTTGCATGACAATTTTGATTTTATTCTCAGCAACCTATCTGAACATAGTTCGGGTGTAACTTTAAACTGCTCTGATAGGATATCAAGTATTTCAGGCTGCTTGTAATCATAGTTCTTCAGCATATGTAGTGGTAATGCAGCATATCTTGTGAAATTCCTTGCATCCCATTCCTGTAACTCACGGAAGGCAGCAGGCATCATTAGCTGGCGTCCGGAATGACGGAGGATATGACAAAGCTCATGATAAAAATGCTCCCTTTGCACAAGTGAAGGGAGTCGTTTGTCTATCGTTATACTTTTGAAGCGGCCGAATTCATATGCCATTGATGGGATCTCTTTGTAAAAGAGATGGATGCCTAATGATCTAGCTATACGCTGTTCATCTAGTTCTTCAGGTGTGTATATTCCTAGCTGTTTATAAAATTGACTTATCCAAATTTCGAGTGGGGTAGGAGAGTAGGACGATTTCATCAGATCACCTCTAGCAGGAACGTTTGTTCTGTAAATGATTTTACCATCCCTACTTTTTTCCTACTAGTGACAATTTGATGTATTGATTGCGGCTTAATTAGTATGTTTTGTCGTTTTATGTCGGATAAGCTCGATAGAAAAATGTAGGTAATTGGGACTATTTGCCGAATCTTTATGTAGGAATAATTCAATAGTGGAGAAGAAAGTCATAAATCAAATCAAGTATTTAATATTCATCTTGAGTCATTGGAGGAAAAAGAATGTCGAAACTAACGAAAACAAAGCAATGGATAGAGAATGTTAAAGAGACAATACCTTTAATTTCAAAACTTACAGTAGACAATATTAAGGATAATTTTGAAAAAAACGGTCAAGAAATATTAGGAAATGCAAACGGAACAATAGGCATTGTCATTAAATTATTTGGTCAGAAGTTAATAGATAAATATTTTGAAAATCTGAGTGAGAATAAATTACAAAATTTTGGCTTGGGAATTTATTTTAAAGCTGCATGTGAGCAAGGGACAAAATCATTATTGGAACTTGACGAAATATATATTGATCATGATTCCCAAAAAAGGCTAATTAAACGTTTTGAAGAAGTATTTGAAGAAAAGAAGGCAAATATTGCAGATTCAGAAATAACCTTGGATTTTAATGCACAAAGACATCCAGCATGTACTTTAATTAAAAGCATCTGCATTAAACTACTAGAAGAATACACACCTGACCATACAAATTATGAGGACTTAAAGAATAAATTTATTCGTAGTTATAATGAAAATATTGAGGAAGAGGTAAAAAAACATTTTGGAGACGATTATCAAAAACATCAAGAAGAAATAAATGAAAAATGGATAAAAAATCAAGAAGGAAAATTGTTGAACCACATGGTTGAGTTAAATAAAATCGGATTCTTAAAAGGAGAAGATTTTACTTATCAGAAAACTTACGGGTCTTGGAAAATCGTAGATAAATATCGTTACGAGGAAACAGGGAATTATAAAAAAGATATAGAAAAAATTAATGAAATTGAAGAATCTTTAGTGCCACTAGAGGAAATGATTTCAGAGTACTTTGGAACGGATGATACTATTGAAAAGATCATGTTTATCATAGCTGATTTTGGAAAAGGAAAGTCTGTATTTCTCAAAAGGTATGCTTCTACTTTAGCTAAAAAACATATGCAAACGTGTGAAACACCAATTCCAGTTTATTTTAATCTAAGAGAATTTGACGAGTTTGATCAAGGGAGTACATACGGAGTCATTAGTGACTATCTGGCAAAAAAGTTTGGGTTAAACGTTGAAGATGAAGACTTCAAGCAGAAAGAATATGTTTTTTTAATTGATTCCTTAGATGAATGTGGAAATCTATCAGAAGATCGGATCGACAAAGTTTTAAGATCAGTAAAAAAAATACAAAATATTGACGAAAAGAAATGTCGCAAGAATAGAATAATTATATCTTCTAGACCGATTGAGCACGGACTAGAAAAACATTTAAACATGTATCATCCATACATGAAGAAAAATCAAGAGAATAGACCAATCAATTATTTTGCTTCAGTATATGGTTTTAAAATTGACCAATTTAATAATTGGATTAGAGAAGCACTAAAAGCTAAAACGCCAATCAATATAGAGATTTTCCAAGGAATCAGTAGAGACATTATTACTAATGTCATGAAAGAAGACGATTTTAATATATATAAATTACTCTTTGATAAACAAGTTATTACTTATGATGAACTTAAAAGACCGATATTTGCATATATGATCTATAAGTTAATCATGAGTAATACTGACCTATCTACTGCGAATAAAATAGGAGTTTATTTATCCTTTGTGAATGTCTTAACGAAAGAAGCCAAATATATTAACTCAGTTCATAAAATAAATTTAATGGATGAGTATAGATTTAGAAACATTTTACATTCCACTGCAGCTCTTTGGATGTTTGAAACACATAAAGGTGGAAATGGTTTCTTAAAGAAACATGATATTAGCAATACTATAGAGGGGGCTATTTTAGATATAAAAGATGAGTATAAAATGGAGAAATATAAAGAGGTAGAAGATATTGAGTTTATATCTCAATCCTATTTCGGCCAAGAGGGAGACACTTTTTATTTCCAGCATCAGTCTTTCGCTGAGATGTTACTAGCAGAATACTACTTGAAAATATTTATCCGTTATGCTTTAGATGAGTCAATTAGCGAAGAGATAGCTCGAAAGAAATTGATATTAGGAAATCCAAGTGAACAGACAATAGATTTTTTGGGGGGCTTATTAAAATTATTAAAAGAATGTGCTGTAAAAGAAGCTGATGATGATGTGAAAAAGAAGCGAAAATTACTGTTTCCTATGATTGCTTCTATGGCAATACCTGAATATAGTAAAGAACTCTATACTCCGTATATTAATCTCGTTTGGCTAAAAAGCGTGAAGTTTGAGCCGAATTCAACTGAACCACCAAGTCAACTCTTAGAAAATTGGATTATTAATGAAGAAGAAGTTGAAAAGATAATAAATTTGTGTAGGAAAATTCTAGATTCAAATGCAACTTATTTATTAACAAATGCCGTTACTAAGTATAGTTCATTATTTAAAGATGAAGTTTTGCAATTATCTGAGCCAGTAGAATCTATCGTACCAGAGATCGATAAATGGCTAGCTCTACTTGTTGGAAATACCCTCTGCAATGAACAAAAAATTAAAAAGTACTTTAACAAGGATCTTAAAAAACCAGAGGTATTATTTGATATGTTAAAAAGGTGGAATGCGTATAACGGACAGGGTACTCCGAGTTGGGGTAGACAATTATTTCAGGGAATAAAAATGAGGAAAGTAGAAATAGATACAGATATAGATACAGAAGGAAGTATATTTCTTAGTCTTTTAAAGTTACGATTTCTGGAGATGGAAAAAATCGGGTTGAATGGTATAGATTTTTCAGACTCTGAGTTATATAAAATTAGTTTTACTGATTGTGATATGTCTGACACTAATTTTACTAATACTATTTTGAATGTAACTATGTTTATGAATTGCAGTTTATACGATTCGAATTTCACTTCTGCACGCATTGAACGAGTTGCATTTTTCGATTGTGTTATTAGAAGAGCTAATTTCAATGCAAGAACATTAAAAAATGTAGTATTAGAGTTATGCCAAATAGAATATGCTATCTTTTTACCTAAAGAATTAAGTAATGAGATGGAGGGTAGAAGTGGAACTCCATTCCCACATATTGGTTACAAATCATACATTTATCACGATATAGATTCTAGTAGCAAAAGCATTATAAATAATATAATGTATACGATTAGTCCATTTTTAAGTTATGTAAAAAAAGAACGAGGAATTAGTAATAATGTGATATTGAGCTGGTTCATATTCGAAAATGCAGAGGATAAGCAAGTATTCAAAAAGTGGCTAAAATCAGTATAAAGTAATGCCATCACTTTTGTTGTTGTCACCTGTTCCCACACACCAAAACAAGAGTAATAATAATATTACAGGAGACCTGTTTTTATGACGGGTCTCCTTGTCATTTCTGTTGCTCCGCAATATACCTCAAGTACCTTACATGCTTCAAAGACTACTCATAAATCTTCCCCATGTACAATATAGTAGCGAGTGACTTCCACTCGGGTTGATCTGGCAGATACGCCATATCTATTGTATCTTCCATCTAGGATTTCATTGCCTCCAGAAAGCCGTCTTTTGGATTATTCTAAGGCAGTATAACTCCATGCGTATAGGATATTACCTTCTTGTACTTTGTCCAATTGATTCCATACAAAATCAGGTAAACCACCGTTTTTTATGAAAGGACCGCCTGCGGAATTGTATTCTGCATACAACAAGAAATTCTTATTGGAAGGTAATACACTCTTATTTCTTAGTCTAATATTGCCTAAGTATACATTCAAAAACACTACGTCAGCCGGCATATCTCCATGCTTGACCTTAATCTGTGGGGTAGGAGGGGTATACAACTTTTTTATTTGTCTAATAGCATCATTTACAACTCGGGTTAGTTCCTTCTTCTGTATTTTACTCTCAACAAATAATTGCCCTTTTAATCTTTTTAACTCAGGAGTACTGCAATCACTTAAATTAGCTAATCTCCAGTTTGTCCCTTTAATTGTGGGATATCTAAAATTTTTAATATAGTCTAAATCTAGTTCTTCTTCGTTTGGATTCCCAAAAGTTATGTCTCCTCGTTCAAGAGTGATTTGATATAAATCTACAATATCAATTGTTTGATTGGCAGTAGAGTCAAGATCGGATGATTTATACCGTGCCCAACCGGTCAACATCCGATCATTAGATATTGAAATAAAGTATGAGTCATACCCTGGATAAATTGTTCTTGCTATCGAAGCTGCTTCAATCGAAAAATGTACTAGTTCCAACCGTTGATTAAAACTTGTATAGAAATTGATATTTAACTGTTGTCCATTTGGTGATTCCGATATTAAACGGCACGTGCTGCCTGGTAAAGAGAGTAACATTTTAACAAGACCGTTTTTAATAAATGGATCATTTTGCATTATTCGTTCAATTAAAGAAGTGATTTCAGGATGGATCGAGAAGAATCTAATAAAAGCTACAATCATTCCACTAACAGTGTCATATAGATCCTCTATGATCTGATCAAAATCGAAATAACTCAGTTCTTTTGTTTCCTGCTTACGATTTTTAAAGAAGTAAAACTGTGCCTTATTATCAGTTAAAAAAATTCCCCCATGATTTATAGCATTTCGAATATCAACATCCACAAATGCACATAATTCTGAAAATCCGTTACTTACAAGCATCTCATATAAACCATTTAACTTTGTCTGCGATTTTAAGTCTTTATCAACAGTCAAATCAAGCAAATCACGCAATGCCTTATAAAGGTTTGTTAGGCAGCCCTCAATTAATCCATTATAAGTGGGAATTCGATACATTCTTGTTTTAATTTCTGGGCTATCACTTAGAGGTGATAGATCTTCTATTATCTTTGTAATGTCTTTATAACATGTAAATGAGATTAAAAAATGCGTCAGAACAGATTTTAGAACCTGTTCCATATCTACGCTTTTATAATATATGTTTTGGAGTCCATCGAACGTTCGTGTAGCCACTTTTTCATTCCACAAAGAATACGGCTCAGTACAGAGGAAATCATAATATGATGGTAAGAACATAAGGGGAATGTCAACTAGAGAAGAATCAATTTTAATTTTTGCTAAATCAAGTAGATCTTTTAAATCTACGTATGCTTCTAATCTGCGAATATAACGTGAACGCATGTACATGTAATATTCTTGCATCAAAGGATCACCTTTCATTGAGTATTTATTAGATGACAACGAGACACGCTTAGTCTGCGTGTCTCGTTGTCATTTCTGTTGCTCCGCTAAATACCTTAAGTACCTCACATGCTCCAAAGCCTTTTTTTTATCTTCCTCGCTTAGCTTATCTAGTTCGTAGAAGAATAAGCTTTCATATTCGGAAAGAGGTTTGTCCTTTTTGTCAGTTAGGGAGGATGCCCCATCTTCAATATAACCAGCGGCTATCATCAAGGTTTCAGGAGCAATGTCGTTATGGGCTTTTTCAGCTAGCTTCTTAATAATCAACGCGCTTGGTGGATTCTCTATAAGACATCGTAACAAGCGAGAAATGTAACCAGGGTCAACTCCAGAATCCATGCCAAATTTGTTAATGGATCTTGTACCTTTAGCCAAGTTTAGAAGCCTTGCAAATTCAGCTTTATCGAATTCCATGACTTTCCCTCCAATACAATATAATTTTACTTCTTAAATTGCCTATAGACAATGGAGACAGCAAAAAACCGTTGTTTGAAGGCAATAAAATCACTTGACCATTGTCTGTGGACATGGTATTTTTGTATTGCAAGCAGACAATGGGGAGGTGAGAAAAATGCGAGTAAACATCCAGGCCATAGAAAAACTTGCCGAGGTTCGGGGGTGGAGCACACCTGTTCTAGCGGAGAAGGTAGGAGTCGAGTATTCATACCTATTTCGGATCTTGAATGGTAAGAAAAATGGTGGAGCGAAACTGTTTGTAGGACTGTTTAAGCTTTGTAAGCAAGAAAATTTAAAAGTGGAAGATTATATTTTTTTAAATGAATCATTGTCTACAGACAATATCGAAACAGCCTGAAAGGAGGCCAACAATGATCAAACCACCTAAAGGGATCGAATTCCATCGTGAGTTCGCACCTGATATGAAACGTATGGTCCGCGCATTGGAGGTTTTGCTCAAGTCAAAGCCAGCAGAACCAAAAGACGTTACTCCTACAGATCAACCAGAGAAGAAAGAGGAAACAGCCTAAAGGAGTACTGGACGACCCTCACACAACTGCATAGAGCGCCGAAGAGCGGGAGCGAGCGAAGATATGAGCCGCACCATAATACATTCCACCATTTCACCAGGTAAGGGTGATAACAAGGTCAAGGTGGGGTCACTGCCAAGACTCGACGCTGCATGCAGTTGTGTGATGAAAGCGAGGTGAAAATAGTGTTCGCTGAAAAAGAACTTCATGTAATCAACCATTTACTGACACTGGCATTACAAAACAGAAAACTGCGTGACAACCCAGACAAGATAAGTGATGAAACAGCCGAGTTAGCAAATCAAATTATCAATAAGATAATTTGGGGAGAAAGAGCCGCCGCGGTGGCGACGGCACATCCTTACGGTGATAGTGACAATGGAATTTTAGTTTCAGGAGAGCCAGCATCGAATTGTCAATACCGTGAATGACCTAAATGTTCATGAATCCAGTCCCAAGCCTTTTTCTTGAGCCATCCCTGATAGTTTTCATTAGTGAGCTTAATAACTAAACAGAAGTCATTATCGTCCATAGCACTTTTCATTCTGTCACGTATCTGAGTAGCGTTCAGGGTTGAGTCAACAAGCCAAGTTGAATCCAGATAATGCCACCAGGCACCGCAAGACTTAATTTGCTCGTAGAGTTTGTCATAGCTTTGTCCTGATTTATTCAAATCGTAGGTAATAAGATATACCGCCATATTCATCACACCACCTTCCGTCTCTGGCATCAGAAGAACGCCACTCGCCAAAGTTCACGTTCTTCCGACAAACAATTTCGACAGAATGGGTGGAAAGTCCTACCAAAAACAAGGGGGTAACCATGTCAATCATGCTCCATAAAGGTTATGTGCAGGCTGCGGATCAGTTAAAACAAGCACTGGCTAACTATTGTTACGAAGTGAAAAAGGCAGCACCTGAACTAAGTAGTCAGGCAGATCAACTCATGCAGAGTGTATTGATTCAGGATAACGTCATCTTCAATTTACTGAACAAAAGAAAGCCCTCGGCTCATATGGCTGCCGAGGGAGAGTCTGGAAAGTGAGCTTGGAATCATTGTACACCGAAAACAGAATAACGCTGGTAAGGATGGTGCGAACACATGAGCGACTTTGGTAGACAGTTAGGTCAGTCACTTCAAGAGGCTGGCATGACACAGTTAGCTTTCGGTTTTGAAGCTAACGTAAGCCGAGAGGCAGTTTCTTCATACACCACGGGGAGAATTTTGACACCGCCCGATGTTAAATCGAAAGCTGTACAAGTGACAAACAATCCATTTCTTTCAATTGCAGCAGCACATGAGTCCTCAGCAGGTACAAGCCCAGTCATTTTGGATGGCGACAATGTGGAGCTGAACAGGCACACCGTTGTTGCTAAAACGGTAGAGGAAGTCGAGGAGTTACTACTAGCAATAAGGCGGGCCCAGACCATCCTTGTAAAACCGCCGTCCACATGGAGTAGATCAGAAAAGCATCAGATTGAACACTTGATCCAAGAGACATTGGACGTTGTTACATCCACAACACACATGGCGGCGGTGATTACGAAAGAATCGAAGTTAGGCTGGATAGCTCAATGGACGAAGCACAAAGCAAAGCTTGTGGGCAAAGGATTTATAAAAGTGATGAAAGGGGCAGGACGTCATGAGTAATCAGTACATCGTTTTTGATAAAGACCAGTTGTTCATAGTAATTGGAGCATTGGTTAAGGAAAAGGTTAGGTTTGACCGTGAGGGTGACGTTTGGCAAGGCAAACGGATCATTTCAACCGCAAATACACTGTTCGAAATGTACTGCGGTAAGCCTGGGTACTTGGATGAAGAACAGCTTGAACACTCTGCGGTGGCATTGGAAAGAGCGGTTGAAGATAGTAGGGGATTGTCAGACAGCAAGGCGTCAGAAGCTTTATGGCTAGCTTCTCGACTGCGAGAGATAAGGGTAAAGCGGGAGAGTCGATTTCTTAAAGCACCTTATGTAATGGTGAAGGGCAAGCGGAAAGCAGTTTTATTAAAAGCGAGAGAAGTCGCGGCATTCCTGAAATACGAAAAAACCGCCCGCAGCGAACGGACGGCATAAATCAAAACTCATTGGAAGAATACCACAACAGTGTAGGGGAGGACAAGCCCATGAGTAAATCGCTTTTAGATAGAGGCATTATCGCAGTAGAAAACATTGATTCGAAAGGGGATCGCTGGGCCGCATTTACGGCAAACGGAAGTTTGAAAATCAGCGAATTCTCCAAAGTGACTGAGGGGCAAGAGGTTATCTTGCAAAACTGGGACGAGATTGAGCGTCTACGCAACTTTTTAAATAGCTTGAAGCCAGTAAAAAAGCCAGAGAAGGTTGTCATTCATGCAGCAACTGCTTGACCTTCCGGAGTACGTCGAACGGACAGAGCCGAACAGACAGCGCCAATTGGAACCCTTAGCTTTTGATGTTGATGACAGCGGGCTTGAATGGACGGTAAGGGATGTTATCGAAGAATTGGAGCTTCTTGTTGACGGGAAAGCAACGATGGACCATAAGGATTTCGTAGAGGGGATAAGGGAACAGGCAAGACGCTTGATAAAGTAACGCGGGCTTCGGCCCTGCGTGGAAAATTCGGTCGACCTTTAAAAATCTGAGAGTCGCATGTGAGCTGAGTTTTCCACGGAGGTTCGAACCTCCAAGTAATACATAGCGAGGTAGAGACGTGGCGTAGGCAAGGAACTACAACTGCCGTAGAGGTTGGGACGGTGGCGCCTCGCGACCAAATCGAGAGGAGGTGTGAAGAGTGGGGCAAGTGGCAGAAATGATTCTATCTGGTTTGCTTTGCCAAGTATGCGGGGCATATATGGAAGATTTTGAGGAACCTGGACATCCAAGAACTTGCGAGGATTGCCAAGAAGAAAAGTAAAAGACCCAGCGCTGCAACGCTGAGTCTGATTCGAAGCATTTTACCACTTAGCAGTATCGTAACGTCAACGAGCTGAAAGTGCAAGGAGGCGGAGCTATTTGAGTCTACAACAGTTTGATCCAACGGAATATATGCAAGCATCTTCGCAGCCAAAAACGGCGGGGACAGAGGCGCTTATGACAAGACAGGCGCAGGAAGTACAAGCTGCAATGGTGATTGCAAAGCGGTTTCCGCGGGATGAAAACGAAGCATATGGTCGCATTATGAAAGCTTGCAGCCGCAAGATACTTGCTGAAAATGCGATGTACGAATATCCAAGAGGCGGACAAAAGGTTACAGGTCCATCCATTCGTTTAGCAGAAGTGCTGGCTCAATGCTGGGGAAATATCGACTCAGGGATTATTGAGCTGGAGCAGAGAAATGGGGAGTCATCGGTTATGGCCTATGCTTGGGACCTTGAAACGAACACTCGCCAATCAAAAACGTTTACCGTGAAGCATGAGAGGAAAGCGCGCGGATCGATAAATAAGCTAGATGACCCTCGGGATATTTATGAGCTTGTAGCAAATCAGGGAGCTCGCCGGGTTAGGGCATGCATTCTCTCGGTCATACCAGGCGACATTGTAGATGCTGCGATTGAGCAATGCAAAGTGACACTTGTTGCAGGTCATAAAGAGCCACTCTCGGATAGGGTGAGAAATGCACTTGTGTTGTTTGAGAAGGAGTACAGCATTTCAAAAGAAATGGTGGAAAAATACATCGGTTGTAAGGTAGATGCTTTCTCGGAACATGACTTCATTCGTTTAGGAAATGTGTATCGTTCGTTAAAAGATGGTATGGGCAAGCGTGAGGATTACTTCGATATTCGATTATCTCAGGAGAATGGATCGAAGCTGGAAGAACAATTCAAACAACAACAGCAAGAGCTAGGTGGTGCAAATTCAGATGGTGGAGCTGAACAATCAGAACTACCACTCGATTGAGGCTGATCTAGATTATATGAGCAACAGCCAGTACAAGGACTTCATTGAATGCGAAGCTAGGGCCGTGGCGAAGGTGAAGGGGGCTTGGATAGAGCCACCAAGCGATGCTTTGCTAATTGGTTCATACGTACATGCTTGGGCCGAAGGAGCGCTAGAAGAATTTAAGGCGAGCAACCCGGCATTGTTCACAAAAAAAGGCGAACTGTATGCACATTACAAAGTCGCAGACAAAATGATTGAAACATTGGCAAATGATCCGTTTATAACTTTCCTTCTGCAAGGAGAGAAAGAAAAGATCATAACAGCAGAATTTGCAGGAGCGATATGGAAGGCAAAGCTGGACGTTCGACATGCAGAAGGAGAACGGATCGCGGATATCAAGACAGTCAGGGATATCCGGGGGAAGCACTGGGATAAGGAACTCGGCTGCTATGTCTCATTCGTTGAGGCATACGGTTATCTGAGGCAGATGGCGCTTTACGTGGAGTTGGAACGAATCTATCACGGTCGCAGCCATTGGTACGATCCTTACATCATCGCTGTTTCCAAGGAAGACCCACCAGACAAGGAAGTAATCAGCATGGATACACACCGGATTGAAGATGAGCTGGCTGAGATAGAACGGCGTATGCCTCGAATCATTGAAGTAAAGTCTGGTTTCACGGAACCAAAAAGATGCGGCACCTGCCGATACTGCCGTGAAACAAAGAAGTTAAGCAAGGTCACTCATTATATGGATTTAATTGCTTGATATGCCGAGGGGGCAGGGGATGGGCATAGCAGAGTACGGGACAACGGGGTTTTTGGTCCTTCCCCGTTTGTCTTTCCGGAATAGAAGGGACAAGCTGTTATTCGCTGATTTGATGGAACGGGCCAGCTACAAGGATGGTGCTGGGCAGAAGCGAGGCGAGTTGGAGTTTAATGCAGCGGAGCTTCAAAGGGAAGTAGGCTGGACACGCAAAGAAATCACCACTTCGTTAAGCCATCTGGTAAAGGACGGGCTGATCAAAATTTCGCCTGCAAAACGCAAGAGCGATGGAGTTATTATCACGATTTTGCACTACAGCAAGATGCAAGATTTGAGCACTTACAAAGTGCAAAATTCCTCCGAAAAAGGGACAAAGGAGGGACAATCAACTGACAACGAAGGGGCAATCAAGGGTCAATCAAGCGAAAGTGGAAATCCTTGTGGCTCTAAGGATGAAGGGGGTTCGCAAATGAAAGAAGGGACAATCAAGGGACAATCAAATGCTCATGAAGGGACAATGGAGGGACAATCTTTATTTATTAAACAACAAGAACAGCAGTATGAACATAAGAACCATTTAAAAGACTTACCCGAGCAGTTGTCGAGAATGGAGCATGTGGAATCCTTTGTTGACTCGCAAATGCTCGCCAACCCCATATCCACATTGCCGAGAAAACTCTTCGTTGAATATTTCAACACCATTCGCTTGAAGAGGGCAACAGGTCGGATTGCAACAAGTAAAGCTGTGAAGATATGGGATAAGCTGCTGACCTATTGGCAAAACAAAAAATTGGCTGACACTCCTGACGGGCGTGCTGCCATCATCCTATACGCTTTGAGCATTCACATTATGCAGTATGACGACAAGGATGAAAAGTACACCTATGGGATTATCCGCAGGACAACAGAGCATGAAGCTCGCCGGAAGATGCTGAAACTCAGAAATCAAGGGGGTGCTGGTCGTGAAATCGCTCCAACAGGTACTGACTCAGGGCGAGCAGAGTATCACCAAAAGCGACGAAGTTTCTAAGCCACCTGCTAGGGAATGCCCACATTGCAAAAAATTGCTTGAGCCTATCCAGATTGCAATACTGGGTCAAACCCGATGGGGAACTGTTACTTGCCCCTGCGAGACAAAGGCAAGAGAAACCCTTGAAAAAGAAAAACGGAGGCGCGAATGGTTGACCCTCTGCCACGAATTCACAAGCCGGGACAAGCTGCTTCCAAAAGCAACTCTAGAAAACTACGAAAATCGTATGGGATGCACGAATGCCAGTAAGATCGCGAACAACTTTGTGGATACATACAGCGAATGGCAAAGTGAACGCCCAGGATTGGGGCTTTACTTCAACGGATCAAATGGGTTAGGCAAAACGCATCTACTCACAGGGATTTATAAAGCGTTGTTGCAGCGGAACGTTTCAGCAGTGTTTATGACCACCTACCACATGTTCCAACGATTCCGAGAGGTTGCAAAGGTTGACGATTACGAGTATGAAAAGCGCCTTTTGAAAGTTTTGTATAGCTGCGAGGTGTTGCTTTTGGATGACGTCGGCGGTGAGGTCCCATATGATTCCCGGGCTGAGAAACTACTCGATGTAATCAACACTCGAAGCCAAAAGAGGCCCATTATCTACTCGAGCAATTTCACACAAGCAGGGCTTGAACAGTGGATGGGAAACCAGGGGAAACGAATTGCTGATCGCATTTTGGAAAATGCCATCACGATTACGTTGGATGGCGAAAGCAACCGGGGCCTAATTAACGATGAGCACCATGACTGGCTTTCTGGAAGGGTGAAAGGGCTTGGATAACACTGTCGAACAAACCGAAACCATGGGGCATGTGCTAGTGAACAATCAGGCTGAGCAGAGTGTCATTGGAACCATGTTCCTGAACGAAACCTATTTTCCATATGTCTACTCGATTTGTAAGCCAGAGGACATGTATTCGCCGCACCACAGGCAAATTTACCAAGCTATGGTTGAGCTTAAACAAGAAGGCAATCCAATTGACCTTTTAACGGTGACAGCGCACCTGCAAGACCGCAAGCTGCTGGATGAAGTCGGCGGTGTTACGTATCTTACGGAAATCGCCAGTTCAGTTCCAACTGCTACAAACATCGAATACTACGCTGGAATTGTTCGTGAGAAGTCCAACCTTCGAAAGATATACCTCGCAGCACTTCGGATACCTAGCCTGATCGAACAAGAGGTCAACCTTGATATGGCTGTAGAGTACCTGGAAAAGACTTTGCAAGAGGTCGTTGTCAGCTCAAATGGAAAAGGTTTCCGCCAAACAAAAGATGTTCTCCTGAATGTCTACGATGCTATCGAGCAGAACGCGAATAATGGGGATGGCGAGGTTACAGGAATCTCAACTGGATTCAAAGACTTGGATCGGATCACGAGAGGGCTGCAAAGATCGGACTTAATCATTATCGCTGCTCGTCCATCCGTTGGTAAAACTGCCTTCGTTCAAAACATAGCACAACGTACTGCGGAAAAAGGTTCCGCCCCGGTAGCGATTTTCTCGCTCGAAATGAGCGCGGAGCAGTTGGTGCAGCGCATGATCAGTTCAGAGGCTAATATCGAGGCGGACCGCTTACGAACAGGACAGCTAGAGGAGGAGGATTGGCTAAAGCTCACAGAGGCCATTTCAAACCTTTCTAAAAAGCCAATATATATCGACGATACCCCAGGTATTACGGTAAGCGAGATTAAAGCCAAATGCATGCGCCTCATGAACGAACACGGTGGGCAGTTGGGTGCCATAATGATTGACTATTTGCAGTTGGTTCACTCACGAGCAAAGGCAGGTAGCAGGCAGGAAGAGGTATCTGAAATCTCACGGACCCTAAAGGCGATCGCGCGTGAGCTGAATGTGCCAGTTGTTGCACTGTCTCAGTTGAGCCGTGGAGTAGAGCAGCGACAAGACAAACGCCCTATGATGTCTGATATTCGGGAGTCAGGATCAATTGAGCAGGACGCCGATATCGTTGCTTTCCTGTATCGCGATGACTACTACGACAAGGAAACAGAAAACAAGAATGTCACTGAGGTCATCATTGCAAAGCAACGAAACGGTCAAACGGGAACGGTAGAGCTTGCATTCCTGAAAGAGTTCAACAAATTTGCTGATCTTGACCATCGTTTTAAAAATAGTCAGATGACCATGATCGATGTCTCCGAGGATGAAGATGAAGAGGATGGCGACAAAACATGGAGGAACTAGCCGAAGGGCTGTCGGGTGAAATTCCAGTAAAGGTACCAATTCCTCAGCGACTACAGTTGATACAAAACGACAAAGAGCGGTCAGCAGCAATGCGCCAATGGTGGAAAGCTTACGCAGACAGGTATCCGGAATTTAAAGCAGATCGGTCGGACAAGGATTTCGTTTACATGGTGAAACGGGGAGGAGAGCAGACATGAAGCAAGGCAAACGCCCAAACAGGCGGCAAAAAAAAGAATTGGAAGCACGTAATTTAAACCCTGCAAATTGGCTGGTTGAGCGCGATAGCACGACAGAATTGGTTTTGATCCATCGTTTCTCCGGTAATACCAAGACGATTAAGAAAGGGGCATAACATGAAGCGCAGAGCCAGAGCAGCCAAACAAGAAACAGATAAACCAAAGCTGCCCAAATATAACAACAAGATCACCTTTGTGGATGGTATCAAGTTCGATTCCAAGGCTGAGTCAGAGTATTACCTTGTTCTAAAAGATAAGCTGGCTGCTGGTGAAATCCAGGACATGCGGCTGCAACCTGTTTACGTGCTTCAGGAAAAATGCCACCGAAATGGCAAGAATCTGCAAGCGATAACATACAAAGCGGATTTTGAAGTTCTTCACCTGAATGGATCGCTGGAGGTCATTGATATCAAGGGTGAAGAGACTGAAGCTTTCAAGATCAAAGCAAAAATGTTCATGTACAAATATCCAAATATGAAATTGACATTGCTTAAAAAGGTTCAGAAATACGGCGGTTGGATCACCACTGACGAGTGGAAAGCAAAAAAACGTGAAGAGAAAAAAGCCATATAAACCAAGGGAGAGTGTGGAAAATGAGCAAACACGCACAATTTACGGCAGTAGTAAAGAAAATGGCAACGGATGATAAGAAGATTGTTGTGAACTTGGAAATGGTAGGGAAGCCTGATCCATACGATTTGGCGGACATTGTGGACATGGTTGGGGACAAAGTAGTTGTACGTCTTGGAAATCCACAAATGGCAATGAATTTTGACGAGGATGGAAGAGAAGAACGTCGTGGTTTATCTGTCACAACCGATCAATCTGGCGTGGTGACACAAGTTAGCGGAGACAATGAAGATGAACATGACGATTATCACGAAGATACCGATGACCAGCAGAACGAAGGTTCAGAGGGTGAAGGGTCTGAGCATGATGAACAAGCTGGAGAAGAAGGTGACGAATCATCGGAAGACGGGGAAGGTTCTGAAGACAATCCAGAAATCCAAGCTACGGGTACAGAAAATGACAACAAACCTAATCCAGAATCACAAGGTCAGGAAGAGCCCAATGATAACACAACTGACAGCGATCAGGAGGAAGATAAACAAGATGCTGCTGCTGCAATCGACAAAGAAGAGCTGGAAGCCTTCATTTTGAGCGGACAAGCTCCAATATTCGATGAATTTACGTTTGATTTCCCGGAATTGCTACAGCGCAAAAAGAATGGGGAAACATGGATCATAATTGCTAAGAGTCTGGGTGTAAGCTCCACCAAAGTAGCATCTGAATTACGTGAATATAAAAAGCTGGTCGCGGAACATATGGCGAAGCAAAAAGGTGAGGAACAGGGGGCAGCGTAAAGCTGCTCCTCTCCCTCAGAAAGGCGGGATCATATGACAGCCGTTAAACCAGCGCCAGATCACCCTTGGAGACGTGGATTCCCTAAGACAGCCTATCAAAAGAGGATCAACCAATCCATCGTTAATCCTAAAGTAAACAACTGGAAGGTAGGCGGAGCAGTGCCGCCTTGGAACGGGAGGAAATAGCATGGTTGAACATACAGCTGCCGTTCTCTTTGGCGGAATCGGCGGGGCATCCGTTGGATATATGCGTTCGAAAATTGAATATGGCGGTAAGATTCATAAATTCCGGTTACTTTGCTCAATTGATTACGACCCTGTTGCTTGCAAGAATCACGACAACATTACAGGCGAAAATACCGCCGTAGTAATGGATCTTTTCACACGAGAACAATACATTGATTGGAACGGGCACGAACCATCACCAGAATGGCAAGAGGCCACACCATGGGATATGTGGGTAGCGTTCGGATACCAGATTCCATACTTCCTCTTTACCTCTCCACCATGTAAGGGCCTGAGTGCTCTACTACCCAAAGAATCCGCTGAATCAAAGAAATATCAGGCTTTAAACCAGCTAACCTTACGCGGCATCGAGTTGTCCCTACGAGCTTGCTTGGAATACGGCGGCGGAGTGCCAGCGTTCATCCAAATGGAGAATGTGCCACGGATTCTAACGCGTGGCAAAGCTCTGCTTAAGAAAATCGAGAAGCTGCTAAAAAAGTTCGGATACGAAGTGAATATGCGAGCTGACCACAACCTCGGGGAGATCGGCGGCTTAGGACAGAATCGAGTCAGATTTTTGATTCTGGCGAGGCATGTAGTACAGGTTCCGAATTTTGTATACATCCCGCCGAAGAAGGCTTTGAAAACAATAGGCGATATTATCGGGCCTCTCCCAATGCCAGGGGATACGGAAACAGGAGGGCCGCTGCATAGACTGCCACGGCTTGAATGGAAAACGTGGGTACGCCTCGCACTGATTCGAGCGGGTGGTGACTGGCGAGACCTACAGAACATCCCGTATGAGCAATACAGAATCGTTCATGAGCCTCGTAGTGGAGCTTGGGGTATCGAGGGCTGGAACACTACAGGGCGCACCGTAACGAGCACAGCAGGCCCCGGAAGAAGTAACGGTGTTTCCGCATTATCCGACCCGAGGCTTTCGATTAACGGGGCGGGGAAAGCGAATCTATATCGGGTGCAATCGTTTGAGCAACCAGCGGATTGCATCACCGGAGCCGTGGGACCATCGAACGGAGCTGCAAGTATTTCTGATCCAAAGCTCAAACATCGAGAAGGACGACACCCGGGCGTTTACCGGATTGTTGGGCCAGATGAAACGGCGCCATGCGTGACAGGAACAAGGTTCGGTAGCGGTGCAATTGCGGTCGCTGATCCGAAGGTGATGACAAAGCTGCATCCCGACAGTTATGGCGTACAGGACTGGGGTAGTACTTCCAAAACGGTTCGCTCTGCTTCTCGAATCATGCAGTCTGCGGCAAGCATTAGCGATCCAAGAGTAGTTAATCAATATCACGATGGAGCCTACAAAGTGAACGATTGGGAAACTACTTCTCCTACCGTTACTACTGGAAGTGCTTCAGCCGGCAGCGGGAAAATTATCAGCGATCCGCGAATCTCCGATCGCCCTGGGCGTTATACGGATAAGTACCGCATGCAATCAATGGATCAGCCAGCCGCAACAGTGACTGGCGTAACAGATGTACAGAGCGGCGCGCAACTCGTAGCCGATGTCAGAATGACATGCAGCCCGCGTTCAGGAACGATGGGAGTTACCGCTTGGGAAGATTCATCCCCAACGGTCACGGGTAGCAGTGACATACATTCTGGTTCCTCTGCCGTCGCTGATCCGCGACCAGTTCCACTCGATACTGATAGAGGCGTCTGGATCATCATTGCCGAGGATGGGACATGGCACAGGCCACTTACAACCTATGAGCTGGCTATGCTTCAAGGATTCGATACTCACTTGCCTGATGGCCGTCCGTTCCAGTTGGAAGGGTGCAGCGATGCAAAGTCTCGGGAGTATATCGGGAACGCAGTACCGCCAGCATCGGCTGAGGCAATGGGACAAGTGATCCTTTTGGCAGCAGCGAAGGCAGAAGCAAACGTTGGATTCGAACTGAGTTGGGAAGATATTTGGGTCGATTCTGACAGAGTAGAAGTCCCAGCATTGGTTCACTAAGGATAGCGGCGTCCATGACTACCAAAAAGTTCGTGGACGCCTCCATACACACGAACAGGAAGGTCTGGAAACACAATGGCAACATGACCAGCATCGAGCTGTAGACGATCGGAATCTTGTTCAATCACATAAGGTATCTCCATAGCATCCAAGGCCTCTTTCAAATAGCTGACTTCAGACCATTCGACCGAGTAATAAAACGACTTTTCCACGTGACCAACTCCTTCGTCATCATTATGCCACGAGGAGACTGGAACAAAAAAGATGGGTACAGAAGCTCAATTAAGTTAAATCACCCGTCGCTTTTGCTAAAGTCCGTATAGACGCTCCATAGTCCAATAACTAAAAAAAGGATACCAAGTAAACCGTACTTCAGGCTAGTTATCATTAAATAAAGACCATTCAAGCAGATTACAACTGAAACTATTTTGTGCAAAGTTGTTTTTTTCATAAAATTCACCTATATACAGTATTTTACAAAAAATGTATCGCGAAATTTGTTTATTTACAAATTGCTCAGGGAGGTAAATCAGCTCTCGGATTCCCATCTAGCGTATCTCCAAATTGCTTTGATGGTTTCATCCCAATTGTCCCTGTGGCAGTTTGTAAGGAGTTGGCGAATCTTGGTTTCTATTTTAGGAAGATTGAAGTCGGATGAGATAAGAAGCCCTCTACCGAGCTCAATATCATCTTCAATCATTCTAACTAATCGTTTTGGGCTTATAGCGGAAAAATAAAAAACTTCAGTACCGGGCTCGTCTTCTGGACCAATAAATGCTTCAAGGTGGATTAGAAAATCATCGGGATTATCACCCCAATCTTCATAGCTTATATGTAAGGTAACTAACTTTGGGTTGATCATGATGATACCCCCTGAATGAACTGTTAATTATACCCATTCTCTCATAGGGGGTAAGAAACAAGGAAGATTTAATTTAACAAAATGTGTAGGGAGGCAAATACATGGATTTGAAGGCATTTCGTGAAGATGGTCATGGTGCTGTAATTCAATTTGTTGGACGAAAAGACCAATTTAAAAGCAAGGAAGAGTTCTTAGAGGAATGCCTCGATGAGTTTGAAGATGAACTGGAAGAATACGAGCCAGAAGACTTGCCAGCAGTAGCAGACGTTAAGGAAGGGCACTGCAAATATTATTCCGTAGTACCGGAAGATGTTGATATCGATATGGATAGCGGCTATATGCTATGTGATCCTTCTGAGGACGGATCATTCGAGGTCTATTACATCGATTTAAATTAATAGTTATTGAAAAAAACCCTTCAATAAAAGGGCTGGTAAATACGATGAGTATCTGTGTCGAATACAACATCAACTTTAATGTCAGATGAGTATGCGATAATTTCGTAGTCAAAAAGCTTACAAAACACATGAGGGAAATCACTTGTTTGTTCACTCTGCTCTAAGGCAAAAGTGAACATATTCTTCAATTCATGCAGTTTGTGTTTCTTTCCATGAAGGATAATTTCATCAGTAAAGTTACCTGTCACTTCAATCAACATCTAATCATGACCGAGTGCTAATCAGTCGTTATAGCAACAAATGATAACTACCATTTTACAACAATTTGAAGTTAACACAACGGTAATTTTATGAAACGCTGACCTAATACCCAGTCCAATCTTCGTTCATATACGGAAGGGTTAGTAAAAACAAAAAAATAACAGTAAGAGCAAATAACAATGCGTATATCCATCTAGCTTGGAAAGGTTTTGTGTTCAGGATTAGAATCCATCCAATAAAAAGGATCAATATGATTGTCATATGAGAGTGCTCCTTTCGATAGGAATTACGGAAAATGGTGATTATTGGTTACAAAACACACGATTTGTTAAACAGGGAGGGATACTAGGATGAATACCTATACAATCAGATATGTACGAGGACACGAACCAGGTACATACGTAACCTCGATTCGAGCAAATTCCGAAGAAGAGGCAATAAACATTTTTTACGCAAACAATCCAAAATGCTATGTTGTCTACCAATAGAATCGCAGCAGAAGGATGAAAATAACATTACGTTTGTACTCAGGGAGGGGAACAAGATGGATGGGTTGTGCTGCCCAACGTGTGGGTGCCAGAAACTAACTCATTACATTGGTGGCGTATACGAATGTAAATTATGCGGGCGGAATGTGAACCAGTTCGAATTAATACCAACTGAGCAGTTCTTGGAACAGGATATGTCGGTGGAGGAAATCAAAGCATTGATAGATATCAAATTGGATATGATGCTGCTCTTTCCAGAGGACAAAGCAGCGCTTATTGATGACATAAAGAAACTGCGAAGCCGGATTTCGGAAGACGCTTAAATAGGAGGGGAACGGGATGCAAGCAGGACGTGAGTTGGATTTAAAAGTAGCAATGGCCCTTGGTTGGAAGGTGTCTGAAGGTGATGGGATATTTTTTGATGAGGACGGCCACGTGATCGACGAACCTAAATTCTCGACCAGTTGGGAAGGCATGGGCGTGCTGGTGGAGGAAGCGAAGAAGGAGGAGATTTACCTTGATTTTGCGCACACACCCGATGGCGGCTACTGCGGTTTTGCTGGAGTCTTTAAAGACGGGAAGTATCAAATCGATCATAATACACCAGCAGTAGTTGGTGCTCCGTATGCCGTCTCCTTGGCTTACTTGATGGCAAAGGGTATCGCTGTTTAACAAAAGAGAAAAAGTGATTCCATTCAGAATCACTCAGCAAAAACCAATGGTACATTCATATGAGTAGCAAGCTGCATGAACTTCCCCAATTCAACAGGGTTACGAGAGATTCGCTCTGCACTATGACAAATTACCTTGTTAACCAATCCAGCCTCTATGTCCGCAATCAACTGAGACAGGCCTGGACGGTCCGAGTCAATGGTTTTAACATCGATTTCTATGTACACCTTATGGGCTACATTTTTGACATGCGGCATGCAGGACTCCATTTGTTTTTCGGTCTTTCTAAAATCATGTGATGCAGTTCTGATGAAAACAGCAACCATTATGATCACCTCAAGAAAATAGCATCATGTATCAAACCTATCACAGTGCTTCTACTCCAACTCCAACGATATAACATTTTTGATACCCTGCAACATTTCGCGCAGCACTTCGGGAGATAAATCTACATCACGATCACAGTAAGTATCGACGTCTTCGATCATGCTTCGAACTTGGGCTAAAACTTTATCTTTACGTGCTAATTGCTCTAACAAATTTTCGGGCATGGTTCGGACCTCCAAAAGCGTTCTTATGCCAAGCTTACATTGCTCAGAGAGAAAAAAATAGCCCCCAGCAGGGAGCCCGTCTATATGTTCGGCAAAAACATTATAGCACGGGCTGCCACGAGGGGGAATTGGAAAGATGAGCGCACAAGAGCAACTGTCATTTCTGGAACCAGTAGATGAAAAAGAAGTCAGAAAGGCTGTTGTCAAAGCATTAAAAGAGTATAAGGCCCTTCGTGTTGCCGTACAAAATAAACAAGAGCGACAGGAGAAGGGTATCGACCAACTGTTTCCACGGCTTCAAAAGTCTGAGTCCACGAATGAGTTGAAAGCAAGACAGATTGAAAGGGCATTGCAGTATTCGTTGGATGAAGTAGAGCGTCAGATCATCGAAGAGAAGTATCTGAGCACATCTAGGGTCAAGGATATCAACGTATATCTGGACTTAGGTCTGACAAAAGACCAATTCTACACAAAAAAGAAAGAGGCAATCATGCAAATTGCTACGGCACTCGGGATGATCTGAGTGCCGCTTATTTTTCTAATACAATGTTTGTTATAATATTTTTAATAGACTTGCACTAATTCATTATAGGGGAAATGATTATGGATATAAAACGTGGTGATATTTTTTTAGTCGATGTGTCTGTTGGAACCGGAATGAAGCCCTTATTGTTAGAACAAACATCTGATGTTCGACCTGTAGTGGTAATACAAAATGATATTGCAAATAAATATGCGCGTACTGTTATTGTTGCGGTAATTACAACAGCAATATCTGAGCCTAAATTACCTTCTCATGTAAAACTATATGGAGAACAAGGGATATTGGAAAATGCCGTTATTCTCCTAGAGAATATTCGGACTATTGACAGGCTTAGATTGGTTAAGAAGATAGCAGTACTTGATTCAGAGACACTTGCTAAAGTAAATGACGCTTTTTTATTTTCTGGAGGACTGAATGACAGTTTAACGAGGCATGAAGAAACTGATGAAGAACGAGAAGTTAAAAATTATTACAAATTCATCAAGGGAAAGGTAATACGGGATACTTTTGAAGATTATGTTCACGAATTTAAGGCACCAAATGACCCAACAAAGCCAAGGAATATAATAAAAAATGAAGTTGGGGAATATATTGTTGGATACCTAAATGGTGAAGGTGGTCGAGTGTTTTTTGGCGTCAAAGATAATCGCATTGTTGAGGGAATACAATTGTTTTCGCATGAGCAGGATGATATAAGATGTCTCTTAAACAATAAAATCCGTGGTATTAAACCAACAATTTCTCCGGATCACATTAAAGTTGAATTCCATCCTGTTTATGATGAAGAGAGTGACGAAAAAATTCCCAATTGGTATGTTCTCGAGGTAATGGTGAATAGAAGATATGACGAAGCAGCGATATATTTGGAAGATGGTAAGAGATTACACATAAAAGGGAATGGAGTAAACAATTCTTATAAAGAGATACTTGAAATGTTTAGCTTTGTTAAGAAGCGAGCATTTGAAGAATTTAATAGGACCAATAAAATGAGGGATTAATAATCAACTTGTAAAGAAATTTAATGAGATTCACTTCCAATAGCTTAACAAAAGTACCCAATAATCACCGGGTACTATTTTTTTACCCACTTTGTTCAAATATTGGGTTCGATTAAGGGGTGCAAAAGTAAGAGAAATCCGATAAAAAGTAGGATAAAACTTGGAGAAAAACCCGGACAAAATCGGGGATAAAAGGCAGGACGATTTGAAATGGTGGAATCGGTAATCTTTAGTCAAGAGCAAGCGAGATCGGCTCTTGGGAGATACCGTCTATCCCTTATCAATGGCGTACCTGAGCGAATCTATGGGTGATGACGAATGTGACCTTACGAGAGGGGGACATTCTGAGCCTGAACGCACCAGTTGCGACGAGCGTAGCAGGGAACCATGCAATTATTTTTCATTGTATGCATTACAGCGGTTTTCAAGTTTTGGGAACCCCTCTCGGAGCTTTAGAAAATCGCGAATTACTCTGCTGGGATATATCGGACAGGGGATGACATGCGAGACATAAGGCTTTGGCCCCTCGCCCCTTGTCTGATATCTCTCATATTCGAATACGCCGATCCTATCCCAAGTGTGCAGAAGCGTAGCATTGGCTATAATCCAGAAAATTTTAAATAATACAGTTGTGTTGTTTTGGGATGCGTGCTATGATGTCTTCGTCAGATGTAAATATATGGAAAATGTATTGTTTTAATTTGTAGGCCTTCGTACACACCACGGTAGTCAATAAAACAATTCGGTAAATAGGAGTGTGGATTATGATTAAAAAGATAATGACTTTGGGTGCAGTTGTTTCCGCATTGACTTTCGGTTCGCAAGGTGTCTTTGCAAGTGATATCAAACAAACTCAAAGTCAAACTCTACAATTGAATCAAGGGCAGAGTAAGGTTCAAGTTAAAAATCAAATTCAGGACGACGCTTTCTATTGGTTCCATCTTTCAAGATTAGATAGCATAGCTTCATCAGGAACATTCACTATCGACTCAAAAACGTCAGTTAAGGTAGTAGCTTTTACTGGTAGTGTAAATCCCGGTACGCCTGCATTCATTGATGCAAAAGTCACTATTGTTACCCCATATGGAGATAACTTCCATATGTCTTTATATGGGAATCAATATAAAGAAGGATATTTTGTACTTGAGCCCGGAACCTATTATTTAAAGTGCACAAATTATGCAGGTCGTCCTATTTTTATGAACGTAAATTTATATAAAAATTAGTATTTTTCCGATTTTAGTAAATGAAGGAATAAGTGCCTTCATGGAGGTGGGTGAGATGTAGTTCGCCAGTATGCTGACTTAGTGACAGGAGAAATCTATTACTTAGAGGAAGTGCTGCGCCGGTCGGACGAGATCGTAAAGGTTTTTCGTCCAGTGGTCGTAGCTCAAAATTTGTGAAGATAAAAGCCAGCCAAAAGGCAAAGCGACGGCTCAGAAAGCTGTCACTCGCTAAGGCTGGCTTTTTCATTCTTACTGTGTCTTAAGGAAGGATTGAATAGCATGGACATACGGAAAATTCCAGTCTCTATGATAAGAGCTGCAGAGTATAATCCACGGATCGACCTGAAGCAGGGTGATCCTGAGTACGAAAAGCTGAAACGGTCCATCGAGGAATTTGGCTATGTTGAGCCGCTTGTCTGGAATGAACGAACAGGAAACCTCGTTGGTGGTCATCAGCGTTTTAAAATTCTTATAAACGAACAGCAGGCCAAAGAGGTTGAGGTCTCAGTCGTTGATCTGGATCATACTCGGGAAAAAGCACTCAATCTGGCGCTGAACAAAATCAGCGGGGACTGGGATGAGGAAAAACTGGCCTATGTACTTGCTGAGCTACAGGAAAGTGATTTGGATATCTTACTGTCTGGTTTTGAAAATGAAGAAGTCACGGAACTACTTGGTGAATACATGGATATCCATGTAGAGGAACCGGTCGTTGATGACGATTTCGATGTACAGCAGGCTTTAGATGAGATCCAGGAGCCCGAGACTAATCAGGGAGATATATGGCGACTAGGAAGGCATCTACTCATGTGTGGAGATTCTACCAGTCGACATGATGTCCAAGAGCTCATGGATGGAGTAAAGGCAGACCTGGTTGTAACTGACCCGCCATATAACGTTGCATTCAAGAGTGATTCTTCAGAGCTTGCTGCAGATGGTAGGGCGAGCATCATGAACGATGATATGCCAATGGAGCAATTTGAGGAGTTTCTAGGGTACATCTTTCAGAACTATTCGGACCTAATGGATGACAAAGCGGCGATTTACGTATTCCATCCGTCCAGCTATCAACGTGAGTTTGAAACGAAAATGAACGAAGCAGGTATTGTCGTACGTACGCAATGTGTCTGGGTAAAGAATGCAGCTACTTTTGGATTTGCTCAGTACAAGTTCAAACATGAACCGGTATTTTATGGGCATTTGAAAGGACAAGCTCCGGCATGGTACGGCGATCGCAAGCAGACTACTGTGTGGCGGTCTGGTCTACTAGGTGAGCAACAAGAGCCACATTCAGTCTGGGAGGTCTCACGTGGTGACGTCAGCAAGTACGTTCATCCTACCCAAAAGCCACTCGAATTGTTGGCAATACCGATTGGTAACAGTAGTCAAAAGGATGACATCGTTGTAGATCTCTTCGGCGGTAGCGGCTCAACACTCATGACTTGCGAACAAATGGGGCGTAGCTGTAGAACCATGGAACTTGATACGAAATTCTGTGATGTCATCAAGAGGAGGTTCTTCGAAGCAACAGGCATTGAACCTGTGCTCATAAGAAGACTTGGAGAAGCTGCTTAAAATAGCAAAAGGGAGACGCGTCAACGTCCCCCCATGCAACCAGGTCACCCCGGCAGAGATAGTGGAACCCGTGGCCACGGAATGCATCAAGCCACTATCTCGTTTTCCATTCTACCGGAAAGCCGAGGGGTTGTCACAGTGAGTAAGGATCAACATGATGATGAGATTGAAATCATCGATGACATCATCGACACAAAAGGGAAGTATCGAAAGATTGTTCAGGCAGCCATCGCCCAATGGGTGAAGGACTACCAGAGCGGCAAGATTCAAATTAACACAGTCAACGACCTGCGCACATTGGTGCAGTTGGATACAGAGCTTCAAAAGGGGTTGCTTCTTAGTAACAAGATGAAAACGAATCGATCACGAAAGAGAGGTAAATAGCCATGGATTACGACAAACTCAGTTTCAAGATTGTAGGGATAAGAATCAATGGCATCTAAGGCTAAACGTCCTTGCTCAGAGATAGGATGCCGAGAATTGACCACCGAGCGTTTTTGTCAGGATCACAAAAGAGAAGATGATCAGCGGCGCGGATCCGCAGCTCAACGTGGCTATGATGCCAGGTGGCGAAGTGCCAGAGAGGCTTACCTCCGACAGCATCCACTCTGTGTTGACTGTATGAAGGATGGTAAGGCTATGGCTGCTAATGTGGTGGACCATATCGTTCCGCATAAGGGAGACAAGAGGAAGTTCTGGGATCGGAGCAACTGGCAGTCGTTGTGCAAGAAACATCATGACCAGAAGACGGTCAGAGAGGATGGAGGGTTTGGAAGATGACAGGTGTTAATTTGAAACTTGCTACTACTTGGAGTGAGCTACAGGCCGTGAAGGATGGTACATCTACCATGATGATTGCTTACACCAAAGACACGGCACCGACAGCAGCAAGCTTTGACATTAGCGTACCTTTGGATGTGTGTGTGGTAGTCGGCAAAGAGGTGAGAGTCAATTTCTCTCGGATCAAGGAGACCGCAAGCGAACTCGGAGAATTGATGGCCAACACTTTTGGTGCAGAATTAGACCGAGTGTTTAAAGAGATGGAGTAGAGGAACGGGCGATGAGATTTTTCCATGGGTTATTCTCAAAGCTTGGCGTCTCCATCGGAGGGGCTGAAGCCTGCTTGAAGTATGGTTGCAAAGAGTATTGTGGCTATTCACTAAGTGAAGCAGCCTTTTTTATTTTTAAAAAATCCCGATAATTTTTTTTGAAAAATATTTTTAAAAATTCAGGGGAGGGGGGGTAAAATTTCTAAAAAAAATTTAGAAATAGACCGCGGCCCCCCTTAATGCACACAAATTTCGTTTTATCTTGTAAAAGGGGTTTTTCCCCAAAAAGAAAGAGAGGTGAGGCACATGGCGCGAAGAGCAAAACCGGTGGAGCTCCATCTGATTCAAGGGAATCAATCACGGCTCACCAAAAAGGAGATCGAACAACGGCAGGAAGCCGAGGAACGGTTGAAACCGAAGAAAAACAGGGTGAAGCCACCTTCATGGTTGGACAAGGTCGCCAAATCAGAGTTTACCCGCCTGGCGAAAGAGTTGGCGGAACTTGATTTGGTGACGAACGTTGATGTGAACGCATTGGCGACTTATTGCGATGCGTACTCGGACTACGTTCAATGCACTAAGATCATTCAAGAAGAAGGGCTTGTGGTTGAACACACCAATAAAGCCGGTGAAACCAACAGCGTGCCTCACCCTCTGCTTACCAAGAAGAAACAGCTGCATGATCAAATGCGATCATTGGCAATAGAATTTGGGATGACTCCCAGTGCACGTGCTGGTCTGGCAAAGCCGAAGAAGGAACAGAAACCGCAGACGAGTTTCGAAAAAGCATTTGGTGATAGTGTATGATCAAACAGTTTCTCATAGATTACAGTTTGGATGTGCTTGATGGCGAAGTAATTGCTTGTCAAAAGCACAAATGGGCATGCCAGCGCTTTTTACGAGACATCGAGCGCGAAGGAACAGACGAATTCCCATTTATTTTCGACGAAGAGAAGGCCTTGCGCTTTTTTCAGTGGATGAATCTCTTTAAACACACAAAAGGCGTGTTGGTCGGTCAGAAAATAGAACCCCATGAGATTCAGTATTTTATATTTGGCAATATTTATGGCTGGATCCACAAAGATACAGGTTATCGTAGATTCAAAAAAGCATATTGGCAGGTTGGGAGGAAGAACGCAAAGTCGCAAAGTCTCTCGGGTGTAGCCAGCTATGAGGCAATGGCCTTTGGTGAGAACATGAGTGAAGTTTATTGTGCTGCTACCAAGAAAGACCAGGCGAAGATCGTCTGGAAAGAGACAAAAGCGATGTTGGATGGTTGCTCTGAATTAAAGGGAAAGTATAAAGTCGCCTATGGTGAAATCGTCCACCCTAAAAGTCAATCGATTATCAAACCACTCAGCAAACAGGATGGGAAAACAGGCGATGGTTTGAATCCACAGTGCGGAATCATAGATGAGTATCATGCTCATGAGACTGATGAAATCTACGAAGTGATTGACTCTGGTATGATTTCTCGCGCTCAACCACTATTGATGATCATCACGACAGCTGGTACAAATCTCAATTCTCCTTGCTATCGAAGTGAATACGACTACGTTGCACGTCTGCTCGATCCGACCCATGAAGAAACTGAGAACGAAGAGTATTTCGCCATGGTGAATGAGTTGGATAAAGACGAAGAAGGCAACTTAATCGACGATATCAAAGACGAAACTGTATGGATAAAAGCCAATCCCATTGCCTGTTCTTACCCGGAAGGTATCAAAAACATACGTTCTAAACTTGTGGAAGCTCTCGAAAAACCAGAAAAAATGAGTAAGTTTCTCACCAAAAACATGAATGTTTGGATCAATTATGGTGCTGCATCATATATGCCAATCAATAAGTGGCAATCATGCTCGATCATATTACCTCGTTTTGATCTAAAACCATTCCCATGCTATGCCGGACTCGACCTATCGTTAACAACCGATATCACCAGCGTCGGGAGAGTGCATCCTCTTGGTGACGATATGTATTTCGTAGCACAGCATTCCTTCATACCGGAGGCAAAGCTCGCTGAGCGGATGAAAACAGACAAAGTCAGGTACGACATATGGATCGAACGCGGCTGGTTGGAGGTCACACCAGGAGAGGTCGTGGATTACAGCTTTGTCGAGGCATACCTGAAGCACCTTCGCGACGATGGCTATCAAATTGTCGAGATCGATTATGACAAGTGGAACGCCACTCACTTAGCACAGACTCTCAGCAATGACGGTTTTGAAATGGTAGAGATTCCGCAGTCGATCAAGCATTTGTCAGAGCCGACGAAATCTTTCCGCGATCATGTGTACCAGAAAAAAATCATCCATGCTGCAGATCAAATGCTGGCGTGGGCAATTGGGAACGCTGTGACGAAGAAGGACCCGCAGGAAAACATCATGCTGGATAAATCGAAATCGAAGAACCGGATTGACCCGATAGCAGCGGTTATCAACGCATTTGCTCGAGCAATGGGTCAAGAAGATAATCGTTCAGTTTACGAGAAAAGGGGGCCAAGGTCGCTGTGAAAAAACCAAAAAACATACTGGAAACAGCCCGAGAAGCCTGCCTTTTGGCGGGTTTTTCTAGTTTTGCGTATGGTTTATGGCTTATTTACCCTCCAGCTATGTGGCTGGTGTGCGGTTCGATCCTAATTTGGGTCGGATTTCCCCCAAAAAGGAGGGGTGATTGATGGGATTTTTAAGCGATTTGGTTGACAAATCTGCCTATTCAATGGCGGATTTTAACCGAGATCTTCGCAGTTTGTTGGGGGGTCATTCTACGAAATCAGGGCAAAAAGTCAACGAAGAGACGGCTTTGCGCTATATCACAGTCTTTTCCTGTGCCCGTGTACTTGCCGAAACGTTGGGATCTCTCCCGTTTTTCGTGTTTCGACCAAGAGAGAACGGGAAAGGCAGCGATAAAGCAGTAGATCATCCTTTATATGGACTATTGCATGATGCACCGAATGACGAAATGACTTCCCAGACATGGCGTGAAACAAGTATGGGTCACTTGGTCTTGTCAGGGAACACCTACTCCATCATCACCATGGATGGGAAAGGGCAAGTGACTGATTTATATCCGGTTCCCTGGAACACAGTGGAGCCACGCAGGAATCCCTCAACTGGAAAGATCGAATACCAGATCAATGACCGAGGTAAGATCGATGTTTTCCCAGCAGAAAAGGTGTTCCACATACCAGCGTTCGGCTTTGATGGCATCAAGGGGTACAGCCCGATCCGAATGGCTTCCGAAGCAATCGGTTTAGGAATGGCAGCCACTGAGTTTTCTGCTCGTTTCTATGGACAAGGCATGAATATAGGCGGTGTCCTTGAACATCCCCAAGCTTTGAGCGATCAAGCTTACACTCGATTGCAGAATTGGCTGGAAGAAAAGGGATCGGGTCTGGCGCATTCATGGAAGCCACTGATTCTCGAAGAAGGCATGAAGTTCAATCGCATACCAATGCCGTTGACGGATGCCCAATTCATCGAAACGAGGAAGTTTACGAGGGACGAGATTTGCGGGTTGTTCCGTGTTCCACCGCACATGATCGCCAACCTGGAGAGAGCGACCTTCTCCAATATCGAACATTTGAGCATCGACTTCGTGCAGCACTCGCTGCTCCCATACGTAACCCGTTGGGAACAGACGATAAACTGGAAACTGTTCTCCAAGAAAGAGCGTGCAGCTGGCTACTATGTGAAGGCAAATGTCGATGGTCTCCTCCGTGGTGACTATAAGAGCCGTCAAGAAGGGTTAGCTATCCAACGTCAAAATGGCATCATTAACGCAGACGAATGGCGTGATAAAGAGGATTACAATCCAATCGATGGACCAGAAGGGACGGCTTACCTTGTGAATGGAACTATGATTCCGACTACAGTAGCTGCCGGTAAAGGAGGTGAAAATGGATGAGCGTAAAGATTGATATCAAAGGAGTCATTGTTTCAAACGACGATCTATGGATTTACGAATGGTTTGAAATGGATGCGACGAGTCCCAAATCAGTCATTGATCAAATCAACACAGCTAATGGAGACACGTTGGAAGTAATTATCAACTCAGGTGGTGGCAGCGTATTTGCTGGTTCAGAAATTTATACGGCTTTAAAGGAATATCAAGGCGAAACTATCGCTAAGATCCCGAGCCTTGCAGCAAGTGCAGCATCGTTAATTGCAATGGCTTGCGACCGGGTTATGATTTCTCCTACCGCACAGATTATGATTCATAATGTTTCCTCTGTTGCACGAGGAGATTATAGAGACCTCCAACATGGTGCCGATTTCCTCAGAAACTACAACATCTCCATAGCCAACGCCTACATGCTAAAAAGCGGGATGACTCAAGAAGAGTTGCTGGAGCTGATGGATCAAGAATCATGGTTCACTGCACAACAGGCATTGGAGAAGAAACTGGTAGACGAAATTATGTTCGAGGACAGTTCCCAGCCTAAACTTGTAGCCAGCGCAGGAGTGTCAAAGTTGCTTCCGCAAGAAGTCATCGAGAAAATGCGAAACGAAATGGGAAACGGCTTAAAGCCCCAGCCGCCACAACTAAAGAATCAAACTGAACAGACGCCAGGAACAGAGCGACCAAATAGGTCGCTTTCTTTGTATGAAAAAAGGCTTGCCCATAACAAACACAGGAGGTTTTAAGAGTATGAAAATGACCAAACCGAATGCATTGTCCTTTGCTTTCCCCTTGAATCTGCAGCATTTTGCAGAAGCTACCCTGCAAGACTTGTTGCAAGCACGCGCCACAAAGATCGAACGTCAAAGTGCAATCCTGGAAGCAGCAAAAGCGGATAACAATCGTGACCTGACCAATGAAGAGGACCAAGAATTCGATGCACTTGAGACCGACATTGTTGATTTAGACAATAAAATCGCCTCAAAAGAGAAGCAAACACAGCGGGAAAGTACCGTAGCGGCTCGAGCTGCATCGCTTCAAAATCAAACAGAAAAGCCATATCGTCCAAGCGCTGTCTTCGGTGGAAATCCAACGCAGCCTGAGCCAAAAAACGATAACGGCTTCGCATCTTTGGGCGAATTTATTAATGCCGTTCGTTTTGGAGATACCAAAGGCCGGCTGGCAGAAGTTCCTGTAGGTCAAGGTGAAGGCGGTGGCTACAAGGTGCCAGACGCGTTCCGCGCTCAAATCTTGCCAAGTCAAGTCTTGAACCAATGGTCTATGGGGACAGGAGGCGAAGGCGGTTATGCTGTTCCGGTTGAATTCCGTCCTGATGTTTTGATGATTAGTCCAGAAGCTGCTATTGTTCGTTCTCGTGCAACAGTAATCCCTGCAGGTGAAGAAGCACCAGATACCAAAATCACGATGCCTGCCTTAGATCAAGGAACAAAGGGCGTTTTCGGTGGTGTAGAAGTTTCTTGGATCGGAGAGGGTGAAGAAAAACCGGATACAGGCGGAGCTTTGAAAGAGGTCGCTTTGCAGCCGCACGAAGTGGCAGCCACTACCGTTGTAACGGACAAATTGTTGCGCAACTGGACTGCAGCTGATTCGTTCATCCGTTCTCTGCTCACCAAAGCCATGATGGCTGCAGAAGATATTGCTTTCTTGACTGGAAATGGAACGAACAAACCAACAGGTGTGGTCGGTGCAGCAGGAACCCTCGCTGTAAATCGTGCCACAGCGAATACAGTCACCTATGATGATGTCGTACAGATGTTGGCATACTTGTTACCAGACTCTGCAAGTAGCTCACTTTGGGTCGCAAACCAATCCATCATGCCTGATCTGGTGAAAATGAAGGACCCTGCTGGTAACTACATCTTCATCCAAGGTAATGCCACAAAAGGGATTCCAGCAACACTGATGGGCATTCCGATCCGATTCACTGGCAAAACACCGGCTAAAGGGCAGAAAGGTGATTTGGTACTCACCGATCTTTCCTACTACCTGATCAAAGACGGGTCTGGACCATACATTGCTGCATCTGAGCATGTCTACTTCAAGCAAAACAAGACCGTCATCAAAGCGTTCTGGAATGTGGATGGCAAACCATGGGTTATTGCTCCACTTACCCTGGAAGATGGCGTGACAAAGGTAAGTCCATATGTCGCACTCGATATTCCAAAAGCGTAAAAGGAGCCGAGACTGGCTCCTTTTTCTCTACTAGGAGGGTATGAACATGAAGAAATTCCATGTTACATCTGATTTTATTGATATTGATACTGACGAGTTGGTCAAAGCTGGCGACATTATTGAAGCAGATGATGATCGAGCCGAACAACTGAGAGAAAAGCAGGTCATTGGTAGGGAGGTTCAGGAGCAGGAGCAACAAGACGATGATTCTGATCTGGACGGCCTGAAAAAACTGGCAGGCGGATACTATCAGTTACCAAACGGTGACAAGGTGAGAGGGAAAGAGAACGCCATTGAGGCGTTGAAAGCTCTGAATGCCGATACCACAGAAGTGGATCCAAAAACTGACGGTGAACAATAATGTTGACCACCGTTGATAAAGCCAAGTCACTGCTTGGGATCTCAGCAGATGATGAAACAGACAACGGTCAGTTGGCTCTCTACCTTGCAGCAGCCACCTCGGCTATTGAAACTTACTGCCGCAGGTCGTTCCGTCTACAGGAATACAAGGATAGAAAACATGATGGAACTAGAGGGAAGGACCTGCTCTTGGAAGGATACCCGATTGTTCAGGTATCCAAGGTACAGATCGATGGCGTCGATGTATTTGACTACGAAACGGTCGCAGAAAAAGGGATTCTTTTCCGAAGAGACGGTTGGAAAGCATCAGATCGGCAGATCACCCTGACTTACACAGCTGGATATGTGCTACCAAGTGATGCTACACCAGAAAAGCCTCAGACTTTACCCGAATCCTTGGAATTGGCATGCGTTTTGTTCTGCCAAACTCTTATGCGTACTCCTGGAGTTACTTCGGAACGCGTTGGTGATCTGGCTGTTTCCTATGCGAATGAAGGCGAAGGGCTACCTGCAGCAGTGAAGAGCTTAGTCAATCCTTTCAAAAGATGGGGATGATTCAACATGGCTAAAGCTAAGAAAACCCGAGCTAAAAGGGCAAATGTAGAGGTCACAGAAACGACTTATCTACCTAACATCATCAAGAAGCTGGCGGAATTGACTCAGACAGAAGCCCATATTGGTGCCCAGGGTAATGAAGAACTAGCGATGATTGCTGGAATCCATGAATACGGCTCGATGAAAGCCAAGATTCCCGCACGCAGTTTCATTGGTACAGGTCGAAGAAAATCGCAACGCGCCATTTCTCAGCTGGCAAAACAAGGGGTAAACGCACTCGTACAGGGGAATGAGACAGCACAGGGACTGCTTACTAAAATCGGGCGCACTGGACAAGAAAAAACACTCAACAACTTTGACAAGATTCGAACACCACCTCTGTCTCCTCGCTATGCACTTCGAAAAAAGGGGAGAAAGAACAAACTACTGGTTCAAGAACAGCAACTTAGAGACGCCATTACCTATACCATTGTGGAGAGGAAGTGAGCGTGATGATCAGGTTTCGCTTTGCTCCCATGATACGCAAATACAACAAGCCCTATCTCCTTGTCAGACCAGGAACAGGCGGTTCACATGACACAGATGGTGTTTGGACACCGGCTCAACCAACAAGAATCCAATACAAAGGTCATATCCAACCTATCGACACGAAACTGACACAGGCAGAAGGCGGCAAGTACACTGAAAATGATCGAACCTTATACACCACGAACAAACATGCTGCTGGTGACCTTATTGAGTATGGCGGCGTGCAGTACACGGCCCATCCTCCTGAAGATCGAGATTATTGTGATGTAAACAAGTACATCTTGAAGAAGGTGGTTGCCCGTGATTCCGTTTAAAGCCATCCGATCGGCTATTGTACAACCACTAACAGCACATCTTTCTTTACCTGTTATCGAAATGAACGGCGGCGGAGACATGCCTAAACACGCTTTCTTGACCTATGATTTCTCAGGTCCAGAAGATGCACACGGCTTTCCAATCGAATACCAGGAAGGGAATAATCTTCGACATGTAGGGACGGTTTCTTTTACCGTCTCTTTTTTGTCTTACGCTGACGACAAAGCAACCAGTATTGAAAACGCAATAAGAGCCCGAGATTGGCTGAAGCGAGATGGACGTGAGCTATTGAAAGATAGAGTCAACGTGATTGTTACAGAGATAGGCACAATCGAGAATCGAGACGTCCTGATCGTAGATGATTGGGAGCGAAGACAAGGCTTTGATGTAACATTTCGCACCATTGACGAGACAGTAAGTGAGTTTATTGCAATTGAGAAAGCAAATGTGAAAGGAGAGGAAGGCTTTGGCGGTTAAGAGTGATGTTACCGTTACCATTGATATTCAAAGACCAACTCCCAAGTTAGGTTTCGGAAAGCCATTAATTATTGGTTCCAGCGCAACAGGGATGGATTACAAGACTTATTACGATCTTGACGCAGTACGTGAAGATTTCGCGCCAACCTCGGAGGTTTATAAAGCGGCATTTTCCTTGTTGAATCAAGGAGATAATTCGCCGGCAGAGATCGCCGTCATGTTGCATAAAACAGAAGGCGAGGCATTGGCAGACTTCTTGCCCAAGATTTTCGAAAAAGATTGGTATTTTCTCGTTTCTACAAGCAGCCAGAAAGCGAACATCCTGACGATTGCGGATGCTATTGAGCAAAATAACTCCCGTCAGTTCTTTGCCAGTTCATCGAACCTCGAAGACTTGGCTGCAATCAAAGCAAAGAAGTACACACGAACAACCATGTTTTATCATACGACCACAGATAATTACCCGGAAGCAGCTTGGTTAGGTGCTTGCGCCTCTGCCGAAGTGGGGAGTATCACATGGAAGTTCAAAACGCTCAAAGGGATAGAGGTCCTCGATATTAGCACAACAGAGTTAATGGCCATTCACGAAGCTGGAGCAAATACCTATGTGACGAAAGCTGGTGATGATGTTACTAGCGAGGGGAAAACAGTATCCGGCGAATATATCGATATCATCCATTCGCGCGACTACTTGGTTTTCAGCATTCAATACGCCATTCAGAAACTATTGAATCGTTCCCCTAAGATTCGTTATGACAATACAGGCATTGCTCAACTGGAAGGCGAGGTTCGCACCATCTTAAAACGCGCTGACCTGAATGGGATGATTGCCCACGATGATGACGGACAGGCTATTTTTAGTACCCGTTTTAAGTCTCGGTCAGAAGTAGACCCAGCAGATCGGGAGAAACGCGAGTATAACGATGGCACCTTCCAATTCGAACTAGCTGGCGCCATCCATACCGTTAAAGTCAAAGGAACCATCGTTCTGTAAAGGGGATGAGAATGAATGAGTAAGGCAGCAACCTATGATCCAAAGGACGTTACCGTGACGGTAGACAGTGTTTATCTGACAGGATTTTCAGAGGACATGATCGAGATTGAAAAAGCCGAAAACAATTATGAAACAAAGGTGGGCGCTCAAGGTGATGTTGTTCGTACCAAAGTGAATAATCCATTGGCAACCATTACCGTTACGCTGCTTCCAAGCAGTCCGCAAGTGGCTTACTTGGATAAGCTCGCTAATTCTGGAAAATTGGTTCCGGTGAGTGTCATTCATGCTGGAACACCTAAAGAGACAACAACAGCAACAGAAGCCTATGTGGTCAAGCCAGCGACTCGCACCTATGGAAATGAAGCAGCAGACCGTGAGTACGAAATCCAGTGCCTTGATATCGATATGCAATAAATAAAATCGAGGAACAATAGAGGAGACGATCAAAAATGAGTGCATTCAAACAAAAAAAATTCACATCAGAAGCAGGAAATACCTACGTTTTTCAGCATCCAGGTGTGCGCATGGTATCAAAAATCAACGATAGCAGCAAAAACAAACATGGAGTCGTGATGGAAGAGCGACTCTCCGAAGAAATTCTGAAGCATGTGATTGTTCAACCCAAAATGAAAATTGACGATTTTGGGGACTATCAGGAATACCAAGAGACGATTAACGCTGCCTATGCCTTTATCTCGGGTGTAGACCAGGACGACAACCAGCAAGCAGGTGACAAGCATGATCAAGAAACAGGAAGCAGAACAGAGAGCTAGAGAACGATGGTCATATTGGAGATTGCTTTTGTCGGATATGAACATCACCTATAGCGATTTGCACAAAATGGATGATGAGGATATTGCCGAAGCAAATGCAGCGCTGGACATTCACCTCGAGCAACAGAAAAAAGAAATAGATAAGTAGTGAGCGTCCTAGCGGGCGCTCTTTTTGTTGCCGAAAGGCAGGTGAAATAAGTGGGTGTAATCAGCAATTTAATGTTTGCTGTTGGCTTTAAAGTCTCGAACAAAGGCTTACAAGATGCCCAAAATCAAATTGAGGAGACAAAAGCAGGTGTCATTGGGCTTGGTGTAGCCGCAGGGATCGCATTAGCCGGATTTGGACTTGCTGCCGTTAATCAAGCGTCACAGTTCGAACAAGCCATGTCGCAAGTGCAAATGGCTACAGGTGCTACCAATGACCAGATAATGGCTACAAAAGAAGTTGCAAAAGAGTTATACGCTCAGAACTTCGGGCAGGACTGGAATGATCTTGGCAGCTCTATTTCAACAGTTCAAACGATCACGGGGCAAGCTGGTGACGCTCTAAAAGAAACGACGAAAAACGCGTTGCTTATGCGGGATGCATTTGGTCAAGAAGTCAATGAATCGGTGAAAGCTGCCGACACAATGATGGAGCAATTTGGTGTTACGAGTAAAGATTCGTTTACCTTACTTGCACAAGCCCAGCAAAAAGGGCTCGATAAGTCTGGCGATCTCCTTGATACAGCGAACGAATATGCCAACCAGTTTAAAGCGCTTGGTTTCACAGCAGAGGAAATGTTCGACACACTGGCAGCCGGCTCTGAAAACGGTGCATTTAACCTGGACAAAGTGGGTGACGCCGTCAAAGAGTTCAATATCCGGGCAAAAGATGGCTCGAAGACCACAACAGAAGCGTTTCAAATGCTCGGATTAGACGCTGCTAAGATGGCCCAGACATTCGCAAGGGGTGGGCCAGAAGCCAAAAAATCTTTCGATCAAATCCTCCAAATGATTGCTGCAATTGAGGACCCGGTACAAAGAAATACGGTAGGGGTAGCCCTGATGGGTACCCAATTTGAGGACCTAGAAGCCCCTATTATTGCTGCAATGGGGACGGCTCAAAAGCAGTTCGACAAGACGAAGGACACCATGGACAAACTCAATCAAGCTAAGATTGATTCTCCTGGACAAGCCCTTGCTTTGATCGGACGGCAAATTGAAACGGGCCTGATTATTCCAATTGGGCAGTTTCTTCTTCCGATCCTCATGGAAGTGTCGAAAGGGATAGGCTTCTTTATTCAGCATATTGATGTATTCGGCCCAGCCATTGGAGGGATTGCAGCAATCCTCGTAGGGGCGATGGTTCCTGCCATGTGGGCCTCTGCTGTCGCTGGATGGGCCATGGTTGCTCCGTTTCTACCAATCATTGCGATTGCTTTACTTGTAGGAGCTGCGATTGCGGGTATCATCCTGATATTCAAGAATTGGGGGACTATCGGTCCGTGGTTGGCACAGAAATGGCAAGCTTTCAAGGTGTGGACGGTCAACATTTTTAATAGTATCGTTCAGTTCTTCAAGACGTGGGGATCGACCATCTTGGTTATTCTTGGTGGCCCGGTTGTGTGGGTGGCAGCTCTGATCTATAAATATTGGGATCAGATTAAGGCTTTCACTGTTGCTATATTCGTGGGGATTTGGAATTACCTCACCAACACATGGAATAACATCGTCACCACTGTTTCCAATGCCGGAACTACCATTTGGATGAAAATCCAGTCCACATGGAATCAAGTCACCGGGTTTCTTTCCGGAATCAACCTGTTCGAAATAGGCCGAAACATCATCCAAGGCATGATCGATGGAATTGGATCGATGGCAACAGCCCTCATGGACAAGATGAAAGCCATTGGGGACGGCATCACCGATAAAATCAAGGTGATTCTGGGTATCCATTCCCCTTCACGGGTCATGATGGAAGTTGGATTTTTCACCGGGGAAGGATTGGCGCAAGGGATTGAGAACACACAAGCTCGGGTAGCGGCTGCTTCCACAGGTCTTGCCGATGATGTAACCGCACCTCACACCTACGATACGCCAGCAGCAAGTCTGCCGCCAGCAACCGTGGCAGGAGCCTCACCTGGAGCTACTAGCGGAACTATGAAAATGGAAATCGTCATTAAACTTGACGTAACGGGTGGTGCTGACGCGAAGCAGACGGGAACTGCCATTGCAACCGAGCTAAAACCTACCCTACAAGAAATCATTCAGAGCGCCGCGCGTAGATTGGGTGTCTCCTTGGTGGTGGAAGAAGCATAATGGCGACAATTAACGGTATGTATGTCCTAGCAGAAAGCGAAGATCCAAAATATGATTTCGATGTGACAGATCAACCTGTTGAGGATGGAATTGATACAAGCGATCACGTCCAACGAAAGCCAAGGGCCATGGATGTGAGTGGCTATATCGTGGGAGAAGATGCTGCTCAGATTCGTGAGAAGCTAATTGCATTGGGTGACAATGGCGAGACTGTACAATTTATGGGTCGCAATTTGTTTACGGGTGTTATTCAATCGTTGAGTACAAAACACGACTACAAGGTTGCGAACGGTTTTTCCTTTTCTCTGTCTCTCAAGGAAATTCGGATTGCGAAATCGTCCTATGTCGAAACCCTACCAATCCCGATCAAGGCGGCAGCAGCTCCAGTCATCAGTTCAGGACGGAAACAAACGAAAAAGAAGAGCAAGGGAGACAAAAAGGAAGACAAAAAGGTTGAAAAAGTGAAATTTAAGGCAGGTAGTCCTTGGGCCGAGTAGGTGACTGAATGGAATATATCGAGATTGAGAAGGGCTTGATACCGTATCGCTTTGAGATTTCTCTCAGCGATGCGGTTTTTACGTTCGAAATCCATTACAACAGCGAATTTGACTTTTTTACAGCTGACTTGGAACGTGACGGAGAGCTTCTGGCTACAGGAGTCAAATTGGTGTATGGCGTTCCACTCTTCACGGATAGCAAGGATCACCGGTTCCCACAAGAGGAAATTATCCCGTTCGATTTGTCTGGCACCACACAGGAAGTAACTTGGTCAACACTGGAGGAAACCGTATTTTTGTACGTACTTGAAGGTGATTCAGATGGCTAAAAACTTCGGCAGGGTGGTCGAGGTGATGGTCGGCAACATGTTGTTTTCCATGGACAAATACAATATGGAGGGCACCATACCTTTTGATAATGACCTGTTACCCAACGAAAGCGAAATCAAGCTATGGAACCTATCAAAAGACACGATCAGCCGAATTAAACGCAACGATACACTTATGATCAATGCTGGTTACCGTGGAGACGTTGGTGTGATTCTTCACGGCTTTGTTTCCAAGGTGATAACCAAGCGAGAGGGCGTGGACGCAGTGACAAGCATTCACGTCTTGGATTCCCAAGACCTTTCCTCTCGGAAGGTGGAGGACATCGCTTACGCGGAGGGAACCTTAGGAAGCTACATCCTAAAACAAATGGCTGCTATATTGGGTCTTCCCATTGCTCAATTTGACCTCAACCAGGACTATCGCTATGAAGAAGGGTATACAGCCAGCGGGGAAGTTACAGACATTATTGGCAAGGTAGCAAAAGATTGCGGGACCTCCGCCTATATTAACAAAGGGAAGCTCTATGTCCGGAATCTTCGCCGTGGAGCAGATGATGTTTTTGCTCTTTCCATAGAAACTGGGCTTATTGGTTCCCCAGAACCTTTTGAAGAGGAAAAATTCAAGGGTTATAACATCAAGTCACAATTGCAGTACCGGATCACAACCGCCTCAGTTGTGGATCTGACCTGCAAGGACTTTCAAGGCCGTGTACACGTGCGCAGCGGCACCCATACCTTTAGCCGAGCAGGAGACTTTACGACAGAAGTGGAGGCGATCTTACCATGACAATAGATCCGGCAGGAGATCTGGCCAAATTGATCGACGGACTGGTCCAAAAGCGCCTTGCCGAAATGAGTGTAGCCTTCCCTTGCAGCGTAATCTCGTATAACAAGGAGAAAGGGATTGCAGTCGTTCAACCGTTGTTGCAGCTAACAGACAAACCTCCTAGCCCGATTCAAAATGTTCAGGCTCTAGGAATGAAGAAACATATCGATAATGTCACGCCGCCAGAGATCCACTACCCAGAGCTGGAGAGTGGTGATGTCGTCTTTGTTGTATGTGCAGATCGACAGATTCGAGATACGTTAACGGGATCGGTAACCAAACCGAGCAGCCAGCGGATTCATCATCGAAACGATGCGGTAATTGTGGGGGTGTTCCCTTGCTCTCTTTGAAACTAGTGAACGGTGATCTAGCCTTTGATGAAAATGGCGAGCTGCTGACGGTTGAAGGACCCGAAGAAATCGCACAATGCGCCGCCATTACGCTCGGAACCAACAAAAAAGAGTGGTTTCTGAACCCGGAAATGGGCATTACATTCCGAAAATTTCTTGGAAAAAAACTCTCAGAAGAGGAGATGCGCGAAGAGATCCGCCAAGGACTATTTCAAGAACCACGGATAAAAACAGTAGAATCCATCGAATTTTCCATGGATTTTAAAAAGAGGGAAATGGAAGTGCGATTCACTGCCACAACTATCGACGGAAACATGATCAACGAGGTGGTGACAGTCAATGCTTGATGAAAAAGGCTTCAAGCGAAAACGTTTTGCTGATCTCTTCGAAGAGATGGAAGCCAAGTCGAAAGAAGCTTTTGGGGAGAAGGTCAACACATCAGAGCGCTCACCTCTAGGGATCATTTTGCGGCTCTTTGCTTGGTTTCTCTCCAATCTTTGGCAAGTGATAGAAGATGTGTACAACAGCGCCTACCCCCATACAGCGCAAGGAGCTAGTCTATTTCAACTCGGTCCTTATTCGGGGATACAACGGTTGCAGGCCGAGAAAGCAAGAGGGATTCTTCAGATTACAGGCACTCCTGGCTATATCGTTGACAAGGGATTTCGCGTTTCGGATGGGAAAATCGTCTTTGAGACAACAGATTCTGCCGCCATTGGTGAAGATGGTTCTGGTACGGTTGGTATTCAAGCGGTGGAGCCGGGAGCTTCTGGGAATAAACCAGCTGGGACGATTACGACCATCGTCAATCCTAATGGCAATATCACGGGAGTGACCAATCCCATACCGACAACCAAAGGACGGAACCTAGAGACTCCTCTCGAATTTCGAGAGCGTTTCTCTATTTCTTCTGAGGGGCGCGGGAAAGCAACGGTTCCGGCCATTAGAAAGGCGATGCTGGAAGTTACAGGCGTACGAGCTGCAGCAGTCGTTGAGAACTACAAAAATGTTACTGACAGCGATGGCCGGCCTCCGAAATCAATTGAAGTATACGTGCTTGGTGGAGATCCCAAAGAGATTGCCCAGGCGATCTTTGAAAACAAAGCCGGAGGGATCGAACCGTATGGCAATCAGACCGAAACCGTAAAAGATGACGCAGGATTTGAACACACCGTAAGGTTCAGTTATGCCATTGAAGTACCTATTCACTTGCGAATCACAGTGGTAAGGTCGAGTTCCTTCCCTTCCGATGGGGTTTCGTTGATAAAAACAGCGGCGATCAAATACATCGGCGGGGAAGACGAGGATGGAATCATCTATACAGGGTTGAATCTGGGCATGCCAATCATCCACTCTGCTCTCGTTGCTGTTCGAACAGAAGTGACAGGAATCACTGACTTGATCGTTGAGCTGAGCAAGGACGGCACTGTGTGGACGAAAGGAAACATCGCAATTGCTCCGCACCAAGTGGCCCAGACATCTTTCAATAAAATCAGCGTGGTGATTCAATCATGATTACCACAAATGATTTTCTTCAAAAGCTGATGGATGTGTTCGAGAAGAATCCAACCAGTATTCTCGGCAAACTCTTTTCCATTTTGTCAGAACAGATCCGGCAGGTGGAAGAAACGCATGATCGGATCCGCGCGTGGAGAGACATTGACGAGGCACAAGGCACCACTTTAGACAATATTGGAACCATCGTCAATCAACCCCGTGGAGTGGCCACTGATGAGGTTTACCGTATCCTTTTGAAGTCAAAAATCGCTCGTAACCTATCCACGGGGGACATTAATACAATCATTCGCATTCTAGCGCTGGCGCTTTCTACTGACCCTAGTAAGATCGAGATCAAAGAGACGTGGAATGATCCAGTTGATCCCGAGCCGGCAGGAATCAGCATCATCCGGTTACCTATCGAAGCCATTAATCAGGCAGGAATGCCGCCTGGGCAATTTGTCCGGCTGGTTCAAAAAACAGTAGTTGCCGGGGTACGCGTCAGAGAAATCGAGCTCACAGGAACGTTTGAATTTGCAAGCGGAAGCGAGACAGAAGTAGATGAAAATCGCGGATTCTCCAATTTGGAGGGGACTATCGGCGGAACACTTGGCTATGCCTATACTCCTTCCGATGATTCTGATCTGCCGATTTAAAGGAGTGATTCCCCATGTCGTTCAATGAAAAACTTCCAGAGTGGCTGGCTCCTGGAACGGAGCCACCAGAAAGCAAAAAAGTAAGTGGATGGGCTCCAGCTGATAAACCGCCAGCAGATTATTTTAACTGGCTGTTTCATCGTGCCTATCTTGTTTTGAAAGAATTGCAGGAAAAGGCTGCTGCTAAACTCAATTTTGACAATCACGTTAATGACAACAAAAAGCACCCGTTATATGGAGTCACAACAGGTACAGCCAATGCTTATGTGATTTCTTTCTCCCCACAACCTAGCGGATATACGGATGGAATGGAAGTTGTACTAAAACTCCACTCGGATTCGAAGGCAGGAGCTTCGACAATCAATATCAACAATCTCGGGGCGAAGTCATTAAAAAAGGCTAACGGAAATGATGCAACCAACCTGAAAGCAAATGGTATTTACACCTTTAGATACAACGCCACAACAGGAAATTTTATTCTACAGGGTGAAGGGGGGACAGGTAACGCAATCCCAAGTGATGTTTTAGTAGGGAAAACTTTTTCAAACGATGCTGGCGAACAAACAGGAACAATGCCAAACCACGGGGCAAAAGGTGTAATTATGCCCACAACTGCAAGACAGAACTTTGGAGGTGGGTACTATCAAGCATTCTCTGTTGAAGGCGATCCTGATTTAGTATCTGGTAACATCGTAGCCGGAAAGAACATTTTCGGTGTTAATGGTACAGCGGTTTTGCGAAACATGAATCTAGGTAATCCGATATGGACAGAAAAATATTATTGGAGCGTTACGGCTGGTTACACAAAGTTTTTTGTACCAAGTAAGGATAACATTTACCTGTATATGACCAATGGCACGAGCGTACTGGAAAAAAGGGAAATGACTAGGGGCATCCTCCAATGGAGTATTGAAATGTCAGACGGGATACAGGATGCGGTAGTAGATTCTAAAGAAAATTTATGGGTACTCACATATAACAAGGTACGGAAATTCGATTCTTATGGTAATTTCACAGACTACACAGCGATGGGAGGCGGCCTACATATTCACATAGATGCCAATGATAATCTCTATATACTTGGCTCAAATGGAAAGGCTTTTAGCATGACCAGTGCGGGGGTCAAACGGTGGGAATACTCAACAGGTAGTTCAAGCCTTTTTGGAAGTGCACTAGGCACTGACGCGTTGTATGTATTCACGGACAAAGCGTATAAAATAAGCCTAAATGGTAGCCTAATCACAAGTAGATCAATCGGCGACGCTAGAGGTAAGGGCGTAGTTACAAAAGATGGCAGTATTTACTTCTCAAATGGTGGTTCGATCGTTAAGTATGACAAAGATTTACTAACATTCACACAAACATACGGGATGGAAGGTTTCAGATATGGCTCAAATCTCGTAAAAGACGCCAATGACAATTTGTATATCGCCGACGACGACACTAAAAATCTGGTATTAATTGCTTTGAACAAAGACATGTCAAGGAGAGCTACATATAAAATACCAGGAGTAGCTCATTCATCTGTAATTGGGATAGAGGGCAACGGATATCCGATTCTTTACAACAATTACGTCATTAGATTTTTCGATCTATCTTGGCCTACAGTGGGCTAACAAAGGAGAGGAATCTTTTCATGATTTACATTCAAATCGAGAAAGAAACGGAAGCGCAGGCTTTTGTAACCTTCATTCACTACAATCCTCTCGATCCAACAGAAGGATTAGGAAAGACGCAAGAGGAGCTATTACGGACAGGCTTATTGATTGAGGGATTACCAGCAGTAGAGCGGAAAGCTGGAAAAGATGCAAAGCTATATTTCAACCCGCAAACCAAGGAATTGTGGTATGAGTATGTCGATGATGTTCCATCGCCATTAGAAGATCGGCTCAAGAAAGTGGAGAATGATATCTCTGAAAACAAACAAGCCAACCTGGATACGCAAGAGGCTGTCTTACAACTATACGAAATGGTTTCACAACCACAACCCAAGTAAGCCCGCATAGGAGGAGCAGAGATGCTGAAACGACTATGGATATGGCTTCTTTTTTTATGCCTGAAAGGAGGTGAAGAGACGATGGTAACAGTATGCGTGAGCTTGATCATTAACGGTCGCCGTACCTTTGCACAGATTCCAGTGAACCTCCAAGCAGATGTAAAATCTGACTTGGAAGCATTAGGTCTTGGTACAGACGGTAAGCCTTTGGCATAACGACTTTCCAAATTAGGAGGGCGTTTTTTCATGGGGAGCTGCTGACGCGGCTCCTTTTTCCGATGATCTGGGTTAACTTTGGATAGCAGACGAAGAGAAACATATGGCTTACGATAAAATTGCCCATTGTAAAAAACTTCTTATTCGTTGATGGAACGCCGTGTGCGATGAAAGTCGCCCGCACGGTGTAGGCTCGATTCGAAAGTCCATATGGATATAAGACGAGAATAGCGATACGAAACCGATTAATGATGTTAAATTAGATTCGTTTGGAAATAGCGCTTCTTATGGTAGGTACGTTAACTTTTACTACTCGATTCCACAGGGAGCAGAGTCAGAAAAAATAATGCAGTCCACTGATAACGGAAATACATGGGAAGGTGCCTACCTTCCAGTGGATATATGGGTATACACCTATAATGGAGTTCCCATGCATATGGCAAGAGTCGCTCAGTTAGAGCCAGGAAAAACCTATCAATTTCGTGTTGTCGTTACTGGGGGAGAGAATCAAGGAAAGTCAAATATTATCACACATGAAGTGCGGTAACCATCAACGGCCCTCGGGATAACCCGGGGGTGTTTTTTTATCATCAAGACTGTGAGCCAGCCTCGTTCCTAGCGGGGTTATTTTTATTGCCCACAGGGGGAGAGGAGGATGAGCACATGTCAAACAACGAGATGCAGGTACTATCTGATATCCGCGAGCGGATTGTCCGAGTAGAGACAAAACTGGACTCTATGACCGATGTTCGTACTACTGCGGAAGAGGCGAAAGAGAAAGCGAATGAAGCTCTTCAATATGGGAAATCAGCGCATCATCGATTGAACGAAGTTGCTGATAATCAAAGATGGCTCTGGCGTACGGTTATTGGTGCGCTAATTCTTGGAGCAATATCATTGCTGTGGAAGGGGATGGCGGTATGAAAACGTTCCTAAATGACAGAGATGGCGTCAGTGAGAAGGACTATCTTCTTTTGATCGCAAGCACTGTCTTTTTTCTTTTCGTAGCTATTGGGCTTATTTTGTCGTTGCTAGGTAAACCTGTTAGTTCGGGCTACCTTGCTCTATTGGATATGATGGCTCCAGTCCTAATGACGGTTGCAGGCGGCGTGTTCGGTGTACGAGCCGTGCAAGAGTACCGCAAACCGCGTTCCAGTGAGCATGACACGGAAGGAGAGGACTACGATGCACGTGTCTAAAGTGGACGAGATGCTCAAAGGATACCGTGTAACCAGCCCATATGGACTGCGTGCAGATCCATTCACAAGCAAGCAGGTATTCCACACTGGGATTGACCTGGTTAAAAAACATCGATCACCAATCCGTGCCTTTGTTACTGGTGTCGTCACGCACGCAAAAGAAGGTGTAAAAGGATCAGGATACGGGGGCTTTGGAATTGTAGTAGCTGTTAAAGATCGGAACGGCTGCACACACATATATGCCCATCTACACAGTGCATCCGTCAAGGTTGGCGACCGGGTCGAGTGTGGCGATGTTGTCGGACTGCAAGGTAGCACCGGGCGCAGCACGGGCTCACACTTGCACTATGAGGTTAGACGCAAAGGATTTGGTACACATACCGACCCTGTAGCGTATTTGCGAGAATATTACCAATCTGTTGATAAACCTGTGGATAGAGGAGATGAAGACACAGTGAAAGCACTGGAACCGTGGAAGCTCCAACTCGCAGACAAGGCATTGGACAGCCTTACCAGCAAGAAGGATACAGAAGGCAAAGCCTTGATAAACAACGCAGAAGAGTGGAAAAAACGATTACGAACAGAGCCACAGGCAGTCTTGGAAGACATGTCTTGGCTTATTTTTGTGCTGACAGACCGGGCAACAAACACAGCGGATTTTCTTGTCCAACCAGAGGAGGATGTAGATCATGAGCGAAGAGTTTAAACGAAAACTTTCATCACGAAAACTGTGGATGGCATTAGCTGCCTTTATCACGAGCGTGCTGGTGCTGTTTGGAATGAACGGTGACACGATTACGAAGGTAACTGCCATGATTATGGCTCTCGGCTCTGTTGTCGCGTACATGGTGACTGAAGGATTCGTGGATGCAGAGCGTATCAAGAAGGATGCAGGGGATTCAGTTGGTACATCAGAAAAGAGCCAGTAACTACAAAAGCCTTCCTTCGGAACAGTCCGGGGAGGGCTTTGGTATTTAGTGAAGATCTAAAATAGTTGTTTATAATGCCTTTGTTTTTAGCGATTTTAATTCTTTTTTTATCCACTTGAAGATAAATTCTCGACAATTATCCAAGCTAGTGAAACTTTGTGTTAGTAACTCAGAAGTTATTACCTCACCAGTAGGTTTTCGGATTTTAAAGGTATATAGTTTGAAATCCGGGTGATCTTCTTTATACGGTTTTTCGATTCGCGCATAATAAAATTGATATCTACCTTGCCAAATATCATAATCGATTCGCTCGTCCCTAGTTAATAGCCGAAAATGCATTATTCATCACCGATTCTACTTTTTTGTATAAGGTACACTTCAGATAATACCCTATTTCAGGAGAAAAGTGGTAAATGATGCGCGACTATTTTCCTATATAGATAGAGTTAAAGCAAATGACACTCTTTCGGAAATCCAGGGAGTAATTTTTTATAGAGCGAAAACTATACTAATTGAGTTTAAACATGAACTGGTTCAAAAATTCTGGGAAGTAGCAACACAAGCCAGTTTGCCATGTGACATCATAAAATAACTATATATTTATATCTATATATTGCCAATTACACCTTTATTTAATATAATTTCAAAAGCATGCATGCAAATGGTGTTCACCTAAATCTCTCATTAATTATTACAGGGGTGAAATTGTGAGTTTTTTTAAAAAGACAAATAGTTTAGTATTAGCTTTATCCTTAGCTACCGTAACAATTCTATCGCCAACTGCAGCCGCTTATGCAGAAGAGCGAGTCGAAGTTCCTGAGTTAGCAAAGAAGAGTCAACAAGTCGAGCTAACAGAAGAAGAGACTGTAACAGAAGAAGAGACTGTAACAGAAGAAGAGACTGTAACAGAAGAAGAGACTGTAACAGAAGAAGAGACTGTAACAAAAGAAGAGGAAATACAAGAAGCACAAGTACGAGTTGCTCCTTTAATTCCAATTGTTTTAATCATAGTAAGAGCAGGTGTCATGTACATTAAGTATAAAAACAAAGTGGAAGAAGCTTATGAAAAAGTAAAAGAATCCTATGTAAAAAAAGAAGTCGATAATCGTTATTACCGACAGACAAAAAATGCTGATAGAGATTGGAGTGGCGACGTTGTACCTGGCACAACTTTAGAAACATTCAAATTAAAGGGGTATAAAGGCGAGTATATTGACCTCGAATATGGCGATCCAGATGACTATGGAATGACACACATACTTTCAAGACACCATCCAGAATATTGGACAGGTGACTATAATGGTTACGATCGTGATCCTCTATCAATGTTTAATCCCGATACTTCCATGAGAGATATTGAAGAGATCATTCAAAGTGTAATTGATTACAGAGAGAACTCTCAATGGATGAAAGAGCGGCTTGATAAGGGCAACTATAGGCCAAAAGGATATGTTGGTTACCACGATGGTCAATTATATAAGTTAGTAGTAAGTGGAAACAGTATCACCACTCTTTATCCATATGGTTGGAATGAAGTCGAAGATTAATATTTGAGTAACTAAAATAGCCCTAGTTTTCCTCCTAGGGCTATTTCATTCTATATATAATATTGGAGGAGAAACATGTTTAGCGTTCATACATATTTATTAAAAGGGAACAGTGTAATAGCTTCAGAGTTAAATCTTGACCATATACATAAAGGCGTTATCCTAGAAAATATTGAACACTCCTTTATAGATATTCGGAACGAACTCGTAGTGAAGCAATACTTTAAACCATATAAGAAATTTTTTCGAGAAGCAATCCTAATAAAGTTCAATGACGAAGTTATTTTTGATTTTACCTATTATGACTTATCACTCTGGAGCTCTTTTGCTTCTTTAATTGAGGATTTTTTGGCGACAGACTCGAAAGCAACAGAAGAAACTGTACACTACCAAGCAATTATTTCCTTAGAAAACACTGATCAAGATAAGGTATTATTTACTGTAGTTAAAATGAACAACATTGAATTAGAAATTGAGTTACCAAAATACTCCTTCCTTCACGCTTTAGTCGACGGAGGATTACATTATTTCACTACTATGTGCAACTATGGGTATAGTCATATATCCATTACAAGTATGAAATCTTGTTATGAAGAACTTGCAAAGCAGTTAGATAAATTGATTGAGTAATCCGGCTGTCTCACACCCAACGTAAAACCGATGCGGATCATAATGAAGATAGAAGAACTGTTTGCTTTTGCTGGCCTATTTGATACTTGGATGAGTCCAGAAGGTAATAAACTCCTCACCTGTACAATCATCACTACCAAACCAAACGAAGTGGTCAAGGACATCCACAATCGATGCTTGTACCATATGATCACGAACAGATGAAAGCCTACCCTGTTCCAGCAATGGTTGGCAGTCCAAAGAACGACATGCCAGAATGTGTTCAAGAAATAGCTAACCCGCCCCTGTTTTGAGGAGACGGGTTTTTTACTGTGATTCGTATTAGGAATCTGCGGGTACACGATGCAAATTCTTTATTTGACTAAGATTCAACTTTTGTTCCGTGAGGAGTCAATTTTACTAAGTCGGTTCTTCGTTTAGTACCTATCAAGTTCAGAAAGGTTAAAAGATTTATTTGCAAAAATAAAGCGGCCCTTCAAATTTCAGTAGGGCCGCTTTATTCTATTTCTTCATTATTATATCCAAATACTTCGATAGGTCATTTAAGGGTGTCGGGGGTGGAATCTTACGGTCATGTTCCCATTCGTATAGAGTGCGTTCACTTATACCTAAAAGCGCAGCAAATTCTCTCTTTGTGTACCCATAGTACAATCGAGCTTTAATAATACGTTCCCCTAAACTTGATTCCGGCAGTTTCTCAAAACAACCGAGAAAAGCAACTGATACACCAAGCACTTTGGAAAGTCGTCTTAGGCTAGGAGGGGAAACTTTCAATTTATTAGCTTCTGCTAATCCAATTGTTCTTGTACACAATCCTGTGGCAGCGGCAAGATCAACCAAGTACATTTGTTTTGCTGTACGTGCTGCTCTAAGACGGCCACCAGGACTATCATCTTCGATGTCCATAAAAGGGGAGTACGGTGTTTCCTTTTTAAATGATATTCCAAGGGTATTATCTTCAACCTCAAGGATTGCACGAACCGATTAACAGAAACCGAGCAGGAAAGGTAAAAACCTGCTTAGATCGTCCAATCGTGACAACCCCTGATTCAAGCGGCTGACGCAGTACCTCTAATACATGCCGAGAAAACTCTGGCATCTCATCCAGAAAGAGAATCCCACCGTGAGACAAGCTACACTCTCCGGGACGTGGGATTTGCGCACCGCCGCCAATTAGGGCTGTAGCGGTAATCGTATGGTGCGGGGAACGAAAAGGTCTCTCCTCGACAAGCCCACTCTCCCGCTTTAATTGACCAGCAATACTGTATATTTTCGTCACTTCGTACGATTCATGAATAGTCATGTTCGGCATGATACCAGGTAGGCAAGTGGCTAAAAGAGTTTTCCCTGAACCTGGGGGCCCCACCAATATCACATTATGAAACCCAGCTGCTGCAATCTCCAAGCCACGTTTTACAAATTGCTGACCGTAAACATTGGCAAAGTCCGGGGGTAGCTGGCTTGCAGTTGTCTTGCCTATCTCTGATTCGGGAGAAATATAGCCTGAGTTTTTACTATGAAGTCCTTCTTTCCAATAGTTCACGGCCTCTTCCAGATTACTCGCAGCCAATACGCTAATGTCGACGAGCCGTGCTTCCGCTGCATTTTGTTTGGGGAGAATCACGTGAGTAAATCCTGCATTTTTAGCTTCTAGCAGGATGGGGAGTACACCCGTTACAGGGCGAAGAGAACCATCTAATGCCAACTCTCCTAGAACAAGGATTCTCTCTGGTCTAGGGAGCATTTGCTTCGAGGCTAGTAAAATTCCAAAGGCAATAGCAAGGTCAAAGCCTGAACCTTCCTTGCGCTGGTCTGCTGGTGCCAGGTTGACAGTGATCCGCTGCATTGGGTAGTCGTAGCCTGCGTTGCGCAAGGCAGCACGAACACGATCTCTCGCTTCTTTTACTGCTGAACCGCCCAGTCCGACCAAATCGAATTGAGGCAAACCATTTGCTATGTCTGTTTCTACAGTGACGACCATTCCGTCTATGCCGAGCACCGTGCCGGAATAACTGCATGCGTACATGTTCTCTCCCCCTCTGGTTATAGGGTAGGAAAAGATAGAGGGGGTGGGCAAGTAAATTGGAGCTTTTGCCTAAACGTTTATGTCGAGAGCAATTCTTTAATGGCTTCTTTGTAAAGCAACAACCGCTCATGGTCTTTTGGTTTTGGATCTGGAATACGGCTCAAGTCACAATTATCTTCCAGATCTGCTAATTTAACAAGCCTTGCTATCGGGTTGCGTTTTGCTCTTTTGACAAATTCCATATAAGTTTCGTCTTCATCTCTGGTAACAGCTAATACAGCCTCGACAATCTCATTTGAAAACCCCGCTTGAAATAAATCTTCTTTCGTTACCTCTGTGTCTTCCAGTACATCATGGAGGACGGCAACGATCATCGATTCCTTGCTTGGCATCTTCATCATTATCCTTAATGGATGAAGTATGTAAGGATTTCCACCTTTATCAAGTTGTCCAGTATGTGCATTGGTTGCAATTACAATCGCTTTTTCTAACGTACTCATCAACACTTCCCCTTTTCTAATGAGCTGCCGATTTTAGTGAACATTTATTAAAAAGCCCACTAGACACTCATCACTTAATAACTTTCTGTCTGCTCTCAATATGCCAATCAAGGATCCAAGGTTGATGATCATCTAGCCCAAAATAGTTGGTCTATTAGTTCCACCAGCTCCCCACACCTTTCTGGAAAACTTTCACTCCAGCAGGTATACTTCAATTAAACAGCTAAGGAGTTGGTTCTATTTGAATTTCACTGTTGATCCCCATCAAATTTCCATCCACTACGAACATGCTGAACCTGTTCAGATCGACTGGGACGAAGTGTACAGTGTTTCTTACTATAAAATCGATTGCATTGAGTATGAAATGGGTTATCTCGTTTTTGACTTGGTATTCGGCGAGTTCATCGAGATTAATGATAGTGATAAAAATTGGGAAAAAATCGTAAATGACCTCGAAAAATACTTACCTTCGCAAACAAGCGATTGGAGGCGTTCATTATGTAGTTGGTCGATCGACGACGGTATTCTTTATCTTTATGAAAAAGCGTAAAATCGAAGGTGAACTGGATTGAAAATTTCTGAACGCATTTCCTTTTACAGCGACCTGGACCTCATCACTTTATCAACGATTTAGAACGGGTATGATTGCTGAAACCCTTTGAATACGATGGGGAAAACGATAATTGCTGGTCCTGGACTTATGATCAAGGCCACATATTGACTACGAACAAGACAAATACAATACGGCGGTTTTTGTTATCTCCGTCCTGATTCCAAAATATCTAGCCGTCTTACCATGGATACTCCATCGTGACAACTACGCACTCACGCTCATTCACCCTTTACCTCACTGCTTTCTCTTCAATTCATTCAGGAGTTCAATGATCCGTTGGTTTTGATCCACTTGCGTTACGATGTTCTGGTTCAGCCTCCGAATCGCGTCGTAGATTGCAAAAAGTCCTGTCAACAGTAGAAAAGCAAACAACAAATCCATACCACTTTCACCTCCTTACTATGCTCATTGGTACAAAAAAGACCCGCGTTCGACTGCGAGTCTTTCCCATGCTGTGTGCTTCCTCTCGAGCAAATCGAGCTACTTCTGATAGACAGAGATATACTCTTTTTGTACATGATCTGCTAACCAAACGAGCTCATTTCCATGGTAAAACTTCACACCATCTTGCCAAGCTTGTCTCGCATCGATTCGTAAAAGTACCGGATGATCGTCTCGTCTTTTCCCAACCTGCTGTGCTGTTTGGACGTCTTCAGACAGATGCACATACTGTCTTCCTTTGGGAACAAGTCCGCTTGCCAAAATAGAATTAAGGAATCTTTGCGGCGTGCCGTGAAAAAGATATGCAGGCGGTTCTTTTTCTTCCTTTTGAACCTTTTGCGGCACTGAATGTCCATAGAGTGCGCGAATTTTACCTTGATTGATCTCATGGCGCTTTTTTTCTGATAACGTAATCATCGTATGTAGATCTTCTTCGGTAACCCCTCGCCACTTGCGCTGTTCATGAAGGGCCATAAGCAATTGCTTGATAGGTACCCATCCTTGTTCGTCTAATTCAAGTTCATATTCATGGGGGGCATGACGAAGCGCATAGGACAGTTCTTTACTCAATTTTTGATAATCCATACACTCATCTCCCATTACAGGTCATAGCCACTTCTTTACACAAAAAAGTAACCAAGACTCACGATTGCAGCAATAAATAGGTGAACGATGGAATTTCCTGTTAGTCGAATCCAGAGCTGTTGGCTTTTCATCGTCCAAAATCCATAAAGGAGAGCAACGATCAAGTAAGCCAGAACATAAACGAGAAACACCAGACTGTTCTCCTTTTTAGGCCATTTCTTTTTTTATGTTCGCAATTAGCTTGTCAGCGTTGTTTTCATCGTTATCAAACATAACCAGATCCTGCAAGGCAATCCCTTCCACGGATTGGATTGCTGTGGACATCGAATCGGCCAGTTGCTGCATATCAGCTTTGTCTGCTATTTCAACATCTAGAACCAGTACAAGTTTTTTCTTCATGGTGAAAATCCTCGCTTTACGATAAGTATGGATAGTGCAATCGAGCCATATCATCCCCATTATACAAAATAATCCGGCATACATGTACTTTCGCTTGTAGATTCAAAGATTGGAGTATCACCAGGATTCGCCGAGTATGTTGAGAGAGAGAAAGGCCGAGTTAAAGAGTCAGGTAAAAAAATTAATGAATATATAACTCAAAGTAATAAAAAAACTTATCGTGACTTTACATATAAGGAAAAACAAGCGATTGATAAGTATATAAATAATGTAACGTATCAAAATGATCGTATACTAAAAGCAAAGGTAGATTGGGAAGCCGCTAACCGAATAGGTGATAAAGATGGAAAGGAAAAAGCAAAAGCAGTTGCTAAAGATGCACGAGAAAAAGGCGGTATGTTAAGTAGAGAGACAAGTATAGATCGTATTAAAGAATTGAATGAAAAAATACAAAAAGAAAAATATAGAGAGGCAGAAAAAATCAAAGATAAAGCAAAACGAGAAAAGGCTCAAGACGAAGCGCATGAACGAGCTAACGCATATAGAACCCAAGGTGGTACTTTAAAATAAAAAGAATGGTAATTGCCAGCTTTCATTTCAAGTGAAGTTGTTAAAATAATTATCATCGTAAACGAATACTGACTTTCTGGAGGATAAAAATGAACATGCCACATCATCTAAGAATCATGATTCAATGTTTTTTTGTGGTGAGTTTTCTGTTAGGTTGCTCCCAAACAAACGAAACAGTTAAGGCAACTGAATTCAAAGAATATAAAAATAATAAGTTTTCGATATCTTACCCAATTGATTGGGCGGTTGTTGAAGATTCAAATGACGGTAGTGTTGCGTTTAACTCCCCAAAGGAGAGTGAAGAAGACTTTATTTCAGAACATATTATGGTAATGTCGACTTCGTTGCCTGATGAAGCTCGGGCGCCCATGGAAACCTATAAGAATGAAATTATTGAGACAATGAAGAAACGGTCTCCTTGGCTTGAAGTGCAAAACACTTCTAATCTAACTGTAAATGGCCTTTCAGCTCTTGAGATCTTATTGAAAGGAAAAAGAGAGAATGTAAATATAGCTCTTAGATTGACTGTTGTGGCAAAAGGTAAAACGGGCTATGCAATAGGATTTGCATGCCAGGATGGAGATCTTGCCAAATACGCTTCGACAATCGATAAAGTGACAAACTCCTTTAAAATATTGGAATAATTAATGGTTTTATAACAAATAGTAAAATGTCCCTTCAATAGTAAGGGACATTTTCTTTTTAAACTTCAAACGATTTTATAAAAGTAACAATTATTCAGGCTGAAAATTCGAAATCAAAATTTCCGAGTCTGTAAAATATTCTGTGTAAACTCTCAACCTCTAAACTACAATTAGTCTTAGAAAGGTTGGGAGATTTTTATGATGTCAAAAGAGCAGATCAAGCAGTGGATCAAAGAGAAAAACATGAAGTC
>NZ_JAMAUS010000059.1:0-452 GCF_023714195.1 Brevibacillus sp. MER 51 | reverse complement strand
AACGAGCGCTGACCATGCCGATCGCCCGGTATTTTTCGTGTTTATAGCCGACCATGGAATCGAGGGTGTTGACCGCTTTATAGGCCATGGCCAGCGGCGCGCCGCCGAGGAGCAGGAAAAAGAGCGGCGCGATAATGCCATCCACCGTGTTCTCCGCCACGGTCTCCACCACCGCACGGTTGATCTGCGCTGGCTGGAGCTGAGAGGTATCGCGCCCGACAATCCAGGAGAGCTTATGCCGGCTTTCGGCGAGATCTCCGGCCCGCAGCGGCCGGGCCACCGCCATCGCCGACTGTGCCAGACAGCGTCCCGCCAGCGCGGTGAAGATCATCCACACTTCCACCAGCCATCCAAGCCAGGGGTGGATCCCGTGCGCCAGCGCCAGTACGCCCCAGGCCACGCCCCATGTCAGGCCGATAACCACCAGCCACATCACCCCGCCGCCGATGCGC
>NZ_JAMAUS010000058.1:0-456 GCF_023714195.1 Brevibacillus sp. MER 51 | reverse complement strand
AAAATCAATGATATTTTCAATCGTAAACTTTTCATCAATTAAAGCATTGAACTTCTTAATTCTCTCATCTTCAAAATATTCTTGAACCTCTGCTCTATTTTTTAACTCAATACCATAATCTGTTTTAAGTCTAGCCAAAACTTCTGTTATCTTAGGTGGATTTACCAGTAAATCTTTCAACTCAATAAATTTGTATAAATTTTCGCCTGATAAAAGTTCATTATTAAAGGCTGACTTTTCATCTAAACCTAAAAATGCCAATTTAAAATAGACTTTCGCAAATAAATCTAGGGTTAAGTTGTTGTCTTTAAATGAAATTATATCGGCAAGTTTGACATACCTAGTGTTTAAATCTCGATAATCATTTAGATTTTTCTTCCAACGAATTAAATGGTTAGTTTCAAAAAAGAATTTTTTTATTTCGTTTTCACTATTTAAATTATCTAGGGTTGGAGA
>NZ_JAMAUS010000057.1:0-458 GCF_023714195.1 Brevibacillus sp. MER 51 | reverse complement strand
CTTATACGCAGGCCACAACTATACGTCACGCTCTTCTGCTACTTGAGCCTTACATTCCACCTCAGTGCTGCTACGCTATCTCTGAGAAAATGGCGAAGGAGATATAATGAAAGTCCTTAATATCCTGATCCGTCGATGCGTGCTGATTGCCCGCTTTGAAGAAACCGTTTCGTTTTATGAACATCTCATTTCGCAAAAGGCAAGGTTACGTTTTGACTATCCCGAATACGATCTCAAACTGGCGCAGGTGGGTTCCGTGCTTTTAATTGGCGGAACCGAGCAAAGCCTGGCTCCGTTTCGCGCCACCGAGGCCACTTTCCTGGTAAACGACATTACCGCCTGGGAGAAACATCTGCCTTCCACCGGGGCAACGATTATCAACCCGGTGAAGGCCGTGCCCACCGGCTGGAACATGCTGGTTCGGCATCCGGATGGCATGATTGCCGAATACGTTGAGC
>NZ_JAMAUS010000056.1:0-462 GCF_023714195.1 Brevibacillus sp. MER 51 | reverse complement strand
ACCGCCGGCAGATCGTTACCGTCCACGCGCTGTACGTACCAGCCGAAGGCGGCCCATTTATCCTGCAGCGGCTCAAAGCCGAGGATTTTGCGTGAATCGCCGTCAGCCTGCTGTTTGTTGACATCGACAAGGTTAATCAGGTTGCTCAGGCCATAGTGAGCCGCCGACATCGCCGCCTCCCAGGTCGACCCTTCGTCCAGCTCCCCATCGGACATGGAGTTGTAGACCCAGGCCTTACTCTGTTTCTGCCGCAGCCCGAGCGCCATGCCGACGGCGATAGACAGCCCCTGCCCCAGCGAGCCGCCGGACATCTCCATCCCCGGGGTGTAGGTCGCCATGCCGGACATCGGCAGGCGGCTGTCGTCGGAGCCGTAGGTTTCCAGTTCGGCTTCCGGGATAATGCCCGCCTCCAGCAGCGCGGCATAATAAGCGATAGCGTAATGGCCATGAGAGAGCAGGAAG
>NZ_JAMAUS010000055.1:0-464 GCF_023714195.1 Brevibacillus sp. MER 51 | reverse complement strand
CACGAATGATTGATAAAGTTGTTAACACCCCATCGCTATTTTGTATTATCATTTTATCACTACCCTCCTACCGATTTAGAATCAGCCTTTCAACAGTGTGGATATTTTGCCAACTTCTCTTACCGATCTTGATTTAACCCCGCTCAAACGTTTTTCTCATAACGTCATCGCCAATATCCGTGCCACGGGTCACATGCTAATAGGTTCAAAACGTGCGTTTTATTGGGTCAAGCCCACCGTATGGCAATTTTTGTTGTTTGGATTGACGGCACTGGCAAGTAATTTGCTGTTTTCGTGGCTCGTTGCTGAAGATGCCACCCATTTTAATCCACAAGGGCTGATCAGTTATTTGGTGTGGCCGATGGTGATGTTGGTGGCAGGATTGATTCTTGCCAAACGGCATTTTAATGCCATGCTGATTTTTGTGCCGGCGATTTTGTGGCTGTGTGCTGACACTTTCATGA
>NZ_JAMAUS010000054.1:0-464 GCF_023714195.1 Brevibacillus sp. MER 51 | reverse complement strand
ACGTGGTTTGTTGCTGGAAAATTTGCTTGTGCGCAACATAACGCTGCCTGCCAGCGTGAGAGCTACGATAGAACAAAAAATTAATGCAGAGCAGGAAGCTCAAAAAATGCAGTTTGTGCTGCAAAAAGAACGGCAGGAAGCAGAACGCAAGCGTGTGGAAGCCCAAGGCATTGCCGATTACCAACGCATCATCAGTGAAAGTTTAACCGAGCGTCAGTTGCAATACGAAAGCATCAAGGCGCAGTTGGAAATTGCTAAATCGCAAAATGCAAAAATCATTATCATGGGCAGAGGCAACACACCGGTTATTCTGAATCCGAATGAGAAGTAGTGTTTTGCTTGATATTATTGGTTTAAAGGCTTTCGCCATAGCCTGAACAGATAATATACAAACCCTGCTGCAGAAAGGAATAACACCAAATAATACACCCAATTTCCCGTCGTTGGACCATCTTCATAAAACG
>NZ_JAMAUS010000053.1:0-464 GCF_023714195.1 Brevibacillus sp. MER 51 | reverse complement strand
GCCAATATCTATACGGCAACTATTAGCCAACAGCTGCGCTTGGATCTGCAGAAACATAATCAGCAGTATCCAGCAATAGGTATCCATTTATTCAAACAAAGCCACGACCGCTTTTTAATCATTGATGAAAAGGAGTTGTACCACATTGGCGCTTCGCTAAAAGATTTGGGGAAGAAATGGTTTGGTTTTTCGAGGATGGATAGCTTGTGTAAGGATGTATTGAGTAAAATAAAAAGGGGGAATTATGGAGAATTGTAATTGGAAAGAAGTTAAATTAGGAGATTGCTCAAATATAATAACTGGTTTTCCATTCAAGAGCGATGAATATGAGTTCAATGGTAAATTAAGAGTAGTTAGAGGCGAAAATGTAACGATAGGTAATCTTAGATGGGATAGTGAAAAATATTGGAATAATAATACCGATTTATTAGAAAGATATTTTTTAAAAGAAGATGATATCGTTA
>NZ_JAMAUS010000052.1:0-466 GCF_023714195.1 Brevibacillus sp. MER 51 | reverse complement strand
CGCTGTGGCTGCTGGTCGTGTCGATCGCGTTCGGTTTCGCGCTCGCCGTGCCGCTCGCGATCGCGCGGGCGTCGTCGAACCGCTGGATCTCGGGCCCCGTGTGGCTCTATACGTACGTGTTCCGCGGCACGCCGCTCTACGTGCAGCTGCTGATGTGCTACACGGGCATCTACAGCCTGCAGGTCGTGCACGACCACGTGCTGCTCGACACGTTCTTCCGCAACGCGATGAACTGCACGCTGCTCGCGTTCGTGCTGAACGAATGCGCGTATGCGACGGAGATCTTCGCGGGCGCGATCAAGGCGACGTCGTCCGGCGAGATCGAAGCCGGGATGGCCTATGGGATGTCGCGCTTCAAGCTCTATAAGCGCATCATCCTGCCGTCCGCGCTGCGCCGCTCGCTGCCGAGCTACAGCAACGAAGTGATCCTGATGCTGCATGCGACGACGCTCGCGTTCACCGCGAC
>NZ_JAMAUS010000051.1:0-479 GCF_023714195.1 Brevibacillus sp. MER 51 | reverse complement strand
CTTTACCGTGCTCTCCTGCGATAATATCCCCGACAACGGTCACGTGGTAAAAAATGCCGTCCTCGGCATGGCGGAAAAACGCAGCCCGGCGCTGGCGGACTGGATCGCCGACAACGTCAGCTTCCCGGGCACCATGGTGGATCGCATTGTTCCCGCGGCCACACCGGAGTCGCTGGCGGAAATCGCCGCCGTGCTGGGGGTCGACGATCCCTGCGCCATCAGTTGCGAACCCTTCATTCAGTGGGTGGTCGAAGATCACTTTGTCGCCGGGCGACCCGCCTGGGAGACGGCGGGCGTGCAGATGACCGATGACGTGTTGCCCTGGGAGCAAATGAAGCTGCGGATGCTCAACGGCAGCCACTCTTTCCTCGCCTGGCTTGGCTATCTGGCAGGGCATGCGCACATTAGCGACTGCATGCGGGATGACGTCTTCCGCCGCGCCGCCCGCCAGCTGATGCTTGACGAACAGGCTCCGACGC
>NZ_JAMAUS010000050.1:0-481 GCF_023714195.1 Brevibacillus sp. MER 51 | reverse complement strand
ACGCCGAGCTCGTCGACGCGCGTGAGCATGTGGTGCAGCCCGTGGCCGAATTCATGGAACAGCGTGATGACTTCATCGTGCGTGAAGCATGCGGGTTTGCCGCCGACCGGCGCGGAGAAGTTGCAGGTCAGGTACGCAACGGGCGTCTGCACGTCGCCGCCGCGCTTCGCGCGCGACCGCGCGTCGTCCATCCACGCGCCGCCGCGCTTGCCTTCGCGTGCGTACAGGTCGAGGTAGAACTGCGCGACGAGCGAGCCGTCGCGGTTCTCGACGCGGAAGAAGCGCACGTCCTTGTGCCACACCGGCGCGTCGTCCGGCTTGATCCGCACGCCGAACAGCGTTTCGGTGACGGTGAACAGGCCCTTCAGCGCGGCCGGTTCCGGGAAGTACTGCTTGACCTCGTTTTCCGAGAACGCATAGCGCTGCTGGCGGAGTTTTTCGGCCGCGTACGCGACGTCCCACGGGGCGAGCTCGGTGAGGC